>JBGAWT010000063.1:0-16478 GCA_044227445.1 Bdellovibrionia bacterium | reverse complement strand
GTTCGCAGTCCCAGGATCAGGCTCGCAAAGCGAGCTAAGTCTTGGCGACTTAACTCAGCATCGAACTCAGAGCGGGTGGGCGCTCTGAGTTCGTGTATTTGACTGCAGAATTTCGGTTTTCAGTGAGGCTCAACGCGCTTATTCTATGGGCCTATGAATATGATTCGCCTCGTGCTGCTCGCCGGCCTCAGCGTTTTCGTGTCCTCCTGTGCTTCGATGATGAAGGATTGGCAGGATACGAACTGCAACTACGACGCGGCTTACGCGGCTGGGATGCAGGAATACCAAAATGGCGCGCAACAAAAGACCAACCAATATGCGGCTTGCGAAGGCCCGTCGCGCAACGAAGCGTTGAAAGGTTACCGCGAAGGTTATGCCAAGGCGATGGAGTCTGATGGCTCTCGTTCGGCTCCCGTCGGAGGGGGTGGCAACCGCGGCGGAATCAATATCAACATTGGTGGCCATCAAACGGTGGGGGGCGCGGACCCTCGAGCGGCGCGACGGTTTTTTTGCGAGGTCTCGGCTTTTACCAATCACTACGAAGCGTTTGGGCCCACTCGCCTTGAGGCCAGACAGGCTGCCGAAAATCAGTGCAAGACTCAGAACAACGCGATGCATTGCCAAAACGTGAACTGCCGCGAAAACCGCTAGTTAGTTGACAATACTTATACAGTCAGATAATTGCACCGCCACTTAGAGGTTTTGGTGGTTTTCCGTATTTTCTCTATCATTCTCACGCTTTCGACCTGCGCTTGGGCCGCTGATGACGCACCCACAGGTCCCGTGGCTCCGTCTAACGCCATTGAAAAGTGCAAGACCGCGCTCACGCCGGGCGACGTCTTTGAGAAGCGCCTCGCGCGAGTGAAGACCGATGACATCGAGGCTATTGCCCAATCCAAAGAAAACATCGAAGAAACAATGAATGATCTGGGCTTAACGAGCCCCGAGGACCGACACACCTACAGCGCGTCCGTTCAGCTCAGGCCGCTGCTCGAATCCGGCGTGATCTATCAGGCTATCGCCGAGGAGCTCGTGGCTCGCAAGTTCGGCAAATGGCGCGACATCGAAACGATGCTCAATTTCTTTCCTCTGCTGCCGCCGGCTGAGAAACGCGACCTGATCGAAAACATCCTAGAGAATGTCCATTTCGCCATCGGCAAACTCGCCGACGGAGTGCAGATCTCAGAGGTTTCTCTGCTTCGTAAGAAAGCCAAGCAGTTTGAAATGACGGAAGCGCGTTTTTCGGCGTTCCTGCTCCATTGGAATGAGATCGGTCTATCGGATTACGCCGAAGCCAAGCTCGCTCTGCTGGACCAGTTCCTCATGAGCACCTCGACGTTCAAGGCGCAGGTACGCTCCGCGTTTGACGAGCAGACGAGCTGGTGGGGCCGTCGCAAGCGAAGGAACGACAAGAAGCGCGAGCGCCTCAATTTGAACTCAAACGGCAATATCGACTCTTCGGCGGTTTACGCTTACGTATCGGATAGCGCGAGCACCCAGGCCAAGGCCAAGCTCGTGACCCGACACCTCGATAGGCTCGACGCTTCGCATGCGATCAGCATCAAGACGCATTACACCTCAGTTTATGACGCCCGGAGCCCCAGCTCCGCGTTCGAATCGACGGGGTTGAGCAAAAATACCTCGCGCGTCGCGAGCTTGAGCAAAAGATTTACGAGCTCAAAGGAAAGCTTGGGACATTAAACGAGCAAATCAAGAAATTCGAAGCTTTGGGCGTCACGGAGCCCGTGAGTTTCGAGAACGTGATGAAGCAAATCGAAGTCGCACTGAAAATTTACGGCGCGAAAGAAAAACTTGATGCCCTCTATAGCATTGCAAAGAGTCACCAGCCTCACATCGAGATCGCAGACTTCATGAAGATCTTCACTGTCATTGCGACGCTGGATCTCTCACCCACAGCTTTGCGGAAGGATCGCGCAACGGTGCTTCTGGGCTTGATCTCAGGGCCGCGATTCAAAGAAGAAGAGTACGTGTCGGGCGTCTTTTGCTTCTTAACTCCTTAACGGAGTACAGAAATTCCGAGAATAGGACCCTGCGTTACGACGACGCGATTTACTACGATAGGCTCGCTCGTTGGGGAACCGAGGACGAGCAATTCCTCGATGGTTACTTCAATACGATTGGCACGGCGGCCAGCAAGCGCAACCTCTCTGCGAATTCCGAAAAGATGATCAAGTTGGAGCTTACGAACAAGATCGGCGCGATGATCAACGCATCGGATACAAAGATCCGCGCGCTTAATCGCCTAGCCAAGCCTTGGGTGCGCACCCAAGAGCAGGCGCCGAGCTTGCTCGATTTGCAAAAGCAGCGAGATGTCCTGCAGCAGCAGGTGAGCGAGGTTCAAGCCAAGCTCAAGGAGCTTCAGTAGGGCTAGCCGTCGAGCCTTCGGCTCATGCGATGGGCGACGTGCAACCAAAGCACGCGAGAGTAAAACAGCAAGAACGTTCCGATAAAAGCGAACTCAACGAATGGGAACACGATGAGCACGGCCATCTCTGCGCCCATGATCTTAAGCATCGCCATGGGCGGGATGGTGAGCATCGCGGTGAGCAAAAAAGAAACCGCCATCGCGCCTAAGTAAAACCCCGGCTCGGGGTGAAAATCATACGAGCATTCCGGGCATATTTGGTTGAGCGAGAAGATCCCTCGCGTGATCTTGCCCTTGCCGCACTCAGGGCAGCGAGCCCGCAAGATCACTCCGAGCTTCATGGCGTGCGACGCGCCCATCAGATTGCAAAACCGATTCTGACTAAGATGTAATCCACGCGCGTAAAGCTGCTGGCCCTAAACTGGTAGGCCAAGCCGATCAAGAACCCTTTCATTTGATCGGCGTTGGGTCCGATGAGGCCCGCGGCGCCGATTTCCCAACCTAAGCCCCAGCCAGAGGCCAGAGTCGCGTTGTCGATATAGTACATCGTCGTATTTGGTCCGATATCGGCGTTGATCAGGAGGTGGCCATTGAGGATATGCAGGATGGCGCTCGCCCCGAACATCACGCTGTTGTAAACGTAGCTCATCGGAACGCGGCCCAGCGCAAAGTCAGCATGGTAGCCGTCATCAACGAACAGCCCAAAGCGTACCGGTCCTGCTTTTGCGATCATGAACTTGATATTGAGGTCCCAGCGCTGCGCCAGATCCAGCATGAAATCGAGGGGTGCAAGGAGGCTCGTAGCCCCGGCAGGAACCGTCGTCGTGGGCGTGATCCAGGGCGAGACGTAGGGCGGAATGCCCAGGGATGCCATGACATGGAAATCCATTCCAACGAGCGGTGACTCGCCGCCGCCTTCGGCGGCCATTGCCCACGGCAACGTTCCGAGCAGGCTGAAAATCAATAAAACCGCTCTAAAACGCTTCACCCACGTTCTTCGGTTTCGCATATAGGAATAAAGCTACCACAACCTACCCGTCTGCGATAAGGGGGCTTACGGGAGAAGCTCAACAATGAGAGTTCAAACCGTCAGCTACCGAGATCCAGAAGCAGCGTTTAAATTTACACAATCCCTGCGCGAAACCGGGTTCGCCGTCTTGGCCGACCACCCCATCTCGCACCAGCTCATCGAGTCCACCTACGGTGAGTGGGAAAAATTCTTCGCCTCCGAGCAAAAGCATTCCTATCGTTTCAATCAAGAAAACCAGTCGGGGTACTTTCCGTTTCGCACGGAGAAGGCCAAAAACTACACGGTTTTAGCGACCTTAAAGAGTTCTTTCATTACTACCCGCGAAAATGGAATTGCCGCAAAACACGCGCGAGTTCACGCCTTTGCTCTACAAGCAGCTTTACTCCCTGGGTCTTGAGCTTTTGCAATGGGTGGAGGAACGTACTCCGGCTGCGATTCGATCCAGATTCTCCATGCCGCTGGTCAAGATGGTCGACGGCGCGGGCGATACTTTGCTTCGCCCCATTCATTATCCGCCTCTGACGGGCTCCGAAGAGGAGGGCGCCGTGCGCGCTGCCGCTCATGAGGACATCAATTTGATCACCTTGCTTCCGGCCGCGACCGCGCCGGGATTAGAGGTGCGCGATCTCAAGGGCAACTGGCATGAGGTCGAGATCAACCCAGGGCAGCTGGCGATCAACGCGGGTGACATGCTTCAGATGTGCACGGAGCGCTACTATGTTTCGACCACCCACCGAGTGGTCAATCCTAAGGGACCTGCAGCCAAGCTGCCTCGGTTCTCGATGCCTCTATTCTTGCACCCGGCTGGCGAAGTGAAGCTCTCTGAGCAGCACACCGCACGGACTTACCTGCAAGAGCGTCTGCGCGAGATCGGGTTGCTTAAGAAGTAGGCTTAGGCGCTTTGAAGCAATCGCACGCCTTCAATGCCCCTAAAGTCATGATCTAACGTTACCAGCGTCGCATCGTGGTGGTGAGCATGTGCAAGAACCATTGCATCGGCCATTCCCAGTTTGTGGTGGATGCTGAGATCCCCAGCGAGCAGGGCAATCTCGGTAGTAAAAGGTGAGTCACCTTGTTGCGTGAGAAGCGCTACCGTGGAGAGCGCGAAGTCCTCTGACACTGTTTTAAGTATCTTTCGATACACTTCGAATACAACGACCGTCGGAATGATGATCTCGGAGGCGTTCAGGCGCTCTTTCTCACACTTTCTGGCTAGAGGTCCCTGGCTCAAGATCTCAATCCAAGCTGAAGAATCGAGAACCACTCGCCCGGATTTGTGCTGACTCACAGCTTCCGGTCCTTCTTGTCTCTTAAGTCCTCCGAAGAAAGCTTGTCGCTTAAGCCATCCTGCAGATCATCCAGTGTTGGAACCGGAACCAAGTAGGCCACCCTGCCTTTAGCGATTACTTGCATGCGAGCTCCTGGTCTAATGCCCAAGGACCTTCGCACCTCTTCTGGAATGACTACCTGATACTTCGGCGAAACCTTCACGGTCATACTCTCTAAGTTAAACGATATGATGATCGATGTCAATATCGTTTAACTTGGGGTTATGAAGCGAGCGGCTGCCGATTCGAAAGAATGCTTCAGGGAATCTCTCTCATCCGGCTTTTTGCAGTACGCCTCGGACTACGACCTGGTTTATAAAAGTTGAAGGCATGTCACCTTCGACGAACGCTCCTCAGAACGCCGCTGAGACTCCTGAGTCTCCGTCCACCGAGACCACCTCTAAAACGGGGCGCGTTCAGCCTTCTTTTATTGACCAGCTTCTGACGCACTGGTCCGAGCTTTCGCACGATGAGCGCACGGAGAAGTTCAAGGAGCTCCCACGAACGGCTGCCGAAGACCTGTTTTTAAATCTCAGGGTCACCGAGCAAGCCGAGCTGCTCTCGGAGCTCTCATCGCTTGAAAAGCGCTCCTGGATTCGGTTGCTGGAGCCCGACGACGCGGCCGACTTGGCGCAGGCCATTCCGATGGACGCTCGCGAAGAGCTCCTCAATCTGCTCGATACCCAGACGCGTCGCGAAGTCTCGGCCCTTCTGGCTTATGCCGAGGATGACGCCGGCGGTCTCATGAACCCGCGCTTTGCGCGCCTGCGCCCTGATAGCGGCGTGGATGAGGCCATTCGCTACTTGCGCGTACAAGCGCAAGCACACCTAGAAACGATTTATTACGCCTACGTCTTGGATCAGGACCAAAAGCTTCAGGGCGTAGTTTCGTTCCGCGAGCTCCTGACTGCTGCTCCCGAAAAGAAGGTCCGCGACATCATGCAGCCCGATGTCGTCACCGTTCTTGAAGACGTCGACCAAGAGGAGATCTCGCGTCTCTTCGCGCGCCACAATCTCGTGGCCATTCCGGTCGTCGATCACGAAGGCCACATGAAAGGTATCGTGACGTTCGACGACGTCGTGAACGTCGTTCAACAGGAAGCCACCGAAGACATCCAAAAACTCGGCGGCGTCGAAGTTCTCGATGCGCCTTATTTGAAGATCGGTTTTTTTGAGATGATTCGTAAGCGAGCCGTCTGGCTCGTCACTCTGTTCATCAGCGAGATGCTTACGGCTACGGCGATGGGCCACTATCAGCAAGAGATCGAGCGTGCGGTGGTGCTAGCGCTGTTCATTCCTCTGATCATCAGCAGCGGCGGCAATTCTGGATCTCAGGCATCTACTCTGATCATTCGCGCCATGGCTCTTAAAGAAGTCAGGCTGCGCGACTGGTGGAGGGTGTTTTATCGCGAGCTCGGCTCAGGCTTGGTGCTGGGGTTGATCCTAGGCTCGATCGGGCTCATGCGCATCTTGCTCTGGCCTTCAAGCGCTCAGCTCTACGGGGAGCACTACGTCGCGGTAGCGATTGCCGTGGCAGGAAGTCTCGTGGGCGTTGTTTTGTGGGGAAGTCTTGCTGGTTCGATGCTTCCTTTTATCCTTAAAATATTTAAAATCGACCCGGCGACGGCATCCGCTCCCTTCGTCGCTACGCTGGTCGACGTCACGGGTCTGATCATCTACTTCTCGGTAGCTAGTTTCGTGTTGCGCGGGATTTTGCTCTAAATTCCTGTTAGGCTTGCGGCATGGGCCTTCTTCCAAGGATGGGGTTAGCCTGCGTATTTCTTCTTTTGGCTCTGGGCACGGGGCCGTGCCAACCCTACCTCGCTTACAAAGACGTCGTTTACGACCCCAGCATCGGAGCAGCCGGTACGCTCGACGTGCATCTGCCTACAGGCGGACCGAGCGTGGGCCGGCCGGCACTCATCGCTATCCATGGGGGCGACTGGATGACGGGCGACAAAAGCTGGGGGGATGGGGTAGCTGCCGAATTTTGCCCTGAGGGCTACGTCGTCATCGGTGTGAATTACCGGTTGTGGTCGTCTTTGGGCGGCACTTGGCCTGCGCAAATCACGGACGTGCGCAACGCGCTTCGTTTCGTCCTGAAGAACGCCGACCGCTACGGCATTGATCCCAAACGAGTGGCTTCGATCGGGGTTTCGGCCGGTGGGCACTTGGCCACGATGTTAGCGCTTCGCTCGGGGGAGGACGGCGTCCGCACGAAGGTGGCCGTCAATCTGGACGGAAGCCACGACATGACTCTGCCCGCACGTGAATGCATGAAAGACTACGACATGATCATGGGCGGAATGTTTGGGCACGCGGGGCCTTGGAGCGCAGCAGAGTTGCGCGATCTCTCTACACTTCCATTCGTGCGGCCTGATGTGGCGGTGTTTTCGATTCATGGCGTGGATGACGGCGAAGTCGGTGTCGCCAATTCGGATCGATTGGACGCGCAACTACGTCGGGTCGGCGCGGTGAGCGAGTATCATCGCATCGAGGGGCGCCTTGGCAATTGCCACAACGAATGCTGGACGGAGCCTGGCGCGCGCCTGGCGATGCATCGATTTTTGAGGGAGAGGCTGTGAGCTTGTGGTTCGGAAGCTTGTGGCGGCTCGGTGATCGGTGGAATGGGCTAGCGGGGAAGTGGCGACGTTTGGGATTTCGGCGTCGATTCGAAAATATTTTTGAATTTTTATTGACGGGTTTTTGAGCGGTTTATCTTCAATTTGTTGAATCCATTTTAAAATCTTTTCAGGCACGCTGTACGGTTTCGTGTGACGCGATCGTGGCGCGCTGGTCGATTTTTGGAATTTTTTATTTTTGATTCGTCTGCTGGTCGCCGTGCGCGTTTACGGGCATGCGAAAAACCCGTGTTACTTGGGTTGCATGAATATCTCGCTGCTTGATGGTGAAGCGCTTCATGAACAGACTCTCCGAGCCGCGAAAGATGAGAGGCGTGCGACGCTGCATCTTTTGGAGTGCCTGCACTTTATTGAGGTTCGCGAGATCCATTTAGCCCGTGGATTTGCCTCTCTCTTTCAATACGTCCATGAATGCCTAGGCTACTCCGAATCGCAGACCTCAGAGCGTATCTCCGCGATGCGATTAATGTACCGAGTCCCTGAAATCAGAAAAGAAATCGAAAGGGGATCGATGACCTTAACTGCAGCGGCGAAAGTCGCTAGCCATGCTAAGCGAATGGACTTGGGTGCAGCGGAGGTTGCTCGGTTACTTCCCGTGCTCCAAGGTCAATCCACCCGACAAATCGAAAAAGAACTCCTCTCACGAGAAGTTCAAGCCGGAGTGACGCCTCAAGAAAAGCTCAAACCGGTGAGCGCCACTCAAACTCAGATCAGTCTGACTTTAAATGACAAGGTCATGAAACTTTTAGAGGAAGCACGTGACCTGGACCACAACCCAGCAGCTAGCGTTGCGGAGGTCCTTGAAAAAGCTTTGAAGCTTTATGTTTCCCATAAAAAGAAGTCTGTGTGCGCCACTCCAGTACTTCGGGCGCCCGAAGTAAAAGCAAATCACTCGGTCCGGTATATCCCGCGTGCGATTCGCAGAGAGGTTTGGCAAAAAGCCCAAGGCCGCTGTGAGTTCACGCACGCGAACCACCGCTGCAACTCCACCCGCTCCCTCACCATCGAGCACGTCATCCCCTTTTTCCACGGCGGTACCCACGATCCAGCAAACCTCAAGCTCTACTGCTGGTCGCACAACCAGCACACAGCCAAGGTAATTGACTTAAAAAGTAAAGCATCGTAGATCCATCCCGCCTCATGGACTTTCGATTTTCTGTCCTCTCTCAGGACTCCTCAACCCGCGCCCGTAGCGGAAAGCTCATGCTCTCGCGACCCAGCCGCGGGCACCCCCTTATCGTCGACACACCTACGTTCATGCCGGTGGGAACCAAGGCCTCCGTGCGGACTCAGTCCTTTGATGATCTCGAGTCCACGGGCGCTCAGATCTTGCTCGCCAACACCTACCACCTCATTCAATCGCCCGGGCCTGAGCTGCTCCAAAAGCTAGGCGGCCTTCACGGCCTCACGGGTTGGAGCGGCGGGTTTCTCACCGACTCAGGCGGCTTTCAGGTTTTTTCGCTCTCTGAGCTGTGCCGTGTAGATGACGACGGAGTGCGCTTCAGGCCCCAGCCCGACTCAGCTGAGATCGTACTGAGTCCCGAGGCCTCGATCCATGCTCAGCGCTCGATTGGCGCCGACATCATGATGGCGTTTGATCAGTGCGTTCCTTCGACTTCGGATCGCGCTCAGGTCGAGCAGGCGATGCATCGCACACATGCGTGGGCTAAGCGCAGCTTTGAGGCGCGCAAAGGCTCCGACCAAGCGCTCTTCGGGATCGTGCAAGGCGCATTGGATAAAGAATTGCGAAAAGTGAGCGCGCTTGCTTTGCAAGAAACCCCGTTCGATGGCTTCGCCATTGGGGGGCTCGCGGTTGGCGAAGGACGTCCTGAGCGCGAAGACACCACCGAGTGGACTACGCAGTTCATGCCCTTGGATAAGCCGCGCTACCTCATGGGAGTGGGAACGCCCATCGATCTGCTCGAGGCCGTCGCGCGAGGCGTTGATATGTTTGACTGCATTTTGCCTCAAGCTATCGCTCAGCAGGGCGTCGCTTTTACTTGGGGCGGAAAAGTCGATCTGAGGCGCTCACTTTACCGCGAGCAGGTGCGTCCGCTCGAAGAAGGATGCCCTTGCCCGACCTGCCGTAGGCATACGCGTGCCTACCTGCGTCACCTCATCGAGAGCAAAGAGATCGGCGGTTGGCAGCTCGTAGCCACGCACAATCTGCATTTCTACCAGCGCTTGATGCGTGCGATTCGCGAGGCTCTTTCGGCAGGGGCGTTTGGCGAGTTTTACAAGAACCACCGCCAAGTCATCGGCGAGATGGATCGCGAGTTTCCCACCAAGAAAGTCAGGCGTGTACACCTTCCCGTGGCCGAAGATCGAGGTCGCACGCCTTCTTGGGGTAACTATGAAGTGATCAGCACCGTGGCTCCGGAGAGTGGCGCGCAAGTATCGCGCATTCGCCAAAAGGACTCCGGCGAGACGATGCACCCATCGACTCATCCGATCCGAGAAGCGAAGTTTTTATACGTGGAGTCTCCTCGCGTGCTGGAGCGCTCGCGCGCGCGTTCAGGCGTGATTCGCGTTTGGGATGTCGGCCTGGGGGCAGCAACCAATGCGATGGCGCTCATCGACGCGTGGGAAAAAGATCCTGAGCTTCCCAAGCTCGAGATCGTGAGTTTCGAAAAAGACCTCGATTCGTTGAGACTGGCGCTTAAGGTCTCGGGGCGGTTTCCGCATCTGTGGCATCCGGGGCCTAAGGCGCTTTTGGAGAAGCGTCTGTTCGAGAGCCCGCGTATCACGTGGCGCCTGTTGGAAGGCGATATTCAAGAGAAGCTCGATGAAGCAGGAGAGGCGCCGGATTGGATTTTCTATGACCCGTTTTCGACTAAGACAGACGGCCCGCTTTGGAGCGCTCCTTGGTTTGCGCGCCTGAAGGCAGCTCTGGGACCTCAGGCCCGAACAGAGCTCATCACATATTCGCAGTCGCAGGCCGCTCGCGAAGGCATGAAGGCCGCTGGTTTTTTTGTTCAAGATGCGCCCGGCGTTGGGTTCAAGAAGCAAACGACGCGCGCGGCGACTTACGATCCGCTGGCTTGAGTGCCCGTTGCGATGCCTCGGTAGATGCGAACGTAGCGCTCCATCACCTTCGAGGCGTAAGTCTTGGGCCAGATTTGCTTAGCGAGAGCGCGGTCCACGTTCTTGGCTCCCATATTGTAAGCGGCCAGATAGAGGCGCGAATGCGAGTCAAACACCTTTCGAAGGTGCGCAAGATAAGCCGCGCCGATACGAATATTGGTCACTGGGTCTTTGAGGCTCGAAGGACCGCGGTAGGCGATCCCGTAGCGCTTCGAAACCCACTTCGCGGTTTCGGGCGTGATTTGCATCAAGCCGATTTCGCCTGAGGTGCCGCGTACCAACGGGTTGAAGCTGCTTTCGTTTTCGATCACAGCATAGAGGAAGATCGGATCAAAACCATGGCGCTTGCTCTCAGAGGTGATCGCGCGAGCGATCCCGTCGCTCTGTTTTTTCCAATCGCCTTGAAGACGATCGGCCACTTCGCGGTAGAGGACTTTTTGAACATCGCCGATCTTCTCTGCCAGGCGCACAACGCTGCGGCCATAGACATTGCCCAAGAGCTCACGAACGTGAGCCAGGCGCTTTTGGTCCAATACGACTGGCTGCTTGGCGGCGGCAAGCGCGCCCGAAGGAGCCAATACAGAGGTCGATATGATGAGGCCTAAAACCACCCTAATTGCGTTCATACCACTAGATAGAGCAAAGCTCGGGCCAATGGAGTGTGAACCAGCGGCGTATGTCCTTGATACTAAATGGGTATTATTTAATGAGTCGGATTGAGTCTTTGCAATCGCGCCTAAGTGTCTAAGGCTTAGCCAGCTGACGCTGTTTTGTGCGTTCTTCTTGGATGCGCTGAGAGCTATGGCCGAGCTGCTCTCGTTTCTTTTCGACCTGAGCCCTGATCCAAGATGTATCGCCGATCTCAGGTTTTTCTTCCATAAACGTGGGATTGGATTTGATGGATAGCGCGATGAACTCGTCGCGTGCGCGTGCGAGCTTGATATCGACTTCGACGTTGTGCTCCGTTTGTGCCGAACGAGTGACCTGATAGGAGCCGGTGATTTCCTCAAAAAAGGCCTTCGGCGTTGCTCCCCTAAATGCGAGCATCTTGGCGCGTCTGACGCCCTCGTCGCTCAGAGGGGGATGGTTTCCAACTGTGTAGAATTGGTACATGGACGCGGAGTACACATCCAAGCGCTGCGAAAGCTCTTTGTAGTATTCGGTGAAGTAGTCTTGAACCAAGGACTCGCGATTTAGGTCCGGGTATTTCGAAACAATGAACTTCTTGTAATCGATGACCGTGCGCATCTGCTTTCGCGCGTGTTCGTAGATGGGGTTAGGGCAGAGCAGGAGCGAAAGGACGTGGAAATAGTAGTCATGATGAAAATAGGTTCCTGAAGTCGCCCAAGGGAGAATTCCGCTGGTGACGAAATGGTCGACATGTTTTTCCGTCGGAGCTTGGATGAGAGGTTCCGGATGAGGGAGAACGACGAGGGGTAGTGGCTCACCAAGGCGGTGTCCTCGAATCAAGAATTGAAGAATGCCGATGAACTCTTTTTGATCCGGCATCGTGATCGTGCCATCGCTATTTCGCGTGAAGCCCAATCGGGAGGCGACCTCCTGGCCAAACATGTCGAAAATCCACTCAGGAGAACCCTGCGGGGCGGGATCGTCCGCAGATTCGGTGTGAAACCAGTCCTCGCGCCACTTACGCTCGATCACCAAATATTTTCCGCCGAAAAAACCGGGCAGAGCTTTCTTAACTCGAATCGTTTTTCCATCCAGCTCAGCGTACTCGCGGCGTTCGCTGAAGTTCTCCAAGACCCGCGCGCACCATCTGCGGAACGCAGAGGATCCCGGCGCGCTTGTGGCGCCCCAAGAAAAGACGCTGAAGCTTACTAGGGCGGCTACGGCGGCGATGGTAGCGACACGAGACTTCATCGCCTTTTTATCGGAATTTGGAGCTTACTTCTTCTGCCCCTCTTTGCCTTTGATCCCGTCAAGAACTTGGCGACCCATCTCCTGGGTCTTCTTTTGGAGCCTGCTTGGGATCTCGCGAGTGGCTTGGATCGGGTCGATGTCCATATCGGGGCTCAGTTGGCCTTCGGGAACCATCGACCGCGGCAAGCCTTCGTGCGAAAGATGGTTAATCTTGGGCAAGAATCCACCTAGGCTGGGTCGTGGGGTTTTATCTACTAGGTCGAGCTTCTGGAACAGCCTTAGCAGGTCCACTCCGATCCCAGATTGGAAATTGATGTAGCCGGGCGCGATATCGACGGCGCCCATCAAGATGATGACCCAAGGAACCAGCTCGATGCCTAGCGTGATGTGCGGCCGCACGGCGCTCGGGTTCGTGCGCGTCCACTCGATATAGCTTCCGGCCATGAGCGTGGACTTGAGCTCTCCGAGCTCCAGCCACTGATAGGACGCGCCGATGTGAGGCGATACCGTCATGAAGCTTCCGATAGAGATATTCTCGTCGCGAAGCAGGGCCGTGCCGGCCGACGTGCCGTACAGATAGACGCTCAGGCCCGCTCTGAAAAAACGGTTCGGAATCCATCCGGCTCCGATCCCGCTTCGTGCGGGAACAATCACGGGTTGGAAGAACCCCGGCGTGGTCGCGGGAGAGGAGTTGCTGCCGGGATAGTATTGGGGCGTGCTTCCCATGAGCCCCAAGAACCACCGATGAGGCAACTGGACGAGCAGCCCGCCGGTCGCGCCGATTCCAAACGTGTTGTAGTACTCCGTGCCGGTTTGCCTCGTGGCGCTTCCACCCAAGATCTGAATGCCCAGCGAGAGGCGATTGTTGACAAAGATCCGCGAGACCCCGATTTGGATCTCACGATGGGTCATGAAGTGATCGCCCTGGCTAAAGGCTTGCCCTTCTTCGTAGGGGATCATGTAGCCGATGGAGATTCCCCAAGGGTAGGGGGCCCAAGCGATGCCGGTGTTGAGGCTAAACAGCGGGATCGCGTTGCCTTGAATGCTCTGATCCAGAATCCAGTTGGAATTGATTCCCGTGCTGGCACCCCAGATGGCCACAGCAAGGCCGGCGGGATTCTCAAGTGCTGAGGTGTAGGAGTCGGGGATTCCCACTCCAACGCCTCCCATCGCGACAGTCCGCGCGTCTCCGCGTACGGTGGATGCCATCGCTTCAAATGGTTTTGTGCGCGTGGAGTACGGCAGGGCTTCCGCGCTTGCGAGCCACGGTGCGAGCGACAAGCTTGCGCAAAGAAGGGACGCAGAGGAGAAGCGCATGGTGCATGCTCAGTTATAGTTTGAGTTTCGGTTTGAGTACAGTTTCAGTTTTCAGGTAGTGTGCTTTGCATGAGCATTTACTGCATTGGTCGCAACTACGCTGAGCACGCTCGCGAGCTGGGCAACGAGGTTCCCGCCGAGCCCGTCGTTTTCCTGAAACCTTCAAGCTGTGTCGAGCTCCCGCGCGGAGTGATCGAGCTTCCTCAAGGGATCGCTTCCGTTCATCACGAAGTGGAATTGGTCTTGCGTCTAGCTTCGCCTACGCAAATCGATGCCGTAGCCGTTGGCATCGATGTCACGGATCGCGCCACTCAAGCCAAGCTCAAGCAAGCCCAGCTGCCGTGGCTGCTTGCCAAGGGGCGCCCGACGTTCGCGCCGCTGGGAAATTTCATTGCGCCTGCCAGCAGCGGAGAGCTCATGCTCAAAGTAAACGGCCAGATCAAGCAGCAGGGCTCGACGGAGCAAATGATTTTTTCGATCCCCAAGCTTCTCGAGTTTCTCTCGTCACGCTTCGCGCTCGCGCCAGGCGATCTTGTTTTTACAGGAACGCCGCAGGGCGTCGGTGAAATGAAGGCAGGCGATCATATTCAAGCTGAGTTCCGGTCCTCCAGCGGCGCGAGTGTTTTGGATCTGAAAGTAGCGGCCGCGCTGCGTTAGCTTTGTTACAGAAAATTCTTAGATTGTAGGTGGCGATAGGGCAGGGGTTCGTTTAACCTAAAAGGAAATGTTCCCCAACAATACGCGCATCCTAGTGGTTGATGACTCCGAAAACATCCGAGAGCTGCTCAAGCGCGAGTTGGCGACGATCGGGTTTGAAGGACCGTTTCCAGAAGCAGCCACTGGCGACGAGGGTTATCGGGTGGTGCAAGCGGCTATGGACGCGGGGCAGCCATTTCAGCTCATCATCTCGGATTGGAACATGCCGGGAATGAGCGGCATCGATTTCCTCAAAAAGCTGCGCGCGATTCCGGAGTTCGCGATGACCCCTTTTCTGTTGGTGACCTCCGAAGCCAGCGCCGACCAGGTGCTTGAGGCCGCCGCTGCCGGAGTGAGCAACTACATCGTGAAACCTTTCAACGCTCAGACGCTCAAGGAAAAACTCCAGTCCGTCTATAAGAAGCATTTTCCCGGGCGGTGATCGCGGGACGGCATGAACTCACTCTTCAGTGTTTTCGACTCCCTGATTGACGGCGTCTTCGTCATGGACGCTGAGCGCAAGCTGCTTTACGCCAACGAGGCGTTTTCGACTCTCTGTGGGCTTTCGCGCCGCCGCCTCAAAGAGGGCACTCTCGTTCACACTCTCGTGAGTTTCGATGCTCCCGAGTTGTTCGTCATGCCCGACGGCACAGTCGGGAAAAACGAATCCACTCCTTACCGCGAAGTCGGATTCAAATCTGCCAAGGGCCAGGAAGGAAAAGTCCGCATCGCCATCCAGCCGATGGCGGGCGACGCTTCGTCTGGGGCGTTTTGGGTCGTGCTGATTCACGACGTGACGCTTGAGGAATCCCTGCATCGCAAGTACCGGCAGGAGCTGGCTCAAAAAGAGGACGCTTTAAAATCCCTCGAGGACTACTCGCAAAACCTCGAGGTCAAAGTCGAAGCTCGCACTCAGGAACTCTCGCGCGCCAGTCGCACGATAGC
Source organism: Bdellovibrionia bacterium (assembly GCA_044227445.1). GTDB lineage: Bacteria > Bdellovibrionota > UBA1018 > UBA1018 > UBA1018 > JBGAWT01. The sequence continues at coordinate 1,169 of JBGAWT010000063.1, read as the reverse complement.
CGCGATGATGGATAGCTTGGGCCAGGGCTTTTTTGTCTTTGGCAGCGATGGCGTCTGCGCTCCGATTTTCTCGGTGGCGTGCAAGGCTCTTCTGGAGGGCTCGCCAGCCGGTAAGCCGGTGCTTGAGGTCCTGAAAGTCACGAATACGGATCGCCCCAAGATGATGAAGTGGGTGCAAGGACTTTTTGCCGAGCTGCTTCCTGCAGAGGATCTTTTCCAGGTTGGTCCAAAACGCTATCCTCATTCGCAAGACCTGGCCATCGACCTGGCCTATCGCGCGATTCGCAATGAGGCGGGAAAACTCGAGTCCGTCGTGGTGATCGCCACGGATCGCACCAAGGAGCTAGAAGCGGTGAGTTTAGCTGAACGAGAAGAAGCCTTCGCTCTGATGATAAAATCTTTCTTGAGATCGCGACCTCAGTTCGAGGGCCTGCTTCGAGCCCTCAAGACGTTCGGAAAGGATTTCGAGTTAGCGGTGGAGGAGAAGAAGGTCCTTCAGGAAAAAGAACACTGGCTTCGAATCCTCCACACCTTAAAGGGCGACTCAGGCTCATTTGGAATGGTGAAGGTCCAAGAGTGTTTTCATCACCTCGAAACGGCGATTCTCAAGCCTGACATTCCTCTTCAAGCCGTAGAGGTCGTCTTTGCTGAGTATCAAGCGGCGTTCTCGACGCTGGTGCTCGAGAATCGAGAAGTGTTTGGCGATCGTTGGGAGCAAGGCGATCGGGCGCTTGAGGTTTCGGCTCGCGAGTTTAGACAGCTTTTGGATCGCATCGGGGATCTTCCGGGCGGGCAGGCGGTTCGCGAAATGGCAGCACATCGCATTTTCGAGGAGCCCATCGAGAAGCTGCTTTCGCACCTTGATCCCATGGTTCAGCGCCTCGCCCAGCAACTGGGAAAAAAACTATTTCCAGTAAAGACTCTGGGTGGTGGAGCTCGCGTATTGCCAGAGGCCTTCGAGCCTCTCTCCCAAGCTCTGGGCCACATCTTGCGCAACTCGGTCGATCATGGCCTGGAAATGCCGGACGAAAGGCGCGCAGCCGGAAAGCCCGAAGCGGGTCGCGTGGAGATCTCGATTCGCGAGGAGCGGCAGATGCCGCCCGCTTCCATGCGAGGAGCCTGGATCGAGATTCGTGTTCATGACGACGGAGGCGGCATCAAGCCCGAGA
>JBGAWT010000062.1:0-16358 GCA_044227445.1 Bdellovibrionia bacterium | reverse complement strand
GGCTCTCACTTTGGGGGCCCTCCATGCGCTTGAGCCCGGACACGCAAAGACATTGACCGCTGCGTACCTGATAGGGATTAAGGGAACCAAGCGTGATGCCCTGCTTTTAGGCCTTTCGGTAGCCCTCACGCATAGCCTAGTCGTGGTCGCAATATCGGTAGCCGCACTTTGGTTCGGCAGAGAAGCTTTCACGCAGGACGTGACCCACTGGCTTCAGGTGGGAAGCGGAGTAATCGTCGTTTGCCTAGGCGCATGGATGATGTTCAAGAGAATGCGCCAGATGAAACGAGTGAACGCAGCGCACCTTCATTCGCACCATCACCATGCGCCTAACCCGGTAGCAATTCACAACGACCTTTGTTCAGGGACTCTAGAAATCGTTCAAACCGCAGAAGGCGAGCGAATGATATTTAAGGCGCAAAAAGCGCCTCCTTCCGCGTCGTTTCGAGTTCTCATCAACCGCGAGAATGGTGTTGAGGTTCTAGAACTAAAAAAATACGACGGCGCTACCTTTGTTAGTACTGTCGCTCCAGATGAGCCCCACGAGTTCTCGGGCGAGTTTGAGGTACGGATGGGTGAGAAGCACCAAGTCACTCCTTTTGAAATGCACGAGCCCGAAGATCATCACGATCACAGCCACTTGTCCGATGACGAACACGCGAGAGCTCACGCCGCCAACATTCCCGAGTATGCCAAGAAAGGTGAGCGTCCAACTGGGCTTCAAATCTTAGCCTTTGGTGCGGCGGGTGGCATGATTCCGTGCCCCGCGTCGATCACCGTAATGCTCTTAGCTCTTTCCATCGGAAAATTTGCTTCAGGCCTACTTGCTGTTGCGGGCTTTAGCCTTGGTCTCGCAATTACATTAGTTGGCATCGGACTCGTTGTAGTCGCTGGACTCAATCAACTAAAAGGCTCGGGGCGTTTTACTTGGGTCTCAGCAAAAGCCCCCATCTTTAGTGCAGCAGTCGTCATGATTTCGGGATTGGCGGCTTTGGCTTTTGCACATTAGTAAAGGTACGCATGGGGCTGACGCCCGAGTTCCTATCCAAAAACAACACCGAGTGCCATTCCCGCCATCAGCAAGTCTTCAAACAACGTGATCTTCGTCATCGGTAGATTGAAGATCGTGCCCAGACACGCGCATTCAATGGCGCGCTTCTTGAGTAGCGCCTGAATCACGCCGATGCTGCTCACTCCCATAACCACTAAGGTCACAAGATTGGTTGCCAGCACATTGGCTCCCACCAAGTACGCAAGTCCGAGCCCAAGCTCAATAAACGGGTAAGCAAACGCATAGGCGCGTGAGCGCTTCGCTACCACGTCGTAAGTCTGGTACGCGTCAGCAAATCCTTTGAGATTGAGGAGCTTAAAGAACGAAAAAACGAGAAAGAATCCGGCCATGAAGTGATTCATCCACTGCACAGTGTTCCAAACTCCCTGACTCCACTGGATCAATAGCGTCACCACGCTGATGAACGAAAAGATGAGGATGAGTGGATAGTAGGTCTTAAGAAACGGCTTCGTTTCGGGTGCTGGAGCAATAGGCGCGACGGGCGCGGGTTTTGGAGCCAGGATTTCCTCAAACACATGAAAGCCCGATTTCTCGACCGCTTGCCTCACGACGGCAGGATCAACGGTCATCCCCGTTACGGTGAGTGGTTTCTTAGGATCGTCGATATCCACTGACCATTTTTCAACAGATGAAGCGGCATCTAAAAAGGGTTTCGCCTTTGAAACGTGCAGTGCAGTTGAGATCGGTTTTAAAAGTTCTCGTTTCCATATTTGTCTCCATTAGACCAACAAGCCGCTTCCAAACGCAAAGAACGCACCGGTGAGGTAAATTGCAACCGATGTGCGAAGTACACACCTTTGTGACCAACGCCGCGTCTGCGCAGGCCCCGGTTTGCTCGCGATCAATGGGGCAAGGGAAGGTTTCTAGCCTGGTACTGCGCCCAGCCGCCCAGAGTTAGCATCAAGGCGCCTGCTCCAAAGAACCAAAGCTTATTCTCAGACATCCAAAAATGAGCCCTGGAACTTGAACGACCAATCCAGCGAATGCCGCGCCAAGACCGAGTGAAACGAAGAGAGCGGGCAGAGCGCAGCAAATGAGGGTGCTAAATGAGGTAAACAGGCTCAAAAAAGCCGAAGCACGCCTCACATACGCCTTACTTCCTTTCTACTTTCTCAACGTTAAAGCCCGAGTCGATGAGAATTTTTCCACCTTCTCGTCGCTGATGTCCTGACCTTCTTTTAACGTGAGAGACACGCGCTTTTTTCTCGAGACTCACTTTCACTTTTTCAACAGCAGCTTCCGCGCCAAATTTCTTTTCAATGCCTTGAGCGCAGAATCCACAGACCATGCCCTTAACGGCAATCACACTTTTGCCCGCAGCAAAAGCGCTGCTTGCAGAGGCTGCCATCATTGCTAGAACGATCATCATTTTTTTCATAACCAACTCCCTTTCTTAGAAATGGAACATTAAATTTAGCATCCAGTCTCCTTGGAGACTGACGCCGGTTTCCCAGAGGACACTTTTGTAAAAAAATCGGGCCATCGGTGTGATGGCGTAGGTGCGCGAAAGCGACGGATGGACCTGAAACTGGATCATGAACCAACTTGCTAGGCTCGTTGATTTCGGCTTCATAGGGTGCGATGCCCAAGCGAAACTCGCCTTTGTGAAAAAGAGGGCCGCCTAACGTGGAGGCCATTCCTTCATAACGACCCAAGATAAAAAAGCCGTCTGCTCTCCGCGTCCGCTTCGATGCCCACTAACCCTGTGGCTCCATTTTGATTTTGAAAACGCACACCGCCAAAACCTGCGTAGGTGTAAATGTTGGCTTGAAAATCATCGCCATTCCAACGCTTCGCCAGGTAATCAAACTGACCTAGGTAGCTAATGGACTCCCCACCTTGGTCCATGTTCATGCGCATGGCGCGAGCGGCTACGGCCATATCGGGTCTGAAACTATAGGCGGCCCAAAAGTCAGACAAGAAGGGCTGGTTCCACGTCATGAGCGCAAAAGCACCCTGATACGACACGGGATGAGCCTGCGCGCCCTTAGCCGCGAAAAGGAGCGGGAAAATTAGCAATGCTTTTGATAGTTTGATTAAGTGCTTCACCGATTGTTTCTCCCGTCTCTCAAGTGGGTTAACGCTGGAAAAGACGGTGTTGTGACAGTCACAAAACAACTATTTTGAGCGTAAAGATTAGAAGATGACCGAAGCCTTAAGCGACGAAAACCTGATGCGAGCGTATCTGAGCGGGGATCTGGCCGCATTTGACGCGCTCTATAGGCGCCATGCGCGCAAGGTCTATTCGTATTTGCTTAAGCGTACCGGTAGCCGTGAGTTGGCCGATGACCTTCATCAGGCAGTGTTCTTGAAGTTTCACCAGTCGCGTAGCCATTACGACCCCAAGTACGCAGTGCTTCAGTGGCTTTTCGTGATCTCAAAAACTGCGCTGCTGGATCATTTTAGAAAACTGGGACGCCAGGTCCCCGAGGTGGGTGATCTGAACCCCGAGGAAATCGAAAACGCACGTGAGCCTGTGTCACAAAGCCCCGATGTTCCAGCGTTAGATGAGTTGCCAGAGGAGCACCGCAAGATTGTGGAGTGGCGCTACATGCAGGATGAGACGTACGAAGAAATCGCCAAGCGGTTGGGGCGCTCGGAAGCAAGTGTGAGGCAAATCGCAAGCAGGGCGCTGAAACGCCTAAGAGAAGGTCTAGGCGCAAAGAAAGTCGGAAGAAATGGAGTAAAGCCATGATCGGTAACCAAGACAAAGAATACCAGGTGTTTCTAAAAGCTGATGATGCGGCTCCGTCGCAAGTGCTCTCTGAAAAGCTCAAAGCCCACGTGCACGCAGATCTAAACCCAAGTTCTGTTCGTGTTTTTTCAAAACTTCTAGGAATTCACGCTGTAACGAGCTTAGCCACACTTGCCATCTGTCCCCAGTTTGGAGTGGGCTTTGGCCAAAGTATGGGGCTTATGACGTATTTTATGGAGCTAGGTCCATACGGATGCCTCGTCGCGTGTGGATCGTTTTTCACCGGGATGAGCTTACTCGTCGCGAGCCTTGTGCTCCGAGGTGAGGAAATTCGAAAGATCAGACAAAATCGCCTTTTAGAGTTGGGTGCTCTCACCCTGCTCTCGCTTGGGTTCTTCTTCATGCTCGATGCGCAGTTCGTCTTCGGCCTGACTCTCGCATGGTTCTTAGGCGCGATGCTGGGGAGCTTCGTCACCTTAGAGTTGGGTTGGCGTCTGAGGTTTCGGGGCGCGGTAGCCTTTAAGCTCTAAGGTGCGTGACTTTGCGTAATGGAGGCTTAAGACCGGCATCACGAAAAGATTGAGAAGTGTGGAAGTAAAAAGTCCACCTACGATGATGACCGCCATCGGATGCTCGATCTCGTGACCGGGGATGTTGCCGCCGATGATGATTGGAAGGAGCGCAAGCGCCGTGGCCGAAGCAGTCATCAGAATCGGAACGAGCCGTTCCTGCGCGCCTTGCAGGATCATGCCCTTCCCAAATGAAGCGCCTTCGCTTTCTTCCATGTGACGGTTGTGGCTAATGAGCATGACGCCGTTTCTAGCCGTGAGAGCAAACGGAAGGCTAACGAATACAAGGAGTGCGAGCCTTGCGGATTTGAAATCCGTAAAAAGCACAACCAAGATGCCCAAGAGCGAAAGACACGAGAGCAAGATCAATCGTTGCTGACTTGCTTGCCTCACGGCGTACTCGCCCATGAGTTCTGCGTGATAGCCTTGACCTAAATCTAGGCTCTTGAGCTTTTGCTCGATCTCGCGAGCCACGCTGCCTAAGTCTCTGCCATGAGCGTTGCACGAGATGTCGATTTTCCGGCTCGTACTCTCGTGTTGGATGATGTTGGGAGTGCCTGCGATCTTCAGATCGGCGACAGAGGAGAGAGGCACCTTGCCGCCATACACCGTGTCGACAAGAATGGAGCTAATCCCCTTGAGGCTACCCCGAACGTCCTTTTTGCTCCAAACCATCACGTCCACGATCTTTTGATCTTCGACTAATTCGCCAGCTTTAATTCCGCGCACCATGGCGCTGGCTGCTTTTCTGACATCGCCCGCAGTGACTCCGTAGTAGACGACTGCCTGCGGCTTGAGTGTAATTTCGATCTGAGGGACTTCCACCTGTTGCTCGACCTGAAGCTGAGCAACGCCTTGGATGCCTGAGATTGAGGATTCGATGAGTTTTGCTTTTTTGCGTAGCTCATCGAGATTGGGACCAAAGAGGCGCACCACGATTGCTCCACTTCCGCCCGAAACCACTTCCTTGATGCGCTCTTTGAGATACGTCAGTACGTCACGGTACAGGCCAGGGTAGCCGTCGATCACTTCTTGAATTTTGGCTACCGTCTGATCGTAGGGAACTTTGGGGTCCACGCTAATCCAGTGCTCAACGAAGTTGGGGCCAACCACTTCATCAGCGACCTCAGCGCGACCGATGTGCGAGCCAAAGTTTCTAACCCCTGGGATGGACCTCAGTTCCTTGCTCACGCGCTCCGTTGAACGGACCATCGCTTGAAGCGAAGTGCCGGGCTTAGCCACCCAGTGCATAAGAAAGTCGTACTCTTTGAAGTGTGGGAGGAACTCCTCACCCAGAAACGGGATAAGCGCCGCCGTGAGGACAAAGAGCCCCGCGACTCCGGCGACTAAGCGTCTGGGATGCTGAAGCAGGGGCGTAAGAATCGCAGCATACGCTGCCTTGAGTCTCGTGACCCATCGGGCTTCTTTGCGGTCCAGTACGTGAAGCGATTTGGGAAGGAGCAGCAAAGACAACGCAGGCGTCACGATGAGAGCTACACCGAGGGAGGCCGTAACAGCGAGAATGTAGGACACGGCAAGCGGCCTAAAGAAGGTGCCTGAGATTCCCTCTAAGAAAAAAATGGGCAAGAACACGAGCACCACGATGATCGTGGCGTAGACAACAGCGCTTCTCACTTCGAGCGATGCCTCTAAGACGACCTTCCAAGCGGGAAGTGGCTCTTTTGCATCGCGGTTAAGCTTGAGGCGCCTAAGCACATTCTCCACGTCGATGATGGCGTCGTCCACGACTTCGCCCAAAGCAATCGCAAGCCCAGCGATGACCATCGTGTTGAGCGTAAGCCCACGCAGATAGAGCACCACGGCTGCCGTCATGAGAGAGAGCGGGATGGCGGTCAGGCTAATGAGCGCCACTCGCCACTCCATGAGGAACGCCATTAGGATGATGGCAACCAAGATGCAGCCCCAAAGCAGCGCCTTGTTGAGATTCTTAAGCGACATTTCAATGAAGGTCGCGGGTCTAAAGATGGTGCTATCGAGCTCAACTTCTTTGAGGCCTGGTTTTAAGCGCTCGATTGCTTCTTCAACCTTGCGAGTGACCTCAAGGGTGTTTGCGCCGACTTGTTTTTCAACAATGAGAAGCAGTCCCGGCGCATCGTTAATCACCGCGTCGCCAATTGGAACCTGATGCCCTTCTTCGACAGTCGCGATTTTATCAAGCGTGAGAGCCGTTCCGAACCGAAGGGCTACAGGAGTCTTTGCCAAGTCTGCGGCCGACTTGACTGAAGGCATGTGCGTAATCGAGATGCGTTGATTCGGCGTTTCTAAGAATCCTCCGCCTACAGGCATGGTCGCGTTATGGGTCGCCCGAATCACTTCATCAAGCGTTAATCGGTATTCCTTCATACGAGAGGGGTCTAAGAGCACTTGAAGCTGTCGGTCTCGTTGTCCCCAAACAGCGACGTTTGCCACGCCTGAAATCGACATGAGTGCTGGTCTTACGGTCCAACGAATGAGCGTTGTCAGCTCGGTTTGAGAAAGTGTTTTGGAAGAAATCCCGATCTTGAGCACTCGACTGAGTGACGACAGTGGAGACAGAATGACCGGGGTTTTGGAGGTCGAGGGGAGCTGACCTGAAAGCGTGAGCAGCCTTTCTTGAACCAACTGACGGGCAGCCATGAGGTCTGATCCCGTTTCAAAGATCGTCACAACCGATGAGAGCCCCAAAACGGATTTTGAGCGCATGACCTTCATGCCCTTCACGCCGTTCAGCGCGTTCTCAACGGGAAGGGTCACAAGTTTTTCGACTTCTTCCGTGGAAAGTCCTGGTGCTTCGGTTTGCACCTCCACGAGAACAGGCGAGAACTCCGGAAACACATCCATTGGGGAGTTCCGAACCACTTGCGCTCCAATGACCAGCAGAAGCACCGAAAAGAGAACGACCATCCAGCGAAACTTTAGAGCTGCGGCGACAATGGATTTCATAGTGCTCTCACTTTCCAACTCCGAATTCCGCTCCGTAGAGCTCGGCCACGCCTTGAGTCACGATTGCGATTCCTTGTGGGAGTTCTCCACTGACGCGGACGTGCTCATCTCCGGTGTCTAAGACCTCCACGCGAATGCGCTGGTAGGAGTGCTCAGATGAGCGAGTGAAAAGCCAAGCGACTCCCTTGGTGTCGTAAAGAAGTGCCGAAAGAGGAACGAGCGTTTGGTTAGTGTGTCCTAGCTCGGGCACGATGCTTTCGATGCCCAGCCTCTTTTCTGCGTCGGAGGTGAGCGTGACTTTCGATACGGAGGAGCCTTCGATTTTTTCGACTTTAACGGGAGACACCTTTTGCGAGTGTGCGCTGTTCTTGTGACAAGCTGTCAGCCCCACCGCGATAAAGAGTGTGAGGAGAATTTGAGCTTTCACGTTAGTTTCCTCCTACGGCGCGTTTAAGCATGGCTTCGGCGCGGGATACGGCGGCTGCGAAATCCGCTTCGCGCAACTGGTTGTCGACTAGGCTTCGGGTCTGCTCCAGAACAAAGAGGTAAGAAGCAGCACCCCTTCGGTACTCTCGTTCGGCCAAGGCCACGGTCTTTTCAACGAGTGGAAGCACGTTCCTTTGCGTGCGCTCGAGTACTTCGCGCGATTGCAAGAGGAGCTCCCGCGCTTCTCGCACCTCAAACACGACACGTTGCTTGAGGGCTAAGTATTGCATCGAGAGCATCTCGATTTCGGCCTGAGCCCGGTCTCTTCGCCCCTCGTTGCGATGAAAAAGAGGGATATCCACCATGAGGCCAGGGCCTGTAAGAATCCCGTTCGTGCCCACTCCCTTTGTGTTGAGCTGCAAAGAAAGTGGCGTGATACGTGCCGTTTCCCAACCCGCACGATTGGCTGCGGCTTTCACGCCAAGCTCTAGAGCTTTAAGATCGGCCCTCGTTTCAAGAGCCTTCTTTTCGAGTTCCTCTACTGTGGGGAGCGTGTCTGTGGTGTTAGGGGCTGGGGCCTTGAGCTTGAAGAGCTGGCCACCCCAGAGCCCAAGAACGAGCCTAAAGCGTTCATTTGCAAGCAAGGTGTCATGCTTGGCTCTCACCCAAAGTTCTTCGGCAGACGCAGAATCAACTTCGGTTGCAATGCCTTCGGCCGGGGTGAGCTGTCCCGTGTGAACGCGCTCTTTAGCAGTCATCCGAGCGATGCGTTTTCTTAGTGCCGCCGTGTTTTCTAATATCTTCTCGCGCTTAATGGCCAATGCGAGATTGGCGTGGGCAATGCGGGCGTCTTGAATGACGAGTAGTGCATTTTGAATCAAGCTTTGAGCTAACTGTTCATAAGCCTTAGTTGCGGCATCTACTCGCGCGGGGCGCTCCCAGATCGCCTCAATCGGGAGGTTGAGCAGAAACTCAAAGGGCTTAGCCCCCAAGGGAAAAAGTACGTTGACCGTTGGATTCCGAAGCTGCCCCGCGTCAATGAGGTCACCCCGGGCAAGTCCAAGGTTTGCCAGGTCAGCACCAAACTGGGGGTTGTTCCAAAGAGCAACTGCCGCAGCTTCATCCGCGCTGAGTTCCTGCTCTAGAGTAATCCCGGGCGGAAGGAGCTGCCTGCCCTGATAAAGCTCAGGATTGAGACTCAGCCCCGTTCGGGACTTCACTCCCTCATCGGTGAGCGGCGAGACTCCGCGAGGCGGAGCGCCTGCACACCCGGCAAGGGCCAGGGCGAACACACAGGCGCTCCATTTGATTGCTAAGGACGACGGGAGTTTCACGCGAAACCTCAATCGTCTCCATTTTCGTCATCATCTTTATCGTCGTCGTCACCAAAGAATTTCTTGCCCTTATCTTTGGTCAAAAGCACTTTGCCGTCGCCCGCGTCAATCAGAAGCTCCTTCTTGCTACCGTTAGCCATGAGGATTTCGATCTCATAGACCAAGAATCCGTCTTCTCGGTCTAAAGCCGCTTCAAGTACCTTGCCCGAAGTCGCTTTGGTTGCTGCTGCGGTTGCGTCTTGAAGAGAGATTTTAGCTAAGGTCGAATACTCCGACTTGGATTTGCCTTTAACCGAGATGCTTCCGGTAAAAGGTGTCTTACCCTTTGACATGGCGGGTACTGCAAACAGGCTCGCGCATACGGCGACTACTGCGGTGAGTGAGTTCATTTTGATTCGTTTCATTTCGTTTCTCCTATTTGCAGTATCGGAAACGAAAATTACTGAGGAATTGCCTGACCATTACAATTTTGTAATTCATGAAGCGGTATGAATCCGGGTACCATCGAATGATGCGAGTATTATTGGTGGAGGATGACTCCAAAATTGCGAAGTTCTTAGATGAGGGCCTGACCCAAGCTGGCTACGCTGTTGATGTGGCGCATGATGGCGAGGAAGCAAGTGACTTTCTAAGCACGACTTCTTACGATCTGCTGATTTCAGACGTCATGCTTCCCAAGAGGGACGGGTTAAGCTTGATCGAAGAGTTCCGAAAAAAAGACCTCAAAACCCCGGTCCTGTTTTTGAGTGCCAAGCGCTCAGTGGATGATCGTGTAAAGGGACTTCAAACCGGTGCAGACGATTACCTCACGAAACCCTTTTCTCTTTCTGAGTTACTTGCTCGCGTTCAGGCTCTGTTACGACGCTCGGGCCTTGGAAGTGGGACGAATTCGACGGTCACTCAGCTCTCCATCGCGGACCTCACGCTCGATCTCGTACGTCGCGAGGTAAAGCGCGCGGGAAAGAAGGTTGACCTTCAGGCCAAAGAGTTTTCGCTCTTAGAATACTTTCTTAGAAACCAGGGTCGCGTTTTGACCAAGGCTCAAATTTTAGAGCGTATCTGGAGTTATCAATTTGACCCCAAGACCAACGTCGTGGATGTGCTCGTCTTCAGACTTCGCTCCAAGGTCGATAAGGATTTCGACCGCAAGCTCATCCAAAACATTCGTGGGGTCGGGTATGTTCTACAACAGGATTAGCGTCCGCATCGCTATCTGGTATGCGGCGGCGTTTTTGCTGAGCTCAATCCTCCTCTTTGGGCTAACCGCGTTTTTGCTCACCAGTTCCCTCCAACGCAAAGACCATTTATTGCTGGAAGAGAAGGTCAGAGAGTACGGTTCCCTTTTTGAGCGCGATGGTGTGAGAGGTCTTCAGATCAAGGCTTCAGCTCACGAAATCAAAGACGCTCAAAGCTTTGTGGTTCGCCTTTCTGACTCTTCCGGAAAAACTCTCTTCATTCACGCTCCTGATCGAAGCCATGACAGCGACTCCCTTACTCTAAACGACCTAGAGCGGGCGCTTCAGGGCACCCACGGTAAAAGCGGCTGGATGGAAGTTCGTGGTGGTGGGTATGGGGATCATGTTGAGATGATCTCAAAGGTTTTTCCGACGGGCGAAACCTTACAGGTGGGTAAGGACACGGAAGACCGCGAAGAGTTTCTCAAGAGTTTTGCACACTCCTATCTACTAGGGATTGTTCCTATCTTGGCACTCGCGATCATTATTGGCGGCGTTTTATCCCACCGCCTGCTACGCCCAATTCGGCGACTCACGCAAACCGTAGAGAGCATCCGCTCGGGAAACCCCAAGGCTCGCGTGGAGCTTCACAAAGGGAACGACGAGTTGCGGCGGCTGGGAGTCCTTTTTAACCAAATGTTGGAGCAAAACGACAAGCTCATCCAAGGAATGCGCGATACCGTAGATAACGTCGCCCACGATGTGCGCACTCCGCTCATGCGGCTCGACAATGCTGCTGAAAAAGCGCTCATTGGCAAACCCGAGATCGAGGCTTTTCGCGAAGCACTTGTCGATTGTCGGGAGAACGTAGAAGTCATTCTTAGCCTTCTAAACGGCATTATGGATGTCGCTGAAGCCGACACAGGAACGCTGCATCTCAAGCTTGAACCCTTAAGCGCGGCTGGGCTTGTAGAGGGCGTGATTGATCTTTTTGGAATTGTCGCGGAGGAAAAAAATATTTCTCTGACCTCAAGTGTAAAAAATGACTTCACGTTCTCGGGTGATCGAGCACGCCTCTCACAGGCGATGGCAAATCTCGTAGATAACGCGATTAAATACTCACCCAGCGGGACATCAGTAGTTGTCGAAACAACCCTTGAGGGAAATTTGGGCGTCATTAGTGTTTCTGACCAAGGCAGCGGCATCCCTTCCGATGAGGAGCATCGCATTTGGGAAAGACTCTATCGAGGAGATGCCAGTCGGTCTCAACGCGGGTTAGGATTAGGGCTCAGTCTAGTGAAGGCGATTGTAACAGCGCATGGCGGGCGAGTAGAGCTCGCTAAAAGTACCGCTTCCACAGGTGCGATCTTTCAGGTGCGTCTGAGGGTAAGTTAAAGCGGGTCACGCCTATACTAAGAAGGAGGAGTTCATGTTGCCAATTGTCGCTGTTGCCGCTGGCGGAGCCCTTGGAGCAGTAGCCCGCTATCTCACGTACCTCTGGGTACGCGCTCAAGTCACGCACCATTTCCCGGTTGGAACTCTCCTTATTAATGTTGCTGGATGCCTTGCAGTCGGTGCCCTCATGGTTCTCATTGAAAGGGAGATTCCCTTTCATCGTCATCTGCTTTTGATTGGTGTGACGGGCTTTCTTGGGAGCTATACAACCTTCAGCACCTTCGGCTTTGAGACGATGCACCTCATCCGTAACGATCAGTTTGGATGGGCGACGATCAATGTTTTAGCAAACGTCGTATTCGGGCTGGGTGGGGTTTGGCTTGGTCGGACGCTCGCAGAATATCGAATCGACCAATGAGATCGTTTCAAATGCCCATTGCTTAAATTTCGAAATCTTGATTTTTCAAGCGCCTATTGGCTTTTCTTAATCGCGATTCATCTATTTCTTTCAGGAGTACATCCGTAGAAAAGGGCTTAATCAATAGACCATCCACACCCAAGTCCGAGAATGTGTTGACGTCCTCAGAAGTGAGTGAGCCAGATGCTAAGATAAAAGCTGCATGTCGAAATGGTCCCTGATGGAGCAGCGAAAGGAATTGGTCTCCCGTCATCTCTGGCATTTGCAGATCACAAACAATCACGTCGATGTTTGGGAGTGATTTCGTGGCACGATCTTCAAGTAAAGAAAATCCATCGCGACCCGAACTTACAAAATGAGCGTCAAAACCCTGCTTGCGCAATATTTCCGCCACGGAAGTGCCCAAGGAAACATCATCATCAACGATAAGGACTGTCGCTAGTGGCTCCATCATTTCTTAATAATTGTGCGTGGACTTGTCCGAAAACTCAAATCTTCAAAAAAATGCGATGAAGAGATACGAGTCGGTAGGATTGGTAAATTGATTTAGTTTATTTGTCGGGTTGTTGTTTTAGGAAGCCTCCCCATCAGCAGATGAGTAACCCCGCGATAATAAAAAACAAAAATATTATGCCATATCGAATATTTAGTTGACTTGCGAAAGTTCCTCTGATCGCGGACAATCATTCCATGGGGAAGGGTTGTTTCGACATGCGTCATTTTGCTCAAACTAAAGGTTTTTGGTTTATTCTTTTGGTCCTTTCCTTAGGGGTACCGGGCTGTGGATCGACCACAGCAAGCGGGGCGTTGTTCTCAAATAGCTATTCAATCACCCACAATGGCACAACGCAGTACCTAAGCGTCCCTTCTGCGGGCATTGCAGCCTATCCATTTGCCATGAGTGTATGGGTCAAAACAACCTCGGTTGCGGCCGGAACCATTATGGGATTGTTTAACCCCGCAGCCACCAATCAGTTCTTTAGAATTTCAATGACGGCTACTGGAACCGTGTCCCTAACGGCGCAAAACACGATTGCGCGAACCGTCACGAGTACTGCGACCGTTAATAATGGCGCATGGCATCATGTTGTGGCGGTGTTTTCTTCGGCCACGAGTCGAACTCTCTACATCGATGGCGTAAACCAGGGAGTGAATGCCACGAGCGTTACGTTCACGACATTGGCGTCAACCATCGCCGTAGGCGTTTCTAAAACGTCAGCTCCGAGTGTTTTTTTCTCAGGTCAGATTGACGAGCCCGCATTTTGGAACTCAGACCTCCTTTCCGCCAATGTGACCGCTCTCTACAACTCTGGAGCCTCTAAAGACCTCATTGGCTCCAGTGGGCTTTATAGTTGGTGGCGCATGGGCGACGCATCAGGTGACGATCTTCCTGGAGCAGGGACGATCGTAGATCAGGTGGCGACAAGAAACTTCGTCGCTACCGCCTTTTCGGGCGTAAGTCCTACGGCTGGTGCTCCTTAGCTGTTAGGCGCGTGCTACCGTCAAATCGAGATTTCTCGTATCCATTGCCTCTGGCTTAGATCCGCGTTCGATATCGGCGTGCGCTTCTTTCTTTAGCAGTAAGAGAAAACCAATCAGAATTGCGGCTCGCACCGCAAATGGGCCAGAATAAGCACGGTAGGCCTCAAAGAAAGCCGAAGGCACGGTATCTCTTCCAGGATAGGACAGCCCCACAAAGATCAGCAGCAGCAGCCCTCGGTAATGGGGCGAGGTCCATGCACGCCCCAGAAAATAAAAAATTGGAAAAATCAGTGGAAGATTTGCATATGGAAAATTATCGGGAGCCAGCAGGCGAACCAGCATTGAAGCAGACGCAAAGACGCCAAACTGCAATTGCGTAGATCGCACGTCAAGAGATCGCCAAACAGAAATGGTAGCCAACAGTATGGCTGCACTCAGGCCTATCACAGCCAACCAATAAGATCCCTGGGGCAAGTATCCGCTTTGAATGGCTCGCAAGATTACAGAGGGAAGTGACTGCGAATACGTCGTAGCGGATCTATAGTGTTCATGATGGGAAAAGACTAAATCTAGCCACTGAGACGGAAGAGTCGAAAACTCTGACGTGTCTATAATCAGTGTGGAGAGCAGTGCACCGATGGAAACTGCAGCTACTGACCCAAACAAAATGAGGCGAAACGAAACTTTTTTGAGAATTAAAACGACGGGCAAGAGCCAAAGCGCCGGAACGATCTTAAAAAAAGAGCGCGCCACAAGCAGCATCACGCCCAATTTCAAATAGCCCCGAAACCAATAAAAAAGTCCCAGGCAACCTAAGATGATGGAAAACGGTGTTACCTGACCAGACCGAAGATTCGCCAAGTAGTACCGATAGATCAATAGTGCAGCTATGCTGGCGGTGAGGATCGTTCTGTCACGCGTTAGGCCAAAGATTTGGCGCGTAAGCGTGGCTAAGAGTGTCAAAGAGCCCAGCGTGCACGTTGCTTGAGCGAGTACCCAGAGGATACGAGCTTTTTCCAGGCTAAGAAATCCCAGCGGAGCGAAAAGGAAAAGCGTGAACGGAGAATAACGAAAGACCATGGGGCCTTCCATTTGGTAGATCGCGTTAATGTCTCCATGGACTAGGTACTTGCCGGTTGTCCAATAAACTAAGAAGTCCGGCGAAGGCTGGTTGACTCGAAACAATAGAAAATGGACTGTGGGCACCAAATACAACAAGAGAACAAATGCTGTGAATATTTTTATCTGAACGGGAGAGATGCTCGAGCTTACGGTAGACTCCATTTGTCAATTTTACATGGCTAATCGCAGTGCGCAAATTTTTTGCTTCACATTTGGGATTTTCGGCAATGGAGTTGCTGTTTTGTTTTTTTGACATGCTACTATTTGGCTCGTGCCACTCCGTATTGCGCTGATTCATGACGCGGTTATTCCACCGCTGAAGTACGGGGGCACAGAGCGGGTCGTTTATTACCTCGCATTGAGCCTCCAACGGCTCGGAATTGCAGCGACCGTGATTTCTCAGGATGGGTCAAAACCCACCGGAGTTCCCTGGATCCCTCATACCGAGGACACCACTCACAGCGATTTTTTGCGACGATTTGATCTCGTGCATTATATGGCAACTCCAGCGAGATTACCCGATCACCCGTATCTTGTAACCATACACGGCAACGGTAAGCCCGGAGAGAGCTTTCTCCCAAACACCCTGTTTGTCTCAAAAAAACACGCTCAGTTGCACGGGAGTGCTCACTATGTGCACAATGGGATAGATGTTTCCGCCTTTTCTTCGTCGCGAAGACGCTCCGGACGCTGGACCTTTTTGGCTAAAGCGTCTTGGAGCGTCAAAAATTTAGCTGGGGCGATAGCAGTAGCGCGTGCCGCCCGAATCGAACTCGATGTGTTGGGAAGTCGCAGCTACCTATTTGATCTTCAGCGCACCTTTCCCCGTTTCAAAGGCGTTCGATACATCGGCATGGTGACGGAAGCCGAAAAACGCTTCTATTTGAGCCAATCTGAGGGTCTCTTGTTTCCTGTTCGGTGGCACGAGCCCTTCGGATTGGCCGTCGTTGAAGCGCTTGCAAGCGGATGTCCCGTGCTTGCTACTCCGTACGGAGCGATCCCAGAGATCGTCACCCAAGGCACGGGCTATCTGTCGTTAGATGGACGCGACTTGGTTCAGAAAATCCAATCAGATTGTGCGTGGAAACGAGACGATTGCGTTGTGAATGCACGCAGGTTTGACAATGCGGTCATGGCAAAAAACTACCTTCGGTATTACCGTCAGATTTTGCAAACTGGCAGCCTTGGCCAGATTGGGGAGACTCCGGCGGCTGCCCCAGAATCCTTCCGAGCTCAAGAGCTGCTGCCTTGGATAAACCCATCGCCCTCAATGGATTTTTTAAGACTGGATCTTTAGTTGCAAAATTTGTGGACGCGCTTGGATTCTGAGTCGTCATAGCAAGGTTTTACGTAAGTTCAGTGTTTCAGACATCCTCTTTGCAACGACAAGTCCCGAAAGAAAAGTAATCGCAGCGATCATCAAAATCGCTGTCTTCAGGCCAAACAGGTCCGCAACAATACCAGATAGCATTGCTCCAAACGCGTATCCTAAATCGCGCCAGAGACGATAGGTACCAACGGCTGATGCTCTCCAATTTGGAGCGGCAATATCGCCTATTGCCGCAAGAAGTGTTGGGTAAACCAGTGCCGTACCTAACCCCAGAAGTACACCACCTGTGACAAAGCCGCCAAACGACGGCAGGAAAATGCTTACGCTAATTCCAAATGCCTGGACCATCATACCGGAGGCAATGAGCCATTTTCTCCCCACCTGATCTGAGAAGTGC
>JBGAWT010000061.1:0-15249 GCA_044227445.1 Bdellovibrionia bacterium | reverse complement strand
TATGAGGGACCGAGAGGATTGTTTTCTTTATGTGTCTTTGAGTCGATCCTATTCGACGATTCCCAATAACGAAGGCTTCAGACGCATCGCCAAATCCGTTTGGCCACAATTGGCAACGGTCTCCTCAGAAGAGTTCGATCGGTTTTTTAACGAGCGATGGGGCAAGGACCCTAAGATGGCTCCCCTCTTTTGGAATCACCGCAATCAAGCTCTTTTTTGAGACAAGGATTTTGAAGCCTTTGCAAAAAAGAGTCCGGATAAGGTGACTCCAAAAGAATTTTATTCTCCCGAAGAACTGCAACGCCAGGACGAGACAGCCGCAGGAATCATTCTTCAGCTAGCGCATTCCGACGCATTGAAAGCAGCGTCGACCAAAGGCATTGACCGGACAAAAGTAAGAGCAAGATTCAGGGAAGAGCTGGCGACGCTCTCTCAGAGCAAGAAAGTGGAGAATGCCTTAAAGACCCTGTCCGCCACCGGGAAACATCAGTGGGTGCTGGATCAGTGGCAGTATTGGCTAAAAGGCGAAAAAGCGTCGAAGGCCCCTGCTCCAGCGTTCGACGGTGGGACAACGGCAACATTCGAGTAGTTTCCTAGGGCGGGAGCATCGCCCCCCCCCTTTTCAGTTCCCACCCCCACTGATACACCTTCTCCATGGCACTCAGGCGCACCGCACTTTACGACGAACACGTCCGCGCTGGCGGCAGGCTTATTGACTTTGGTGGATGGGAACTTCCCGTTCAGTACACAGGCGTCATGGACGAGCATCTGGCTTGCCGCAAAGCGTGCGGGCTTTTTGATGTCAGCCACATGGGCGAAGTACACGTCGAAGGCCCAGATGCCGAGGCGTTCTTGAACTGGGCGCTTACTAACAACGTCGCTAAGGTCGCCGTCAATCAAGCCCAGTACACGTTGCTGTGCCACCCCTCAGGCGGAATTGTCGATGACCTGGTGATCTACCGCAGAGCCTCCGATCGCTTCTTAGTCGTCGTCAATGCTTCGAACACGGAAAAGGACTTTGCCTGCTTCCAAGATCGATTGCGCGAGTATCAAGCCACGCACCCCGGCTCCCGAATCTCGCTTACCAATGAGAGCGCCCGCTATACACAGATCGCTCTCCAAGGACGTCTGGCGCAACAAATCTTAGCCCCTCTCACTGATGTCGCTTTAGACGGCATGAAGACTTATTGGTTTGGCGAAGGCCACGTGCTGGGCAAGATCCCCGCTATCGTTGCGCGCACGGGCTACACGGGCGAAGACGGTTTTGAGATCTACGTTCCCTGGGAGCGAGGCCCCGATGTCTGGCGCGCACTCATGGAATCGGGCACGCCGCTGGGGCTTAAGCCTTGCGGCCTTGGAGCGCGCGACACGCTGAGACTTGAAATGAAGTACCCCCTTTACGGAAATGAGCTGGGCGACACGACTAATGCTCTTGAGGCGGGACTGGGCTGGGTTGTGAAAATGGACAAGGGCGAGTTCGTAGGGCGCCCCGCATTTGCTGCGACCAAAGAAGCGGGATTAAAGCGGAAACTCGTGGGATTTAAGATGGCTGAACGCGGGATTCCTCGCCATGGCTACAAAGCGTTTGATGCCTCGGGGTCTCAGGAATGGGGCGAAGTCACGAGCGGCACCCAATCCCCGTCTTTAGGCGCTGCCATTGGCATCGCGTATGTCCCGGCTGAGCATGCGGCCATCGGACAGACGCTCACCATCGATGTGCGCGGACAAAAGCTCAAAGCTCAGATCATCGAAACTCCGTTTTACAAACGCGCTTAAGCGGCGTTATAGGTTGGGG
Source organism: Bdellovibrionia bacterium (assembly GCA_044227445.1). Lineage (GTDB taxonomy): Bacteria > Bdellovibrionota > UBA1018 > UBA1018 > UBA1018 > JBGAWT01. The sequence continues at coordinate 13,454 of JBGAWT010000061.1, read as the reverse complement.
CATGCGATTTCCAGAGACGCTTCGTTACACCAAAGATCATGAGTGGGCCAAAATCGAAGGCAATCGTGCGACCATCGGCATCACCGATCACGCACAAAGCGCTCTGGGCGACATCGTCTATGTCGACCTTCCCAAAGAAGGTCGCGTGCTCAAATCTCATGAGACGTTTGGCGTCGTCGAGAGCATCAAAGCCGTCTCGGATCTTTACGCTCCGGTTGCGGGAAAAGTCCTGCGGGTAAATGCAGCTCTCACTTCCGATCCAGGCCAGATCAATCGCGAGCCGCAAAGCTCGGCTTGGCTCGTTGAAATCGAGATGGAAAACCCTGCTGCGGCGAGCGATCTAATGGACGCCGCCGCGTACTCGAAGTACGTCGAATCCCTGAAATAACCAGTAGTTGACTTAATTAGAACACAACTATATATGGGCGCGATCTTATGGGTTTGCGCGCTGTATTTCTTATTCTCTTCCTTGCTCTACCTGCCTCCGGTTGGGCCGACGAGCCTCGCTGGAGCGAGCCGCTCGAACACATCGCACGGGTAAAAAGCGGAATCACATTAGCTACTTACGAAAATGACGACTTTGTCATGACTCGAGGTGCTGCCGAAAAAGCTGCACTCGTCAAAAAGGGCCAGAAGGATTGGTTTTATAACCAGATCCAGCAAGCCGAACACAAAGAGGTCGTTTCCTTCCTTAATCAAGGCGTCTTGGGCTCCCAGATCAAGACGGCTCAAGAGTACCTTGACGCGTTTTCTATCCTCGTAAAATGGCGTGGAAAAAATGAGCCCGAGATCGCAAGGAGTCTGTTTACATCTCCCAAATACCTAGCCCAACTCAATCCGACGCCAGAGCAGATCCAAAGCTTTTACTCACGGAAATACTTGGCCGTAGATGCCTATACAAACGCTATCTATATTGGCGAATACTACGGATTCTTGGAGGGCCTGCTAAGCGCCGGCTGGAAAGTCGAGCCCCAAGTCTTCCTGAAGCTTGCTCTTGAGCTTCCTGACTCGATTTATGAGGTCCCTTCCCTGGCGTCATTGCAGGCGACCACAACTCGTCACGTCGATGAGACCCAGAGGATCAGCCCACGGCGTGGCTCACTTGTTTATATCTCAGGACTTGAGGGTTTTTTCCCCTCCATCTTTCAGCATCTCTCGAAGATGAACCTCTCTTTCAGCGACGTCGAGAGGATCAAGGCCTTTTACCTAGAAATTAAAAATTCGAATTGGTTTCCAAAGTTCCTTGGCCTCACCCCTGCGCTCATCGCAGAGATGGATCGCTATGCCATGGCACGGCAAGAAGCAGCACTGAGCTCCCGTACGGATGTGGGCGCCTATATCGAGTTTCTGCTTAACATTAAGATCCCCAGCCAAGAGCTGATCCAAGGGGCAGAAAAATTTCTTCCTACAAACTTCACGGCTGAGGGTCGAGCACAGGTTCTAGAAGCCCTCGCAACAACGGTCTCGAAATTTCCCGCTGAACAGGATTGCTCGTTAAGAGAAATTGCTAAATTTTGCAGGGCCATCCAATGCAATGCCCTCGAATTCATTGAGGTCGTCAGGCTCGTCACCACGAAAACCCTATATAAAGAACACAAGACCCCCACCTTTGAACGCGTGGGCCTTACGTTCGTGAAGAATGTCCAAGACTACCTCGCCCTAGGCGCGCTTCGCTGGGTGAACGATCGCGAAGGCGCCGAAAAGGACGGGCCTAGATGGGTCGAAAACGGCATACCGCTGGTCAAAACGACGCGCGACTTCTTAGATCTCATGACCAAGACGCCGGGAGCGGCTCAAGAAAGCGAGAAATACCAAGATCGTTTCATGAGCCTCAGCCCGAGTGCCGAAGAAATCACTGAGCTCGAGAGCTTCCAGAAGTTCGCCAAAGTGAAGCGCTTGGGTAGCTCGACTCTCGCGCTCTTTTCGGACCTCTCTTTGCGCGTCACCAGCGCACGGGACTATCTTAAGCTGCTACCAACCACAGCGGAGCCTGGGGCTCCGGAGCTGGAACTCTCTTTGAAAAATTCGATTCACCATTTCTTTCGGCTCCGTCCGTCCACGCAGGAGATTAACGCGTTGATCCAACATCAAGCCGACGGCAAAGGTCTACGCGATGCCGTCAAGGACGAGATCAGAATCCTCGCGCTTCAGGAAGTGCTGATGGATCGCAAATCCATCGACGCGCTGGACGTGCCGTTTTGGTCTTTCTCACGAAGCGAAAAGCTCAAGGCCGCGCTAACCTTGGCAAAACAACGCGCGGATGAGCGCTGCAAAAAGGCATTAGGACCAGGCCCGAAGTAATTATTCCTGATCCTGGCGCTTCAGATGCGCCAAGCCTTCGTGCACGAGATACTCAGCCCAAAGCGCGTCGACTTTGCGAAAGGTCTGAATCACTTGCTCGGCTGCTGCACGCTCTGAGATCCCCTGAAGCCGGGCGAGCTGCCTCACGGCATTTAGGATCGCCCTAAATGCGGGGGTTTCCACCAGATCCGTCATCTCGCGGACATAAGCCTTGCTACCATCCAGACGGCTCGTGACTAAGGCCGTATTGAACACGCGCACCAAGTCATCGCTTTGGGGCGCCGACGGAGCAGCACTTGCTCCTGCGCCATGAAACGGGGGGGGGGCTGACACACCGCTGTTTCGGTGCTCATCCACTCCATACGAAGACTGAGGGGGTTCAATCGAGTTCTGCATGCGCTTCAAGAGGGGTTCTTCTACCCCCAAGCGATGGCCAGAACAAGCGGCCTTCGCTCAAAAAAAGTTTTTTTGTCTATCACCTCCTGATAAACATCCTAAGCATGCGAAATGATTCACCACTAAAGTTCACGGATGCCTTCTCCCAACGCCACATTGGCCCAAGGCCTGCCGATCTCGAGGAGATGCTCAAGGTTGCGGGACACAAATCCGTAGACGCCTTGATCGAAAAAACCATTCCCTCCTCCATTCGCATGAAGTCTCCGCTGGATTTAGGAGAAGGCCTGGCTGAATCGCGCTCCGAATTTGAAGTTCTTGAACAAATCCGCACCTTGGCGAAACTCAATCGTGTGGATCGCTCCTTTATCGGAATGGGATACTACGGCACCCTCACGCCCGCAGTGATTCAGCGAAACATCCTGGAAAATCCAGGCTGGTACACGCAGTACACTCCTTATCAAGCAGAGATCGCACAAGGCCGGCTCGAGGCGCTGCTGAACTTTCAAACGCTCGTGATTGATCTCACGGCTCTACCTATCGCAAATGCGTCGTTGCTAGACGAAGCGACTGCAGCAGCCGAAGCCATGGCACTGACGCGCGCAGCAAACTCTGCTTCTCACGCGACGGATTTTTTTGTTTCTGATCGCACCCATCCGCAAACCCTTGCGGTCATCGAAACACGCGCGCAGCCGCTGGGAATTCGCGTGATCAAGGGCGACGTCTTTAAGCATGACTTTGCTTCAAACCCCTGCTTCGCGGCCTATGTTCAGTATCCGGACACCGATGGGCGCATCGAGGATTTCAAGGCTCTCACGGCTAAGCTGCATGCCGCTGGGGCGCTTGTCATCGCGGGAACCGATTTGCTCGCCCTCACGCTGCTCACTCCTCCTGGGGAGTGGGGCGCGGATGTGGCGGTAGGAAGCTCCCAGCGCCTGGGCGTTCCCATGGGCTTTGGTGGGCCTCACGCGGCATTCCTCACCACCAAGGACGAGTACAAGCGCCTGATGCCCGGACGTCTGGTGGGCGTCTCTAAAGATGCCGAAGGCCGCAACGCCATTCGCCTTGCTCTGCAAACACGCGAGCAACATATTCGTCGCGACAAGGCCACAAGCAATATCTGCACCGCGCAGGTGCTGCTTGCAATCATGGCCTCGATGTATGCCGTTTACCACGGCCCCAAAGGACTTCGAGCCATCGCCTCGCGCGTCCATTTTTTGACCGAGGGTCTGAGGCTTGCGCTCCAATCCGCAGGCTACGACACAGGCGACAAGCCTGTGTTTGACACGCTTTGCGTAAAGGTCAACGCATCGGAGCGCGCAGCGATCCTTAAGTCCGCCGAATCCGCCAAGATCCTGCTACGCGCGGATCGCCCAGATTCCTTGGGCGTGTCGTTAGATGAAGGCACGACCGAAGCTGAGCTCACATTGCTTGCCGAAGCTTTCGCTAGCGCCAAGGGACAAAAGTCTCAGCAACGCACGACCCAATGGGTAACGCAGGCTCAGGGCAAGCCGCATGTGGCGTGGAAGCCAGAGCACGTGCGCACGAGCGAATTCCTCTCGCATCCCGTTTTTAACCGCTATCACTCCGAAACAGAGATGCTTCGCTACATCCGCAAGCTTCAAGGCCGGGATCTGTCGCTTGCCCAATCCATGATTCCGCTGGGAAGCTGCACGATGAAGCTCAACGCCACTGTTGAGATGCTGCCTGTGACTTGGCCCGAGTTTGGCGCCATTCATCCTTTTGCTCCGTCCTCGCACACGCAGGGATATCAGCGCCTGTTCGCCGATCTTGAGCGCTGGCTCAGCGCGATCACTGGATTTTCTGCTACCTCCTTGCAGCCCAACGCAGGCGCTCAGGGCGAGTACGCAGGCCTTCTTGTCATTCGCGCCTATCATCGAAACCGCGGGCAAGGGGCGCGCAACATTTGCCTCATTCCTAAATCCGCGCATGGAACCAATCCTGCCAGCGCTGCGATGGCCGGAATGCGAGTGGTGGTCGTCGAATGCGATAGCGCCGGAAATGTGGATCTACCGGACCTTCGCGCAAAGGCACAGCAACATGCCCCAGAGCTAGCCGCATTAATGGTGACTTACCCTTCAACACATGGGGTGTTTGAAGAATCTATTCGCGAGATTTGCGAAATCGTTCACGCTGCTGGTGGACAAGTCTACATGGACGGCGCCAACATGAACGCTCAAGTTGGCTTATGCCGTCCCGGGGATTTCGGCCCTGACGTTTGCCATCTGAATTTGCACAAAACATTTTGTATCCCTCATGGCGGCGGCGGGCCGGGAATGGGCCCCATTGCTGTTCAAAAGCACCTTGCTCCCTTCTTACCTTCGCACCCGGTTGTTAAAACCGGAGGCGCACAAGGCGTGGGCGCTGTGTCTGCGGCCCCCTGGGGAAGCCCAAGCATCCTGCCGATTTCTTGGGTTTATATCGCCGCGATGGGCGCCCAGGGCCTCACGCAAGCCACGCAGTTTGCGATCCTCAACGCCAATTACATCGCAAAAAAGCTCGAGGCCCACTACCCCGTGCTTTACCGCGGCAAGAACGGAACAATTGCTCACGAGTGCATCTTTGACCTGCGCCCTCTTAAGGACGCCACCGGTATTGAGGTTGAGGACGTCGCTAAACGATTGATGGATTACGGCTACCACGCGCCGACGATTTCATTTCCGGTTCCTGGTACGCTCATGGTGGAGCCTACGGAGAGCGAATCCAAAGAAGAGTTGGATCGTTTTTGCGAAGCAATGATCGCCATTCGCGCCGAGATTGCTGAAATTGAGCAAGGCAAGGCCGATCGCACGAACAATGTGCTCAAGCACGCCCCTCACACCGCAGAGCAAGTCACGCGCACGGAATGGAACCGCCCGTACTCCCGCGAAAAGGCCGCCTTCCCTGCACCTTGGGTGCGCGAAAACAAGTTCTGGCCCGCAGTCGCGCGCATCAACAATGTGCTCGGCGATCGCAACTTGGTTTGCGCCTGTCCGCCGATGGAAGCGTATTTATGACTGCGTATGAGTTGCCGCGCATCGTGCGCTTCTTCGCTTGCTGCGCATGCGTCATCCTGACGCGAAGAACACTCATACGCAGTCATAAATACGCTCTATGTCTTTAAGATGAAGTCCCAGGCGATGGAAATCTCGCCGCGCGTATCAACGATACCTCGCGGGGGATTCGGAAAGGGGCCGGCGCGATTGAACGCTTTTACCGCAGCGTCGTCCAACTCCTCAGTGCCCGACTCACCGATGATTTTCACACGAACGATCTCGCCCACCGGATTCAATGTCACAACGACCTGAGTGACGTGGTCCACCTCACTCGCGAGCTGGCGTCCTTTCTTGTAGTAGGCAATGAGCTTCTCCCGCAAAAGCGGGATCCATGCACGATCCAGTCGTTCGCGAATCCGCTGGAAATACCCATAGTAGACGAATTCTTTGGTATTGAGCGCCGTACGGTCGCCCTCTTTTACGCCGGGAACAAAATCTGCGGCGCGTGAACCAACGGTATTCCATTTGGGTCCGCGGTCAGCGGCTGCGCGCTCTTGTTCTTGCTGAGCGGTGGGGATCATGGGCATGGCGAATTTTGCCAGTGGGCTCGCCTCAGCTGCCTGCGCCTTTTGCTTTCCTCGGGATGCTTGTTTGGTCCCACCAATTTTTTCAGCCGGTCGGTTGGCAAGCTTGGAGACTCGCTCCTCGTCTACGCGTTGATTCTGCTCGCCCAAAAATGCCTTCTCAGGAGCTGTTTCAGATTTCTGGGCTTTTTCGGTCTGAACAATGCGACGCTGCCGCTCTGAGCGCGTGTCATCCAGCCAGGTGATCTCAACGGGCTTTTGCTCTCTCCTCTCCCAAACGCGGGGAAGAAAGAGCATAAGCGCCACCATCAAGAGGTGGAACAAGACGGAGCCTACAAGGGCTCGTCTCTCGGGCGTCAAAAAACGCGACGCATTAATTTGATTAGCTGCCTCCACCCAGGGTCACTCTCCCTGTGAGGCATTTCGGTACTACTCGACGTCTTCTTTAAAGAAGTCTCCCGCGTTCTCGGCAGCAGGTGTTTGAGATCCTGGAGTGGACGGATCACCAAATCCCCCGTCTTTTACTGGCTCAGAGCACTCGATAAACGCCTCTCGGATGGCAGCTGAGGAGTTGGACGCCACGGGCTTTCCGGTGGCTGCGTTAATTGCCGCAAAAACAACGCCGGGCGGCATCGTGAAGTCCGAATCAGGATAGGCTTTCACCGCGTCTTTCATGAAATTCAACCAAATCGGAAGGGCCGCGCGCGCGCCCGTTTCGCCAGGACCAATGCTACGCTGGTTGTCAAAGCCCACCCACGCGCCTGTGACGACGTGAGGAGTAAAACCCATGAACCACGCGTCGTTGTATTCCTGCGTCGTTCCCGTTTTGCCCGCAGCAGGCCGGCCGAGCTGCTTAGCTTCGTGGCCTGTGCCGTAGTTCACAACCTCCTTCATGAGGTGAGTCATCACGTAAGCCACGCGAGGGTCCATGACCTGATCCGGGTCATCGGCTGGCGGATAGCTTGGAAGCGGAACCTTGCTCTTGGGAAGCGAAAGCGCTCCGGGATAAGGCGCCGTGTAAGCACGCGTAGGCGCCGTCGCTTGCGCTATTTCTGCTTCAGGCCCAGGGCTCGCGGCCGTGACGGCAAGCGGGGTGGCCGAAAGAGAAGGAATCTTGATCATCGCCGGAAGGGTTTGCGGCGCGTTTTCTTCGAGCGTCTTGCCCTCGCGATCCATCGTCTTGGCAAACAATATAGGTTTGATCTTCCTGCCTAGGCGCGGAAAGAGCGCGTACGCCTTAGTCAGATCAATGAGCGAGACCGAGCCGGAGCCAAGAGAGATGGAAAGATCCGGCGGAAATTGACCGTTGAGCCCCAGTCGTCTCGTAAAATCGATCACTGAATGAACGCCCAGAGCTTGGGCGATCTTAATCGTCGGAATGTTGCGCGACTTAATGAGCGCCTGCCTAAAGGTCGTATCTCCGTAGAACTTTTCCTCAAAGTTACCGGGCTTCCATTTACCCACGCCATCGCTCGTTTCATACACGATGGGCGAGTCCACGATGATGGATGCAGGCGTGAATCCGCGCTCGATGCCTGCAGCGTAAAGTATGGGCTTAAACGACGAGCCGGGTTGACGCTGGGCTTGAATCGCGCGATTGAATTCGGATTGGTTGAAATCAAAGCCACCTTCCATCGCAAGCACGAATCCGGTCTGCGCTTCGATAGAAAAGAGAGCCCCTTGTACCTCGGGCTCTTGATCTAAATGAACGATCACCTCGGGCTGGCTAGGCGTTCCGCCTTTGTTCATGACCTTGACCCACACGACATCGCCGCGAGCTAAGATCTTTCCTGGGCTTCCCGGCTCAAAACGTGGCGCGTTAGGGTTCTTCTCATCCCGAATCGCTTTAGCCCATTTCACGCCTTCGGCCGGCAGCTCGGCGCGCGCAGCGCCGACCATCACGCGCGCCGATTTCTTGCGCTGATCAATGGACATGACAACGGCTTGGTACATCTCACCGACGTTGAGCAGGTCCGCGTCCGATGCGACTCCTGCAAAATGCATCGCCTCAACCGGATCCAGCCTTCCGTCGGGTAGCAACAGCAGGTATCCCACCCGTCGTTCTATGAGTTTGAGCCGCGCTTCGTGCAAAAACTTCTCAATCTCCTCTGCGCTCTTAAGATGTGTCAGAGGGCCGCGAAATCCGACGCGCTTATCCACTGCAAGCAGTCCTTCTCTAAGCGACTTGCGCGCCGACATACACAGCTCTCGCGAAACGGGGGTCTGAACATTGATCCCCTCTTCGTAAACCGCCTTATCTCCATACTTCGCGACAAGCTCTCGGCGGATCTGCTCGACGAGATAGGGGGCGTATTTTTGATTGAGGTCCTCATCGTGGTGGATCCGAAGCGGCTGTGATGCGGCTTCTGCCATCTGCGATTGAGAGATGTACTTGTTTTCATACAAGCGCCTCAAGACATACAGCTGGCGCTCTTTGGCCTTCTTAGGCATGAGCAGCGGAGAGTATTTGCCAGGGGCTTGCGGCATCCCTGCTAGCATGGCGGCTTCGGCGATGCTCAGCTGAGAGACCTCTTTGCGAAAATACGTCTGCGCCGCGGCCTGCACGCCGTACGCGCCGTGACCTAAGTAAATTTGATTCAGATAGAGATACAGAATCTGCTGCTTAGAGAGGTTTCGCTCCAAGCGCGTGGAGAGAATCACTTCCTTGACTTTGCGATCTACCGTTCGCTCGGAGCTTAAGAAAAAAGACTTCGCAACCTGCTGCGTGATCGTGCTGCCGCCTTGCACGACGTGGCCAGCTTTGAAGTTTGCGATCCCCGCGCGAATGATGCTGACGATGTTGATTCCGGGGTGCTCAAAAAACCGATCGTCTTCGGCTGAGATAAATGCCTTGATGACGATGTCAGGGATTTTATCGATCGGCGTAACGTAGCGCCGTTCCTTGAAAAACTCCCCGATGAGGTTCTCGGGTTTGGTGTCTCCAGCGAACACTCGCGTAACCGTGCGAGGTTTGTAATCTTCGACCGAAATAATGTGAGGAAGACCGCGCGAAAAGTACCAAAAAAACACTCCCGCGATAGCCATCATCACGAGTGTGGCCGCGATGCCTGCGAAAAAAACAAACCGAAGAATCTTGGCTGGTCCTTGCTCGGCTCCCGCAAATTTTGTGGGCGTGTACTGGGGCTGGCGAATTCCCATAGGCGTTACAGTAAGTGTAACCGTAGGCCCTTAGCCAGCGCTACTCCGAATCCGGATCTTCGGGACTTGCCTCGGCAAGGCCTGCTAACTTTCGAATCTCTGGAAGCGCCTTGGCAAAAGCGGTTTTCCCCTTAAAGGCGATCTCCGTCTTTCGGCCAAAATCCTCCGGCTGAAACCCCTTGAGGTCCGGCCGGATGACATAATCTGCTTGAGCTAATTCCGATTTAAACGCTTCGGATTCTTTTTCTGGCAGGCAATCCGAGATCACCACCACAGCATTTCCGAATGCCCGCGCATCGCTCACCAGATAGGGGCGAACACTATGGGCTGACTCAGTGCGCTGCCCTTCCCAATCGGAAGGAGGAAACACCTTCGGATTTGCCATCGCCGCTCGAAGCGCAGACCGAAGCAGACCCTTTTCTGGATAGATCGCGCCGCTGGCCCCACTTCGTCTCAGTGCCGCATGAAGCGGAATGCTCATGGCCGAAACATCCCGTTCCGCAAAGATCTGTTTGAGCGCTTTTTCGAACTCCTCGGACGCTCCCGCGTCTTTAGACGAACCCAGTACCGAGCTCATGGACGAAAAAAGGCCCTTCTTGGGAGTAAATGCGTCTTCCTTGAGTCGCTGCATTCCCCATTCAAACTGTTGAATGCGTCCTGTGGCGGCATAAAGCGCGCCCACCAGCGCTCCCATTTCGGTGCCAGCAATGGCTGCGATGGGGATCTTTTGCTCTACGAATCCGCGAATCACTCCGGCATGTGCAAAACCCAATGCCATCCCCGGGCTGAGTACTAAGATGACGGGCCTACCGCCACTCAGATGCGGTCCAACGGCCTGCGCTTCAGGTGCCATAGGAGGGCCCATGGGCTGTCCGCCGCCTGCCCACCCGGGTGGCGGGCTTTCGGGCGTCGCTGTGCCTTTGGTCGTAGTCGTGCACGAGGCAAGTGCCGCGAACATCGCAGCACTAAGCGCTAGTCTTGATCTGAGCTTCCGCGTTTCCAATGAGCCAAGTACTCCTGATTGCCGTCGGTTCCTGTAATGGGAGAGTCTATCAAGCCCATGCGTAGCAATCCAAGGCTTTTGAGCGCAGCACTCACCTCTTGGATCGCAAGCTGCCGACTTTCTTCATCTCGAACGATGCCGCCTTTCCCGACGCACTCGGGCGAGAGCTCAAACTGCGGCTTAATGAGTGTCACGATATCTGCGTCCGCGCTCAAGACGTCAAGGAGCGCGGGCATGATCTTCGTAATGGATATGAACGAAACATCCATAACCGCAATCCGGGGCTTTTCGGGCAGGGTCTGCTGCGTGAGATAGCGAGCATTCACGCCTTCGTAAACCACGACGCGCGGATCGTTTCGAATCGACCAATCCATTTGGTTCTTCCCGACGTCAACCGCGTGAACGCGCTGTGCTCCGGCCTCCAAAAGCGCTTGCGTAAACCCTCCGGTCGAGGCTCCGATATCCGCACAAACCTTGCCTTGCACTTCAATTGCAAACTGCTCGAGGGCCGCTTTGAGTTTCCACGCTCCTCGAGAAACGTAAGCCTTCGCTGCGCGAGCTCCTTCTCGGAGCCTGAGCTCCGCGTCTTCGGCTATGGGGGTTCCCGCTTGGGTGACAGGCGTGTCGTTGACCAGCACGTCACCCGTAAGAATCATGGCTTGGGCTTTGGCGCGCGAGGGTGCAAGCCCGCGATCCACGAGCAAAAGATCGAGACGCTTTTTCTTGCTCAAGTGCGAGAGCCTTGCGGCCCAACGGAGAACGACTGAAAGTCTGGTTTGGCTTCGGAGCTGCCTGCTTTGGCGAGAACTTCGACTTTCGCTTCAGCTGCCGAGAGATGCTCTTGGCAAATGCGCGTGAGCTTCACGCCTTCTTCAAAAGCTTGAAGCGCTTCTTCAAGCGAAAGCTGTCCGCTTTCCATCTTCCGAACCACTTGCTGGAGGCGCTCAAGCGCCTGCTCAAACGTCGGGTTTTGTGCGCTCGGGGCTTCTTTTTCAGGGGCTTGAACCATCGGGCAGGGGTCTCTCACATCCTTATTCAGGTGTCAAAAAGATGGGCGATTTACCAAATGAGACCCTCATGATTCCAAGCCCTTACCAGCCTTTTGGGTGGCAGACCCTTTGCAATTCCAGGGGTTAGCGCCCCTTCGGGGCTTTTGAGCTCAGCGGAAGCAGGAAAAAGCGGTATGCGGCTAGAAAAAAAATGGATCGCCTTTCCTTTGCTGCTTTCGCTCGTGTTGGTTCAGACCGTCGTGTATTCGGCCTACGACAAGGACGTTTTGTGGTCCAACATGAAAGAGGGCGAGCTCGACCAGTCCCTCTCGCGAATCTATACTTCAAAGAGCAATCAAACCGATACCGACGTCACCCTAACCGAAGTCTCTCATGTCCTTTCTGACCCCGAGCAACGCGTAAGCCCGCTGTTTCATTCGCCCGAGATGCTCAAAGGCGCCGTGGAGTTCTGGCTTAGGGCCTTCACGGTGTATTCGCAAGATCACATCATTTTGCTCGATGAGCATCACCCCGAGGTGGTTTACGAGGTTCTGGATTTACGCGGTGTGAAGCGCGCAAGGCAAAGATACAAGATCCAAAGCGCACTGGAGTCCTATCGAAGAGGTTTTCGGGAGTTGGCTCGGCGCAGATCGATCAAGCGTCGCGGCCCGCGTGCCTTAGAAGTTCGCTCCCGCATCGAAGCTGCCATCAAGGCTTCCGGGCACAAGCACCCCCTTTCGGATTACGAAAAGAACCTCAAAGCCCAGCGCGGTCAACGCAACAATGTCGTGCAAGGACTGCTTGCGGCTGAGCCTTATATCCCCAAGATGGAAGCCGTTTTTGAGCAAATGCAGCTTCCCAAGGAGCTCACGCGCATCACGCTGGTCGAAAGCGCTTTTAATTGGGAAGCGCTCTCCAAGGTTGGCGCACGCGGTGTTTGGCAGTTCATGGAAGACACGGGCTCGGAATATTTGGTCATCAATCCTAAGCTCAAGCTCGATGAACGCCTTTCGCCAATTAAGTCCACCTTTGCTGCCGCCCGGCTCTTGAAATGGAATCACCGCTACCTGGGCAATTGGATTCTTGCGATCACGGCCTACAATCACGGGATCCGTCGGCTTCCCCGATTCAAGCATCGCAAGGATGATGCGGCAGAATTCACGCCGGCGGACGTCGAATACAAAAGAATCGCAAAGCTTTTTGAATCCTCTTGCCGGGGACGCTCGCCCTTGGGTTGGGCAAGCCGAAACTACTACGCTGAATTCATCGCGATGGTTTACGCCGAAGCCTACCGAGAACGCTTCTTTGGCAATCCCCCGGATCGCTTCGTCAGGCCTGTGGGCTTCATTGCCACGGGAAAGAAGATCTCAGCAAAAGAGCTTGCGATGGATCACGGGATCGCTTTGACGGATTTCAGGCAATTGAACCCTGACATCCAGGATCTAAAGATGCTTCTCCCTCGCGGCTACATTGTCGCTATGCCGAGCAGTCAGGATGATTTTTCTTTGCTCCTGCCTGAAGAACTTCTGCAGGCATCCCAATCTAAGTCAGTTGGGACCAATGACGTTGACGACTCCGGGTGAAGGCAGGATGAGCATGGAGAGCCGCTCGGATCCATTGCGCGCATCCAAAGAGAGCTTCGCTGGACCCGAAGGAATCTGAACAGCAAAGTACCTCATCTGCTCGTGGTTAAGCCTCATTCCCGGCCGCAGTCTTCCCGTGTGATGAATCGCGTAGCGTTCGGGTACGAGCGTTGTCTCGGAGGCAAGAGGCTTCACTTCAGGAATCACTTCGTCCTCGCCCCATTGCTCAACAAGCCCAGGAGCCGCGCCGACGACCACAGAGCTCTGAGGACTGATGCCGCCCGCCAACTGGCTGATCCACTCCTTGAGCATCGGATCTGGCATTCGGTAAAGATTGGCCTGAAGGGCGCCATCTGAATTGAAATGTGTCAGCACGTGGCGGTGTAGGAATTCCTCGCCGCGGTACGTTTCGACGAATACGGGATAGTTTCCTGCGCTCACCCAGC
>JBGAWT010000060.1:0-15632 GCA_044227445.1 Bdellovibrionia bacterium | reverse complement strand
TAGGGATCTCCTTCCGTCGCGACCAGCAGGGAAGCCATAACTCTCCGTCGCGCATGTGCGAATGGTGCCATTCGTACGGCCCTTCGGACCAGATCGCTTTGCTGACGACTACGGTGGATTCAAGGACGCGCGTTGGCGTGAACCTCTGCATCGACTTGGGATGCCTGCAAAAGATGGAAAGCATCGCTGACCTGTCTGGGCAAAGCTTAGACAAGCTGGCCGAAAAGCATCGCACGCGAATGATTCGGTTTTGCATCGAAGCCCTTCAATTAAAGGGCGTAGATCCGACGGAGTAACATCCGATCACTTCCTCTTATAGAGGTTTTTCAACGCACTAAACGCTGGCCATTGAGCGCTCTGCACTCGCGCGAGAGCTTCTTCCGATGGCACGGGTCCTTTTTCTTGAAGAACGACCTTTCCGATGGCCGGAAGACCGCAGTGGGACAAGAACAGATTGAGTTGATCAAGCGAGGTATTCCAATTCACGCGCGAGCCCAGGGTTCTTCCGGTGATTCGCTCGTAAACGCTCGCTAGCTCCTTGGATGAAATGGTCCCAGGCTTTTGACCTACGCCTGTTTGAGCGGCGCTGTAACTGTAGAAATCCGTCTTCTGCGCGACTTTGGTAAGAATGAGGTAGAGCGTCTCAAGATCGATGATTGCCATTGAGATACCTTACAACATCGCGAGGCGGACCCTCCGCTTCACTTCGCCTCCGGCTGCGTGAGCGTCCACTGGACGCTCGCACTGCTCGTCCCTTCCTGGGCCTCGCAGGGGTTCAAACCTACGGTTCGAACCAGACAAACCCGAAATAAAAACAGGAAGTCGGGATAATCCCGACTTCCTTTTTTTATGGCGGACCCGACAGGGTTCGAACCTGTGACCTCCACATCCGTAGTGTGGCGCTCTAATCCAGCTGAGCTACGGGTCCACTTATTGAAGGGCGGTGTTACACGAATCCGCTCCGGTATTCAAGATCCTTGCGCAGCCCCTCCCGAGATCGTAGGGTGGGCCCATGTGGCTTGATTTCAAAGGCTTTTGGGCCCCCCTTTCATTGGGTTTTGCCGCCCTTTTGGCACCCTCCTGCGGAAGCTCCGTGCCCCTGCCCTCGAGCAGCTACAGCAGCGCCGATACGGTTTGCTCAACCGGGGTAGCTCAAATCCTCATCTGGGATGGGTACTCCCAACGCCTTTGCGGCTGCGCAGAGGCAGCCAACACTGTTTTCGCCTCAGGAAGCCCGCTGACCTGTACCGTAACCGCGGGAACGGTCGTGCACTTTCAGCTCGTAGGTGACCTACGCGCTCACCAGATCGTTTCCACAGGAACGCCTTCGTTTATCTCGTCTCCTGTCTTCCGAGAAAAAAAGAAAAAGAAGTACCAGCCCCTGGTTCACGCGGTCAAATTTACCGCCTCAGGCAACTACACCTACATCGACGCGTTTTTTAACGGCGTTTCGGGCACCATCTCCGTCCCATAGAGAAAATTTTTCCTCTCCAGATCCGCGCCCTCCCTCCGAAGAGTCTCTTGTCAGTTCCGAAACCGAATCTAGGGAGGGATTCAAGATGTCAGCAACCAGCGCAAAAAATTCCAAGAAAAAGATCGCACCAAAATCCAGCCTCGAAGTCGATGTGCTCTATCAACGCCTCGGCGATCGTTGGTATGCCTTCTCGCAAGTGGGCGAGGACGTTTTCGTGGGCCGAGTGGATGAAGAGATCGACGCAGCCGCAATTCCCACGGCGGGCGGCTCCGAAAAAGACGCGGCCTAAATCTCCATGACACGCCCGAAGACACGCACCGCGCTTTCGCTGGTGACGACTCAAAAGAAGACTCCAACGGCGAAGCCCGCCGCGAAAGGACCCGCTACCAAGGAGCAGGTCCAAGAGATGTCCCAGCGCATTTACCAGGTATTAGAAAAAGACCCTCGCGCCTTGGACAAAGCCGCCAAAATCCTGACGGATTGGACCGGCGGCTCGGCTACTAAGCGAAAAATTCCCGCCTAAGCTTGTCAGGAGCCTCTCCCCGCGTGCTACACTCCTTGGCGGAGGAGCACATGGGACGCGCTCTAATGATTTCAATCATGGCTTTAGGACTGGCTCTCGCAAGCATCGCATCGGCAGCGGATCTCACGGATGAAGAGATCAAAGCGATCGACTCGCAGCTTGAGCAACTCAATCTCTCAAACTCAGCAGTGATCACGGCTGAGGACAATGCCCGCATTCAACGGGCGCCCGCCGTACCCGAGGGCGAATCGCTCTCAGGCAGAGAAGCAAAGACTTCGAACGCTGAGGGAAATTCTTCGGAAGAAGAATCCGGCGTTTTGCTCGGGGAATAGTACTACCAGTTGCAGTTTGAGAGCGCGACCCCGAAGGGAGCGCTCTCAAAACCGCAACGGGTCTTCAGAGGTAGAAGACCGTCATATCGCCCATGTCGCGATGCGCGGTTTCGCCGTAGAGCTTCAAAAAGCCCACGAACTGCTGGTATGCAGGGTAGCTCGTCGTGGACGTGTCCACTAAGCAGCCATAGCGCGTAAAGCGCCCCTTATCCGTGATGCAAGGGCGCGAGTTCTGAACGCGCACCAAAACCTCAAGATAGGTGTCTTGCGTAAAATAAAGCCTCAGTGGCACGGACTGATCCGCATCTGTAGGCCAAGGCGCTTTAGGGTCGTAAGGAATCTGAAAAGCGCATCCCGCCTCGCTCACATCGATCAATTCCACAGGAGCAAGCTTGGAGCGGCCCATCACGGTGTAAACGCTAAACAGATGCTGAAACAAGATGCGCTCGTAACGGCGGCGCTTTTCCTCGAGCTTCTGTTCGCGCACTTGGGCGAAATCCACAACTTGGCCATTACTCTTTTCGGTGTCACGTGGGCGCATGGCAGAGAGGGCTCCTTTCCCTCACCACCTCTTCGGAAAGGGCTGCCACGGCCTGAACAGGTCTATTTTGCCTGGGCAAGTCTGACCCACCGCATTGAGCGTGCGGGTCAGGAAACCGAAAAAAGACCGTATGGGTGCAAGAACCCTCATGGGCATTCGTGTGCTTCTCGCGGCAGGCCTGCTGGCCTGGTACGTGCCTCAGCACGCTCAGGCTGTCGAATGCAACTTGAAGGGAGAGGTAAAGCGCCAGAAGGGGCCTGATTACTCCCTTCTTAAGACTGATCTCTTTGAAATTATGGCGTCCCGCCCCGGAAAATACGGCGGGCGAATCCTCACGGTTAAAACAAAGGGCCCTTGGTCGGACTTCAGACAGAGTCGCACGGATGCGGACGCCATCATCGACATGCGCGTTCCCATCCACGTGCTAAGAGAGATCGCCGCATTTTTTGGATTCAAGCAGATCGACGACTATACGATGGAGATCCCGGATGCCGAAGCGCTCACCGGCAGCATCAACAAGTTCAACGAGGGCCTGGCGGAGAACGATCCCCGACGCATCTTGATCTCGCCTGAGATGGTCAACAAAGTCTTCCAACCGAAGATCAACTACTACAATCGCTTGCTCAAACACCGGCGCGTCGCCGTTTCTCGCAGAGGCAGGCAGTTTTACCACGACCTGCTGGCTCACGCATGGATCTGGTTTTTGGTCGATAACCGCATCGTTCACGTCATGGAAAACCGCGACAAGATCATGGATAGTTTTTATGAATTCGCACGACAAAAACTGACACCCAAAGAACTCGAGGAGCTTGAAATCGCATTACGCGAATCAAAAGAGACAACGGTTGGCGAGTTTGACAACTTCGGAAGGATCTCTAGCACGTTTATCCGGATTTCTAATCTAGCCTGGCTCTCGGAGTCGGCTGGAAAGTCCTGGCCCAAGTACGAAGCCGCGCTCTCTCACATCCCCGAAAGCCAGCGACAGGAAATCAGGACAAATAGTCTTGGGGTAACAGTCACAGCGGCTACCGTGAAGGATAGCCGCTGGACCCCCAGCATTCTAGGGGATCTTCCCCGTGCATCCGCTGCCCATTGGCGCTCCTTTCGGGAACTCATGGAACCTCAACATCCCGATTGGTTTGAGCCCCTGCCTTACGACTTCAATACGCAGCTGCGAGAAGCCGCGGACGCACGCGCTTATTACACTAAAAGCGACAGCGAGCGAGAGTGGCGTCAAATGCCCCTTGCAAACCCCTTTGTCCTGAGGCTTGAGCGCGCACGCGAGTTGATCGCCAAAGAAAAAACCACGCCCTAAGACTTATCGAGCTGAGCGACGTCCACCAACAGATCGAGCGTTTTGATGAAGCTCGAAAAAGCCTGATAAGCCTTGCTCTCGTTTTCGGCAAACGCGCCGCCCACACGCCGCACGGAGCCCTTTTCCTCGACTCGCGCCACGCGAATCTTCAAAGGGATCGCCAGCGATTGATTGAGATAAAAATGAACATCTAAGATGTCGCCTGACTTGGGCTTAAGCTCGCTCTCGGGCTCGCCTTCGATGTCCAAGTCAAAGCCGATGCCCAGTTCGCTCACGTCGTGGGCAGGTAGGCGATGATCGCCTTTTTTTGGAACCGTGACGAAAACCGAAAACGTATCTAGGACGGGGCGGCGCTTGGCGCGGCGCTTTTCGGCGTTGTTAGTCATGATCTTAGGTCCCCTCCTTGCGGGGCATTCCGTTAGGTGTCGTAGGAACTTGTTCGGCCTCAGCGATCTTGGCTTTGACCTCAGAAAGAATGTGCTGCGCTCGAGCGGATACTTCGCCAATTTGCACATCCAGCGACTTGGGGTCGCCCGTGCCCGTAAAATAAGAATGCTCCAGCTCGTGGGCGCGGCTCACGAGCACAGCTGCTTCCTGCACCTGCTTGTAGAGCGCGCCATGGAAATACTCGTGCTCAAGTGCTGCGGGATTCCAGGATTGAGCCGTCTGAACGAGCTTTCCAGTGAGCGCGCTCCAGCTTCCATGAAATCCATTCCAGACTTTGCGATGCACCGACGTGACTTTGCCTCGATGCAGGCTTTGGTATTTCTTGTTCGTGCTTTCGAGCTGGGATTCAAGCGTTTGGGAAAATTGCTTGAGCTCATCGATCTCGGAAGCCACCTTGGCTTTGAGCCGGTCGTGGTATTCCTTAAGACGAGCTGTATATGTCGCATCCTTGGCGCCTCCTAAGAAATAAAGCTTCTTGGTCAAAGGCTCAAAGTCATTCGGAAGCACCGCTGAAATCTCGGCCGGAATCTTAGGTGCCTCCGCAGTTGGCACATTCTCAGGCGCCTTACGCTGGCCCACGATCACCCAGTACTCGCCGCGTGGAACAAGCTTTCCGTCAGCCGTCTTAAGCGCCGGAGTCTTTCCAAGCTTTCGAATCGTCGTAACAGGGAGCTTTCCGGAAAAGCTCATCGTATTGAGCAAGGTATCGGACACTCCCACGACCCAGACATCAAACGCTGCACCGTCGGCAGTATGTGACGCGATGTAAAAAGCGGGGTAGGTGGGATCTGCCTTCGAAAGAGCCACGGCTACAAACGGGTGAACTGGGTTGGGCGCCGTTAGTGCGGCTTGCTTGAGCTCTTCGTAATCTTCTTTTGAAACATCATCTAGGCGCGAAATGGGCGAGAGCACGACGCTCAGCTGGGGCACCCAAGCTAAAACCTTCGCTACCACGGGATCAAACGTTTCGGCCGAGATCCACCCCTGCAGGTAAGCGCTGCCTCCAGCTCCAATCAGAGCTGCAAACAACATGAAGTAGATCAAGCCACGCGAGATCTTAAAGCTGCGCTTGGCTTTTGCGGGAGCTGAGGCAGTCGGCGCGGGTTGAGGCCTGTCTTCGGCCTGAGGCGAAATCCCCAGCTGCGTCAGATCGCTTTGCGCTTCCACCGCTTGGGGCCCGGGTTCAGGGGCGCTCACCACGGTCGTATTGTCGATCTTCACTTCGGACCCCGGGCTCTCAGCTGACTCGCCGCTGAGCTCCGCAATCTCCCGGTAGACCTTCCAGTCGGTCATACCCTCGCACCACGCATAGTGGTTTGGCGTAATCTGACCGCTGGCGAGCTTATCCCTCACGTCGATGGTCGTGAAGGGGCCCTCATGGTGATTTCCCAAGTAAATAAACCACTTCGGTGTTTGTAGGTCCGAATTCACCATGGCCAAGCGACCTTTTCTGAGCAAAAATCAGTTTACGAGAAATGTCGACGCGTCGCAAATCTAACACCTCTGCTCAAATGCCGGAAGTACCAGCTTGGGTGGGCATTCCAAATCATCAGGGCGTCATCCATGTGGGTGGTAGGGTGGGGGCGGCCAAAGGTCCACAGGTTTTTAGGCGCGTACTAGGCCGAATGAAAGAAGCCGTGCTTCGCGACTTAGGCGATGTATCGGGGTTTGGATTCAGTGCGCTTGAAAATGTGCGAAAAGCCAAAACCGCTCTCATGGAGATGGGAACTGGGTTCTCGCCCTTAGTTGTCGTGGGCGGAAGCAACGAGTTTGCCTACTCGCAGGTGGCTGCTCTTTCAGAAAAAACAGCGCGCGTGGGCTGCATCAACGTCGATGCGCATTTTGACCTCAGGCCCTACCAACCTCATATGACGAGCGGTTCGCCTTTTAGACTGGCTCTTGACGAGGGGGTGCTTGATCCCGGGCGCTTCGTGGAGTTTGGAATTCAGGCCCACTGCAACGCACCGGAGCTTTGGGAATACGCGCGCTCCAAGAAGATCTCCGTCCAAAAGTGGGAGAGCTTGCGCGTAGGAAAAGCGTTAGCGGGATTCAAACGGGCGCTCACGGCGCTAGCCACAAAAAGCGAGCTCATCGCCGTTTGCATTGATCTGGATGCAGCTGCCGAGGCTTTTGCTCCAGGTGTTTCGGCGCCGCAAGCCGAGGGGTTCACGGCCGAAGAAATGATCTCACTATCTGAAATCGCTGGCGCCCACCCCAAAGTCGCCTCATTTGGAATTTACGAGCTCAACCCCGAGCACGACTCAGGGGAGCGCACCGCGCGCTTAGCCGCCACGATGGCTTGGCATTTTGCGCGCGCCCGACCCCAGAAGTAAGCTCGGGCCTTAAGTTCTTCGACTTTTTGGCCGATAAGCCCCCGGGATGAACCGTCGCGTTGTTTTCCTTTTTGCGGTGATCAAGTTTGCCTCGGGGGCGACCGTTGGCGCGCATCTGCTTCAAGAGACTCTCGCAAAAAACCAAGCCGAGCGCTGGGCGCGCGAGTCAGGCCGTCAGCTTTTTGCTGCGGTGGACTCGGTGCTTCTCCAACAAGCCCGAAGCGTGTCGGGTAGCGATCCCGTGGCATGGGCCGCGGCTCTCTTGAGCGTTCAACCCGGAGGTACAGTGACCTCCTGGAAGGTCAGCAAATTAGTCGAAGCACCCGCGGCCAATTCCGAGTCCAGCGAGCGCGTCAGATGGGATTCGAACACGGTAGTGTACGAGCGCCTGCTTCGTCCGTCCGAGGGCGTAGGCGTTCGAGTGAACTTCCCCCAGTCCTCGTTTCCAGGTCTTACCTCCCAAGCCAGGCTCGTACGAGATGCCATAAGCCTCGTGGTCGGGGTACTGGCGGCGCTGGCGGCATATGCGTGGGTCGGACGCAGGCTTCGCATCTTTCACTTTGACCCGATTCGAAATGATCTTTTGCTCTGGCTCCCAAAGGCACAAAACGCCAACCGCATCCAAACGGAGCAGTTTTCCCAGCTCGTGGGCCTGCTCAAGCAACTCGACCACCCGGGGTTTACGCCTGAAGTTCGGGCTGAGATCTCACGAGCCCAAGCCCATGCTGTAGCGCTAGAATCGACCTCTCGTTTCTCCGAAAAGGGGATCGAAGAGCTGCGTAAACGCGCATCTTAGACTATAAGCCACCACCTTGCTTTTCTGCGCAATTCTCCATAGGGTCGGTCCCATGAAAAAACTCGTAGTCCTGCTCCTATTCTGCTTACCCCTGACTTCTGTGGCCCAAGAAACCGCGGCCCCAAGCGGAAAGCTCGTGAGCATTTACGTCAACCCGCTTTCGACCCTCCTTGGACTTCTGATCACCCCAACCCTGCTAGCGATCCAAGGCGGTGTCGACGTGGTGCCTTATGTGAGATTCATGACTTTGGGAGTGACGGGCCAATACTCATCGGCAACGGCAGGCGGCACAAACCTTTCGGCTTGGATGCTGGGTCCTCGCCTGAATTTTTATTTTTCTGGAAATGCCATCGGTAGCAGCTTCTACGCCTCGCCTTGGTTCGAATACGGAAGGCTCACCTCGGTAAGCGGAGGATCGACTAACGCCATCACGATGATGGAGGGCGTCTTAGTCGTGGGCTACCACGTCGTGACGGAAATCGGATTTCAGTTCAGGGCTGGCATCGGCGCGTCGTATGCGAGCGTTCCCACAACGATGACCGTGGGCTCCACCACGGTGGATCTGTCGAGCTACAGCGGAGTCAAGCTAGCTCTTGAGCTTTCGTTGGGGTGGGCATTCTTTTAGGCCTTGAGTTTCGCTCCGCCGGGTGCTTTTTTACGGACTGAATGGACGCCATCCTAGCCATCGACCAAGGCACGACGGGCTCAACAGCCCTCGTCATGGACACCCAGCTCAAACGCCTGAGCGACGCTTCCATTGATTTTGAGCAGCATTTTCCGCAACCCGGCTGGGTTGAGCACGATCTGGAGCAAATCTGGGAGAGCGTTGTCAAATCAGTAGGGCAGGCGCTTAAGAAGGCTCCGCAAGCCAAGATCGTTGCCATCGGCATCACCAATCAGCGTGAGACGCTTTGCTTCTGGGAGCGCGAGACGGGCAAACCTCTGGCGCGAGCCATCGTTTGGCAAGATAGACGCACGGCAGATGCCTGCGAACAGCTCAAGTCGCGCGGCATGGAACCTTTCTTCCAGGAAAAAACCGGACTTTTACTAGATCCTTATTTTTCGGGCACCAAGGCAGCTTGGGCGCTCAAAAACTGGGGCGACGTGGCGGCTGCCGCTAAGGCCGGCAGGCTTTGCATAGGCACGATCGACAGCTACTTGGTTGCACGTCTGTCGGGCGGCCAAGCACACGTAACAGAGCCCAGCAACGCTTCACGCACGCTGTGCCTAAGCCTTCAAAAACGAAAATTCGATCCCGAGCTTTGCCAAGCCGTAGGCGTCGCGCCTGAGCTTTGGCCCGAAGTTCGCAACTCCACCGGAACCTTCGCATTCACGCGTAGCGTTCCCGGACTGCCTGACGGAATTCCGATCACCGGTATTTTGGGCGATCAGCAGGCAGCCCTCTTGGGACAGGCCTGCATCCGCGAAGGCATGGCTAAGTGCACTTACGGCACGGGGGCTTTTTTGCTCATGAACACGGGCAAGAAACCTGCGAAAAGCCGTCACCGCTTGCTCACGACCATTGCTTGGGCGCTCAAAGATGACGACGTGACCTATGCTCTGGAAGGCAGCGCATTTGTAGCGGGCGCGGCTGTCCAATGGCTTCGCGACGGCCTGGGTTTGATCAAGGACTCCGCTGACGTCGAGCGGCTGGCTGAGAGCGTTTCTTCGAGCGACGGGGTTGTTTTCGTTCCCTCGCTCACCGGCTTAGGAGCTCCTCACTGGAATCCAGGGGCGACAGGAATGTTTACAGGCCTCACGCGTGGCACGAAGCAAGGACATCTGGCGCGCGCTGTGCTCGAGGGCATCGCGTTTCAAAACGTCGATATCCTGCAGGCCATGGAAAAAGACTTGGGCCGTCCGCTCACCAGTTTGAACGTAGATGGCGGTGCAGCGGCTAATAATCTGCTCATGCAATTTCAGTCCGACACGCTGGGTGTCTCTTTGAGACGTCCCAAATATCTGGAGACCACGAGCCTTGGCGCGATCTTTGCTGCTGGCCTAGGCGTGGGAATTTGGAATTCGCTCTCCGATATCGAACGCACCTGGTCCGAAGATCGGACGTTTACGCCCGCGATGGCGACCAAAACCCGAGACGAGCACCTGGCGCGCTGGCGCTCGGCCGTCTCTCGAGTCACATTGAAGGCCTAAGAGAAGTCGCATGGCAAAAATCAAAACCCAGTACACCTGCCAAAACTGCGCGTTTGTCAGCCCCAAATGGCTGGGGCGCTGCCCAGGTTGCGAGCAGTGGAGCACGTTCGTCGAAGAAACCGTCAAGCCCATGTCCGCAGCTGCAGGCCAGGCAGGCGTCCTAGCTCATGCGCCGCTGATCACCGGTGCGCGCGATCCTTGGGTCTATCTCGATCCGTTTGATGACGCAGTAGAAGGCGAGGAGCCGCGCGCTCCACGCGCTGTGAGCCGTAGGCTTAACACGGGTATTGATGAGCTCAACCGTGTTTTGGGCGGAGGCTTGGTTCCCGATTCGTTTGTTTTAATCGGCGGAGATCCGGGCATCGGCAAGAGCACGCTTTTGCTTCAGATGTGCGATGGGCTGAAGAAAAAATATACTGACATCAAGATTCTGTACGTAAGCGGTGAAGAGTCCATCGAGCAAATCCGCTCGCGCGCAGTACGCTTAGGAATCAAAGGCGACAAGCAAGTATTGCTCGCCTCGGAAACCGTGCTGGAGCGCGTGCACGCCACGGTACGGGAGCTCAGGCCGCAGGTGCTCATCATGGATTCGCTTCAGACCTTCTCGAGCGGGTCGCTTGAAAGCGGCCCCGGAAGCGTCTCGCAGGTGAGGGAAGTCGCCGCGCGCCTCATGGCCATCGCTAAAAGCGAAGGGCTTGCGATCTTCTTAGTCGGTCACGTGACTAAAGAGGGCAGCATCGCGGGTCCCAAGGTCGTCGAGCACATGGTGGATACGGTGCTGTACTTCGAGGGCGAGGGCACGCAGAGCTACCGTTTGCTTCGCACAGTAAAGAACCGCTTTGGCAGCACGCACGAGCTTGGCGTATTCGAAATGGACGGCGAGGGCCTACGCGAAGTCGGAAACCCTTCAGCTTTATTTTTGGGCGAGCGCCAGCACGATGTTTCAGGCACGGCGATTTCGGTTCCTCTTGCGGGATCCCGCCCGCTGCTCGTGGAGCTTCAGGCCCTCGTAACGCCGTGCTCGTACGGCACCCCCAGGCGCACGGCCGTGGGATTGGAACAAACGCGTCTTTCCTTGCTCGCCGCGATCCTCGAAAAACACGCGGGCCTTCCGTTGGGCCGCTTTGACCTGTTTTTTAACGTGGCAGGCGGATTGCGTCTCACCGACCCAGCGTGTGACTTAGCTGCCGCTGTTGCGATTTGGTCTTCGCAGCAAGACTTCTCGATCGATTCGACCACAGCCTGGTTAGGCGAGCTCGGGCTGACAGGCGAGGTGCGACGGGTCGCGCAACTGGATGTCAGGTTGCAAGAGGCAAGGCGCCTGGGCTTTAAGCGCATCGTCGTACCGCGTTCCTCTTTGAAGGGCCTCTCCGCCCGCGCTTCTCAAGGCGTGGTGGCGATTTCAAGGGTTGAAGAAATTCCCGCGATCTTAGGTCTCAATGAGCGCAGGCCCGCGCCTCAACCCACAGTGGATCATTGATGGCGCGCGACGAAGACTTCAAGGAACGCAGACGACGCGAGGAAAAAGAAGAACGCGATCGCGCGGAACTGGAAGGCACGCCCCAACCGGCGCGAGCCGTACCCGGGAAACCCCAAGCCGATGCACCTCCACCCACAGGCGATACGCAGACTCTGTTTCAACAAATCGAGCCGATGCTCGAGCAGC
Source organism: Bdellovibrionia bacterium (assembly GCA_044227445.1). Lineage (GTDB taxonomy): Bacteria > Bdellovibrionota > UBA1018 > UBA1018 > UBA1018 > JBGAWT01. Next base: position 4,054 of record JBGAWT010000060.1, on the reverse strand, counting down.
TCAACAACCTGTACCAGATGTACGCCAACGGAGTTGAGAAGCGCCCCCCCACGGAGCGCCGTCAGCTGCTGGAGACTTTGATCACGCGAGTGCAAGAGTCGGCGCGAGCGACGCCCGCGCTTCGCTTTAGGCTCAGCACGATTCTAGCTAGTTATCAGTCACATAAAGATCGATGGGAGAAGCTACTGAAGGCCGTGGAGCAGGGGAAAGCACGGAAGTAGCTTTGGCATGCTCTCTGCTTTTCAGGGGCGCATGAATGACATCGCACTTGCGGCCCAAACCATCGAAGACAAAATCTATCTGATCCGCGGACAGAGGGTTATGCTGGATCACGACCTAGCAGCTCTCTATGGCGTAACTACAAAGCGCCTCAACGAACAAGTGCGCAGAAACACGGAGCGGTTCCCGGTGGATTTTTGTTTTATTCTTTCAGATCAAGAGCTTACAGATTTGCGGTCGCAAATTGCGACCGCAAATCTGGCCTGGAACATGCGCAGAGTACAACCTCTCGCCTTCACCGAACAAGGCGTCGCAATGCTCTCAGCCGTACTCCGAAGCCCTCAGGCTGTAGCGGTGAGCATCGCTATTGTGCGTGTCTTCGTGAAGCTTAAATCGGTCTTAAAATCAGACTCGGAGTTCGAAAATCGGATTATGGCCTTGGAGAAAAAATTCGACGGACAGTTTCGTAAAGTCTTTGACGCCATTCGCGCGCTGGCCTCTGAGCGCGAGATACCGCGCAAGCGTATCGTCGGCTTAGACCCTAACGATACCTAATGCAAAGCTCCTGGGACCTTGGTTATAGTGCAGCCCCGTGAGCTCGTCTAAGATCCAAGCCCAGTACGATAAGCTCGTGTCCGAGATCCAAGGCCATGACTACCGCTACTACGTGCAAGATGATCCGAGCATCTCGGACGCCGAGTACGACAGGTTGTTTCGCGAACTTCAAAAACTCGAAGGCGAGCACCCCGGACTCAAACGCGCTGATTCGCCCACCCAACGCGTAGGCGGACAGGTGCAAGACGAGTTCAACAAAGTCAGCCACCGCAGACCCATGCTCTCGCTGGCCAACGCGTTTGGCGAAGAGGAGTTCCTGGAGTTCGATGCGCGCGTGCATCGCTTCTTGGAACGCGCGCCCGAAACTCCGCTCGAATACCACTGCGAGCTCAAATTCGATGGCCTCTCCATGAGTCTCACCTATGAGAACGGAGTGCTCACTACGGCCGCCACCCGTGGAGACGGCGAGACGGGCGAAAACGTTACAGAGAATATCCGCACCATTCGGTCCGTGCCCCTGAGATTGCGCACTGACAAACCGCCAGCCGTCATTGAAATACGCGGTGAAGTGCTGCTTCCGATCGAAGCCTTTAAAGAGCTCAATCGGACCCAATCCGAAAAGGGCGATAAGACGTTTGCCAACCCTCGCAACGCGGCGGCGGGGTCGATCCGGCAATTGGACTCCAAGATCACGGCCTCGCGACCGCTCGTGTTTTTTGCTTGGGGTTTTGGAGAGCAGCAGGGAACGCATTTTAAGTCGCTCCACGAAGGCTTAGATACGCTTAAAGAATGGGGCTTTTCGGTTAACTCCAACCGTAAGGTCTGCAAAGGCGCGCAAGAGGTCCTTAAGTTCTACAAAGACATCGAGAAAAAACGCGATGCCCTGCCCTTTGAAATCGACGGAGTGGTGATCAAGCTCAACTCACTCAAAGAAGTCGATCAAGCCGGTTACGTAGCGCGCAATCCGCGAGGGATGTTGGCATTCAAATATCCCGCACGCCAAGAAACCACGATGATCGAAGACATCATCGTGCAAGTCGGCCGCACCGGAGCGCTTACCCCCGTGGCACTAGTACAGCCCGTCGTCGTAGGCGGCGTAACGGTGAGACGCGCCACACTTCACAATCAAGATGAGATTGACCGAAAAGACATTCGTGTCGGCGACCGAGTTGTGATCCAACGCGCAGGCGACGTAATCCCCGAAGTCGTTAAGGTCATCACCGAAGCGCGCACCGGCAAGGAAAAGCCCTTCAAGCTTCCGTCCAAATGCCCGGCGTGCGGCGCAACCGCATCGCGCAAAGAGGGCGAGGCCATCACACGTTGCCCGAATCGCGCATGCGAAGCTCAAGTCAAAGAGCGGCTTAGGCATTTCGTTTCGATCGATGCGTTGAACGTCGACGGGCTGGGCGAAAAAATCATCGAGCAGCTCGTCGATGAGGGTTTGGTAAAGACCTACGCGGATCTTTTTAAGCTCAAACGCGATCAGGTTCTCAAGCTCGAGGGTTTCAAGGAAAAATCCACCGACAATCTACTTTCGGCGCTTGAGGGTGCGCGCACGCCTGAACTCTACCGCCTCATTTTTGCCCTAGGCATTCGGCACGTGGGCGAAGCTACGGCCAAGCAGCTCGCTTCGCACTATGGCTCGATGGAAGGATTTTTAGGTGCGACCGAGGATGCGCTTTTGGAAATCCACGAGATCGGGCCAGAAATGGCGCGCTCCTTAGCCGCGCACCTCAAGGACAAAGACAACCGCAAGGAGATCGAAGCGATTCTCAAGCAAGTTACACCCAAAGCCCCGCGACGCGCCACCACCCAAGGCAAGTGCACGGGCAAGGTGTTCGTCCTCACGGGTACGTTGCCCACGCTCTCGCGCACGGACGCCACGCACCTCATTGAGGCAGAGGGCGGCAAAGTCTCATCGAGCGTTTCCAAAAACACGGACTTCGTGGTGGCAGGCGAGGAAGCCGGTAGCAAACTCGAAAAAGCCCAGAAATTAGGCGTACCTATCCTCGATGAAGCGGGCCTGCGCCAACTGTTAAGCGACTAACAACCTAGGCACACGGCGTCGAAAAGAAAGCATGTACCTGCGTGTAACGCGGCCTGGCCTCTCTTATTTGAGTGTTGCGGCTTTTATCTGCGCAGGCGCCTGCCTCGGGCTCATGCAAATGGGCCTTCCTTACTGGCCCACGCTCTTCATGCCCTTTGTATTCATGTTCGTTCGCCTAAGCGGCGGGTGGGTTTTTAGGGCAGATCATTTCGTACGACTGAGACCCCTGGGACTGAAGTCCATGGTCGCATACCGCGACATCAAGGACATCGCACTCGTTCGTTTCCACGTTCAGATCACCACTGTAATCGGTCAGCGCTTTGAAGTTCCCTTCACTGCCGGGACGGCGCAGATGCTTTCTTTTTTCCTGAAGCTCAACCGAGTTCCTGAGAACCGCTTAAGCCAACAGGAATGGGCCAAGGCTCAGCGTGTGATGGCGATTTCTGATTTTCTGAATGACCGCGCTGCGTTTCGATTTCATGGATATTTCCTAGCGATCATCCTCATGGCAGGCGCGCTGGCTTTTGGTTTCACGCTCTCGCACGGCGGAAACATCATCAAGGCCTGGTGGCCCTACACGCAATTCCTCGCCGTCACCATGGGCTTTGCAGCCGTCATTCCTTGGTTCTTGGGGCTTGCAACCTTCTCGGCTTCCAGCGGAAATCCCCGCGATAGTTACCAAGGCCTTCTCGTGGGCGCTCGCTCCACAGCACGCGCCGGTTGGATCGTAGGCGGGATGCTCGCCGCCGGGATCGCCGGTATGACATTCTGGTTGGACCGCGAAGCCTCCGAAAAGGGCTACGCTATGGCTCCTCTTGTGGCGCAATGGGCGGGCGTATCGAGCGCTGCCAATCGCATGCCTGCCTCGCGCTGAACGCTGTCTTGACTCAATCTTGATACTCCTTTGACTGACCTTTGATCCCGCGCTTGACGCACCCGGTCTATAAGGACGCTTATGAAAAAGCGTCTTCCTTACTCGTTGGAAATCGGACTCATTCTCTTAGGCCTGCTCTCCTCGCTGGCTTCGCTCATCACTCCTTCGCAAGCAGCTAGCCCCAAAGAATTTGAGCGAATCTCAAAACCCAACCTCGACGCGCGTTGCAAGCAGCTGCTTGCCAACCAACAGGTCACGCAAGCCAAGGAGCTCCAAGCGCTTCGGTTTTCGCTCCGGGGCACCGTTGAGCAACTCGAACAGACCAAGCATCAGCTCTCGCTTCCCAATGAGCAGCGCGA
>JBGAWT010000059.1:0-15400 GCA_044227445.1 Bdellovibrionia bacterium | reverse complement strand
CTTGCCAACATCAACATCGAGGTTAATAGCGACATCGTGTTGCAGGCGATCAATGTCTTGCTCGGTGCTCCTTCGCCGTTGAGTTCCCTCAACAACCCCGCTTCGGCCCTGAACATGCTCATCGGGCAAAGGCTCTTTGCTCGAGGTCAAGCGGTGGCGTCGTTTGTGAGGCAGTACTTCGGTCTGGCTTTTATCTATGACGTCCAAGCCGCTGTGATCAGCGACAACTCCGTATTGCCTCAGTTCACTGGCCAGTACCAATGGACCTACGGCGTTCAAGCGGGTCTGGGCTTTGATGTCTTCACGTGGAATAAGCGCAGAGGAAAGCTGCGCATCGGCGCGGCCGCAAAACTCCTGTTTGGTCGCGGTGGTGTGAGACCCATTCCTGTTTCGGACCTACTCAATCTCAGCGCGACTTACTACGACCAGCTCGCAGGTCCTTGGCGTGGCCCGGCCTACGGCTTGGACGTGGGACTGCAGTACGTTCATGACCTTCGTAAAGGTTGGTCGCTGTACGCGGGAGCGGTCTACTCGGACATCGGAGACACGACTTTCCCCGGTGGCGGTTCGGCAGACGCCTTTAGGAGCAATTTGGGCGCGGGTATCGGAGTTCAGTTCAAAAAGCGTCAGGTATCTGTGGCCGGTGGCCTGGACTTCCAACACCTGACTCTTCCTGTGGATTGGCGAAAGAAAATTCACTTTGGAATTCGCGCTGGTTTCCCTGTCGTGACTTTGTTTGCCGGAATCAATCAAGTTTACCCGACATTTGGAGCCGAAGTGAATTTCTGGCTGCTCAAGATCACAGGTTACTCCTACGTTGAAGAGCGCGGGGAGCTGCCGTTCCAGTACGCGGAACGGCGTTATGCGTTGGGACTTTCTTTCCAAATGAGTTTTTAATTTTGCATGCAGAGCGAAATTCAGTACTCTTTCCTTTGAAAAGGGGGGGCTTCAATTGCGCAAAGCCTTCGTGTTAGACACCAACGTTCTTCTTTTCGACCCACAAGCCATTTACAAATTCGGAAACAACGACGTCGTCATCCCGATTGTCGTGATCGAGGAAATCGATCGCTTCAAACGTGAGATGAGCGAAAACGGTCGGCACGCCCGCCTTTTCTCGCGACTCATCGACGAAATGCGCAAGACCGGCGAGCTCTCTCAGGGCTGTAGGCTGCCTAACGGCGGACTGCTCACTGTCGAGCTCGGCAGCACGCATCCGCTGCCTGTCGATCTTCCGATGGATCGCGCCGACAACCGCATCCTGGCGCTAGCCATCGCCATTAAGAAGGATCAACCCAAGCGCCCGGTGATGTTCGTCACCAAGGACATCAACCTTCGGATTAAAGCCGACGCGCTCGGAGTCAAGTCTGAGGACTACGAACCAGGCAACGTCGAGCCAGAGCAGCTGTACTCGGGCACTTCGACTCTGACCGTCGAGTCCCACATGGTCGATGAGTTTTATCAGGCCAAGAAACTTGTTCTTAAGGACATGAGTCAGCCTCTGCGTCCCAACCAGTACGTGATTCTCAAGGACCAGGCCAACCCCAACCATACGGCGATGGGTCGGTTCTCCAAAGAGCTCGATTGCCTGGTACCGGTGTTCAAGCCTGTGGAGGGCCTGTGGGGAATCTTCCCAAAGAACGCAGAGCAATCCTTTGCCATCGATGCTCTCTTAAATGACGACATCAAGCTCGTAAGCCTCGTCGGTAAAGCCGGTACGGGTAAGACGCTGCTTGCGATCGCTGCAGGCTTGGCCAAAACGGTGGACGACAACGTTTACACTCGTCTGCTCGTTTCGCGCCCTGTGTTCCCTCTGGGTAAGGACATCGGGTTCCTACCGGGTGACATCGAAGAGAAGCTCAATCCTTGGATGCAACCGATCTACGACAATATCGACTTCCTGTTTGGCGCGACTGGGGCCAAGGGGCGTCGAGGGGCGGGCAAGGGTTGCCAAGAGCTCATGAACCAAGGCCTTCTGCAGATTGAGCCGCTGACTTACATCCGCGGTCGTTCGATTCCGCAGCAGTACTTGATTGTGGACGAGTCGCAAAACTTAACGCCGCACGAGATCAAGACGATCATCACGCGCGCAGGCGACAACACCAAGATCGTGCTTACGGGCGATAGCTTCCAGATCGACAATCCCTATGTCGATAGCGCTAATAACGGATTGGTGTACCTGGTAGATCGCTTCAAGGACGAGTCGATCTCGGCGCACGTGACCCTGAGCAAGGGTGAGCGCTCTAAGCTCTCGGAGCTCGCCAGCAATCTGCTTTAGTTCGAAGAATCGAGCTGCTTAGCTTCGGCAACCTTTACGACGTGCGGGGTCTGAACCTGTGCGCGCGCCGTGTGGGCTTGCAGCACGGGGATCAAGAATCCGCCGACGAAGAACAGCGGCGCAGAGAACAGCGCGCACAGGGCTAAGAAAGTTTCTTTTAGGGTCTCTCTGTTTTTTTTCATTGTTCACCTCACTACTAGTCAGGCTGTTACTACGGACGGCAATGCGCTGCCGCCCGCCCGAAACTCCGCATAGTTGCTCCGTTTCTCACATTCATCAAGAAACTCCGCATAGTTGCTCCGTTTCTCACATTCATCAACCAGTTTAGAAAGTTGATCCGCAGCGTCTTTTCCCGTGCTGTGCATCATTTTATGGTTTCTATTCCCCGCGGCATCATAGGAGCAAAATCCCGAGCAGGTGATGACCGGGTCGTGCGGCTTCTTGAGCTGCTCTCTGAGTTCCGCGTTCTTTTCTTTGATCTCGGTGATGCCACTCAGGAGATTGCGATACTCGGTTTCGACTTTCTCAATGCGGTCTTTTAGCGAGTCGTTCTGGCCAGGGCCCGCCTCAGCGCCGTTCCAAACGAGGAGCGCACCGACGATCACGAGCTTGAGCGCCGCCGCTAGACCCATGAACTGCCATTGCTTCTTATCGAGAATGGATTTCCTCACGACATTGCCTCCTCGGCGCCATCGACAGGCTGGATCTTGCCGGTGCGCTTGAACTCGCGCAGCTCGTGATCCAGGTGCCTGCGGTACGAGCGAGCCAGCATTTGCAGCTCGCGCGTGGAGGCTTGATCTTCGAGCGCCTTGAACAGCACTTGGCCGCGCACCATCATCTCGGGCACAAGGTGGCCTAAGCGCGAACGCTCTTCTTGGAATCGAACCATTTCTTCCAATAGCTCCAGCTTGTCCATCACGAGGATCCGCGCGCGATATTCCTGGTCGGCGGGATCGGACTCACGAAGCTTTCGTACTGCGTCGAGCGAAATCAGAGGTGTAGAACTCATAGGACACGGTCTCCTTAGCGATCGGAGCTTCCATAGCTCCAAGGCCTCCCGCCGTTGTGCAAGAGGTCTGCCAACCCCAACTCGCTTCAAAGCGGTGTAGAGGTTCGAAAGGGGTGTCTATCTTTTGAGCAGGTACGGTCGGATTTACTTGAGCGAAGGCTCGGGGGTGGGATTCAAGTCTTCGACTTTACGCTCGAGCAGGCGCAGCAGGTTTTTGAGCGAATCGAGCTCGGCTTTGAGTTGCGAGACATCCTCGGGAGCATGCCAATGTTCATTGGATTCTTGGTTGAGCGCTTTGCGATCTACCTTGGAGTAACAGTAACTCGTCGTTTTTTCGGCGGACAAAAACGCGTAGCGTGCGAGGTTCTTCACCTCTTTGAGTTTCTCCGGGCGATCTTTGGAGAACTCGATCATCGATTCAGTAAGTACGCGGGAATTTTCAAGAATCGCCCATTCGGTGAGCTCGCGTAATGCGCCTAGTTCGATGCAAACGGCTGACACGGAGCGGCCGACATTGAGCTGAAAAACAATCGGTTCAAGCTTGCTCGACACGCGGTAGATGCCGCGAAGCATCGCGGGCAGAGCGCTTAGGGTAGGAGTTTTGACCGGAGGAAGGGCCTCGGTTTGACCCGTCGCAAGGACAGCCCAAAACAGAAGGCTCACCGGAAGTAGTGCCGTGAAGTACTTAAAAAAGACCGTCCGAGCCGTCATGACTCCTCCTCTCGATCTAAAAATAATGCAAGAACGTGGCCAGGTGAGTCATTTTGTCCCCAGGCGACGCTTCCAGAGGGGCTAGGCAAACTTTTCCCTTTAATTTCCAGATCCTTCCTACCGAAGAGCTCCTAGGACAGGAGAGGTCTCCGGTTTATGGAAAGAACCTATATGAGCATTTGCAAACAAGTCGTGAGTTGGATGGTGCTGGTGGCGGCAACCCTTTGGGTGACTGCACAGACGGCAAGCGCGGGAGTGGTACTCGCTCCTCCGCAACCGCCGGCTGAGATGCCAGGGCCTGACGATAACTACGAAGAATCCGCTTTCGGACAAACGCCCAAGAAACCCTTGGGTCGTATGTCAGGTCGCGCGGCTGAGGACCTCGACCGAGATCCTCAATACCAACAGCGCGGCCCAGCCTCTGTGAATCAGAGTGCGGACCTCTCGGGTGGCGATCGTTCGGATCGCGGCTCACGCGGATTGGAACCCCTCACCAAGCTTCGAAGAGGCATTCAAGAGATCTCGATCATCGCGGGCGATCTGGGGTTTTTCCCAAAAGTAGTTTTCGCGACGCGCGATGTGCCCGTGCGCTTTTACGTGACGGGAGCTTCCAAGAACACGCTGTGCATGATGATGGACTCGTTTCAGGTCCGCAGGCAGGTTCGCTCGGCTAAGATCGAAGAGATCACCTTCACCCCGGGAACTGCAGGCAAGTATCGCTTCTACTGCCCGGTCAACGGAATGGAAGGCACTCTCGTCGTGCGTGATCTGGCTTCGTATGAGCAAGCCGAAGTAGGAGCGCAGCCAGAGCAGCAAGAACGCGTCAAGGCCGTGCAGTCGGCGCCGAAGCGCAAAATCGCGTCCCAGGAAAACGATTCGGAGGAGTAACCTTGAGCAATCAGGGCGGTGGAGTTTTCGAGCAAAGCGTCGGGACTTTCCTAAGTCCCGTGAAGGCGTTTCTTGAGGACGACTCTGTCAGCGAAGTGCTCGTCAACGGCCCGGATGAAGTGTTCGTCGAGCGAAAAGGAATCCTCGAAAAAGTCGCGGCCAAATTTCACGACGAGCAGGCTTTGCAAGCCGCAGTTCGCAACATCGCTCAGTTCGTCGGTCGCCGCATCGATAGCGACAATCCGATTCTAGACGCCCGTCTGCCCGACGGATCGCGCGTCTCGGCAGTGCTGCCCCCGTGCTCGCGCAAAGGCACCACGCTTTCGATCCGAAAATTCTCCAAGGGAAATCCCACTTTCGTCGATCTCATCAATCGCGGATCGATCACCAAAAACGCCGCGCGTTTTCTGGATATCTGCGTATTTCTCGGCAAGAACATCATCATCTCAGGCGGCACCGGCTCGGGTAAGACAACGTTTCTCAATATCCTAGGTTCGCGCGTGCCAACGACGCAGCGCCTGCTGATCATCGAAGATTCGTCGGAGCTTAAGATTAAGACGGATCACGTTGTGTTTTTTGAGACCAAGCACGCCGACGTACACGGAAAAGGCGAGATCTCGATTCGCGATCTGATCAAAGCTGCTTTGCGACTGAGACCCGATCGAATCGTCGTAGGGGAGGTTCGCGGCCCCGAGGCTTTGGATCTCATTACCGCGATGAACACCGGCCACGGCGGCTCGATGGGCACGACTCACGCTAATACGCCCTACGACGCGCTGGTGAGGCTCGAGACTTTGGCTATGATGGGCGATACGCAGGTGCCTGTAGCCGCCATTCGAAGGCAGATCGCATCGGCCATTCACATCGTCACGCAAATCAAGCGGTTGGCCGACGGCTCGCGCCGGATCACCGAGATCTGCGAGGTCATTCCCGACGTGGATGCCCAGGGCCGCTACCAGATTCGCGAGCTCTTTAAGTTCATTCAAAAAGGAAAATCCGCCGACGGCAAGATCATCGGTGAGCTTGAGCCGCTGGGTACACTGCCCAGTTTCTACAACGAGATCGAGGTTAACCGCATCCCGTTTGGAAAAGAGAACTTCGCGCCTCCGAGCACGGGAGCAAAAGCCGCATGAGGGCTAAGAGCGAGTTCCTCAAATGGTTCTCCGTGGCGCTGGCAACCGGCTCGTTTGCAGCAAGCATGGCTGCGCGCGCCGGCGAGGACATGAACAAGCTCGTCACCGATTTCAAGGACCTCAATCGCGCGCCAGCTTCGACGGAGCCTGAGGATCAAGCGGCTAAGGAGCGCGACGTGCGTGAGCTGCTCAAGGTCCAGCGCTCTGAGCGCGTAGCGTTTCAAACGATCAACCAAGTGCTTCAGCTCATGGGTCCCAGGTTGTCTGAGGAAAACCGAAAGAAGCTTTCGGCCTCAGTGGGCGAACTCGCTCAGATCAACGATATCTTCGAGATCTTCGTACCGATCTACGCCCGTCGTTTCACCCATCGAGAGATTCGCGAGATGCTGCGCTTTTACAACTCGCCGCTGGGCCAGAAGATGATGGAAACACATCCACTCGTGATGCAGGACGCAGGCCCAGAGATCCAAAAATGGGCTCAGGCATTCGTGAAGCGCGTTGAAGCCAAGTTCAATTTCAAAGGCGCGCAACCCAACCGCGCCGTCAGTTCCCATCCTAAGAAGTAAATTCCAAGATTTGGGCGTGAGCTTGCGGGCTGATGTTCCCTCCACTCAAAACGCAAACGAGAGGAAGCCCCTGAACATCGAGTCCTCCCTCGAGAAGAGCTGCTACAGCGGCCGCACCGCCTGGTTCGACGACAAGACCCTCGGAGCGGTAGAGAAATCGCACCGCTTCCCAAAGGGAGTCTTCGGATACTCCCACCATCGCATCGACGTGCTGGCAAACGAGAGGAAACGTGTTTTCGCCCGGTGTTGCCGCCACCAACGCGTCTGCGCGCGTGACAAACGGGGGGACTTTGACTCGCGAGCCCGCTTCGAAGGATTTGAGCATCGAGCCATTTGCAGTCGGCTGCACGCCGATGATTCTGCACCCGGGGCGCCTGACTTTAATGACACGCGCGATTCCGGCAAGTAGCCCTCCTCCGCTGGTGGGTACGGTTACTGCAAAGTCACCCGGTATCTTTTCAAGAAGTTCGAGGCCGACAGTGGCATCGCCCGCGATCGTTTCGACCGAGTCATAAGGATGCAGCATCAAGGCGCCGCTTTGTCGCTGAAGCCTTTCGGTGAGCGCCCAGCGCTCGTCAAAACTCGGGCCGCTGAGTACCACTTGCGTGTTTTGGCCGCCCAGCTGGCGGGTGCGCTCGACCTTAAAGGGCGAAGTATTGGAAGGCATCACGATCTGGGCTTGGATGCCCAGTTTAGAGGCAGCAAACGCCACGGCTTGAGCGAAGTTCCCGGAGGACGAGGCGATGACTCCGCGAGAGCGAGCTTCGGATTCGTGGGCCAATATCGAGTTGAATGCGGGCCTGACTTTAAAGGAACCGGTGGGTTGGTTGAGCTCCAACTTGAGGGAGACCCCCGTGCGTCCCTTTGAAGGCACAAGCTGGGTTGGCGACAGAAAGGCCCTCAGTCGCCTGCTCGCATCCTCGATGGCCTTTTCAGATAGCGTCATGCGGGCGATTTAGCAGGTCGATTGATGGGTTGGCAAACACTCGAATACGGGCCTGCTAAGTTGACAAAATCACTACCAGATGTGAAAAGCCCGCCGTGGGCTGGAATTGGAAAAACTTCCTTCTTATCGCGCTTCTGGGGGGCATTGGGTCCGTTGGACAGGTGGCCAATGCCGCTCTGCCGAGCATTCCGGAGAACTGCGAAGCGCGCGTCGAAAGGCGCTTCTCCCAGCTTCTGTCGGACTACCAAGTTCGAGTCAATTTCGGCGTCGACAAAGATGTCCTGGATGCCGCCTTTCATCAGAGGGTGGAGCGTTATTGCGAGCCATCGCGCTTGGAGCAATGCAGGTCATCCTTCTTTGAGCTCTTAGAGCAATCTCGTCGCGAGCAGCTGCCCTCGCAAGCCGCGAGGACGACGTGCAAGGTGCTACGCGGTTATGTCCAAGCTGCGATCTCATTCGAAAAAATGGGCGACTCTCCCGTGGCGCGTCCCGTGGTGAACTACTTTTCCAAATACCGCGGCGAGAATATCTCTGACCTGGGCTTGCTGGTGCTTAAGCGTCCCCAAGACGATGGATTGCTTTCTACCGTCATCGAGGGATTCTTGATGAACACCAATCTTTACGGTGAAGAGCTAGCCATTCCTTTGTTGGTGGACTCGGCCAAAGTGAGAGGGTTGCGAGCTTTGGGAGCAAAAATCCCAAGCGCCTTCGAAATCAAAAGTGCCTATTGGATTGATTCCACGCGTCTTGCCGACGAGCTTCTCTATGAGATTTTTGGGCACGCTCACATCGTTGTTCTCTTCGAAGAGCGCAATAGCTCTCAAAACAGGTATCGCACCTCCGTGCTTGCTCACGAAGTCAGGCACGCTGTGGATTACCGCGCGCTAAAAGCCGATACCAAACGAATCTCCCTTCCTGGGGATCGTGCAGAGGTTGCCCAAGCCGACTTTCTCATACAGAGGGCGGTCGAGATGATGGATTCGAAGTTTTTTCTTCGCTCCGTTGCAAACTGGACAGTCAATGAGATGGCCAAGCCTGATGCTGGCTTAAACGAGGGAAGCGACGAAGAGCAAAAGCTCTACTGGGACAATAAGGGCATCGTGTTGAGGCTCTATATTCGAGAGCTCGAGTTGTTTTACCGCTACCTCAATCCTCCGGCTGAGCGGCGAGCTTACATCGAGCAGGCCCGTTTCATGCGGATCATGCAAGGACCTAGGCGCGTCCTATAGCTCTCTGCACTTTGTTCCGCGCGAGAGGTGCGAGTACGAGCGCTCTATTTGGCGCGAGTCTCTTAAGAACTAGAATTACTTGCGGGTCTTAAGCGGCGTGCGGCACGGCTCGGCTGCATCTGTGACAATCTCTGCGATCGATTCAAAAGCAGCGCGTACTTGCAGGGCGTCCGTCAAAACTTCTGCAAACCTCGTGTTATCCGATCCCTTAGGAATCGAGATCCGATAGGTCTCTTCAAGTGTGCTCCAAAAAGTCCGCATGGCCTTGAGGCGAGTGTGAAGCTTGATCAGTCGTTGTGCGGGCCCGAAGATTGCCGTGAACCAAGTACCCACGAGCACGCTTTGGACTGCTATCATGGCTGGATCGCTTTGCGGCGTATGGCCCACTGATCCAATCCACGCAATTCCAGCGAAAACCCCGATACCCCCCGCATACACGCGTGTGAAATCGACAAAGCTCATGAGTCTCTTGGATCCCTGCGTGTAGTAGCTGCTCAGCACGGCGCGCTCATAGCAGCGCAGGAGTCGTTCTTGAGTCGCAGTGATCTCGGTTGGGGGAGCGCCTTTTTTGACTTTTTCAATGAGCTCAACTCGCAGAGCTGCGAACTCCCCAGCTAAGTCGATCATTCTTTGCCGTGCGATCTTAGGTTCGAACGGGACGGCGTAGCTTTTTGCTTCGGTCTCTAGCCACGCTCGTTCGCTTCGCAGCCGTGAGATGAGCGAGGCCCGAGCCTGCTGAAACAAAGCCAAGTGCCGTGGGGAGTCCCCCTCGAGCTTCAGGTTCTGAGTGTACTTTTCTTGCAGGGCATCGAGCTGCTTGGAGACGTCAGATTGCAGATGAGAGAGCGCGACATTAAGCGCCTTGAAGTCGGGCTCGTGCTCAAGGGGCAGGAGCTCAGGATGAGTTGCTGCCTGCGCAGACAGAGCGCAGAGAATGAGGAGTAGGGGTACTGCAGGCTTCACGCGCCCTGCGATATAGTTTTTGACGCATTAAGTCAAATACTCGGATTTACGACATTTCCTTGAGCTGGGGGTCCTTTAATGTGAAATTAAGATCTCTTCTATGAATTCCAACCCCGCATCAGGCACACGGTTTGATTTGATCGTCATTGGTTCGGGTCCTGCGGGTCAAAAAGCGGCAGTTCAGGCCGCGAAGCTCGGAAAATCAGTCCTGCTCGTCGAAAAGCACAGCGCACTGGGCGGCGGCTGCGTTCATTGGGGAACTCTGCCTTCGAAGTCTTTTCGCGAATCCGTTTATCGCTGGTCCTTAGGATCCAAGGGCACGTTGGGTCAGGAAATGGGCGATCACGCTGCGCTCAAAGGGCCAACGAAGCTCCCAGATTTCAAACGCTTGCTCAAGCGACGAGATCGCGTGGTGAGTTCCGAGGAAAAAATTCTTGAGAACGTCTTTGACCGCAACCACATCCAAGTGATGCACGGGGAGGCGAGCTTTCTATCGGAGCGCGAGGTCGTCGTGCGCTCGGGCAAAAAGTCCGAGGCGCGCTATTCGGCCGACGTCTTCGTTATCGCTGTGGGTTCCCGACCCGTTGCGCCTAAGCACATCACCGTAGATGGAGTGGGTGTGCTGGATTCGGATTCGGTCTTAGGACTTAAAAAAGTCCCGCGCTCCATGATTGTCTTAGGCGCTGGGATCATCGGTTGCGAATACGCCAGCATGTTCTCGACTGCAGGCACCCGAGTGACACTCGTGGACAAGCGCGAGGCTGTTCTTGCATCGGTGGACCGCGAGATCGTCGCGGCGCTTCTGGAGCGTTTCAAGGCTCAAAAAATGCAGATCGTTCTGGGTGCCGAAGCCGAGGGGGTTGAGCCCAAGGGCAAGAAAGTTCGCGTAAAGCTCGGCAGCAAGAAAAAGCTAGAAGCCGATGTCGTGCTCGTCGCGCAAGGTCGAGTGGGCAATGTCGAGGGCCTAGGCCTGGAGAGGGTCGGAATCTCAGCCAGCGATCGAGGCCTGATCTCAGTCAATCCTCACTTTCAGACTTCAAAGCCGCATATCTACGCGGTGGGAGACGTCGTGGGTTCGCCCGCTCTGGCTTCCACCAGCATGGAGCAGGGGAGAATCGCCGCCGCCCACGCCTTTGGGGCTCAGGACCAGGCGATGTCCAAGAACTTTCCTTACGGCATCTATACGATTCCCGAGATCTCGATGGTTGGACCTACCGAGGAGGAGATCAAAGCCAAGGGGATCGACTATATTGTAGGTAGAGCGTTTTACCGCGAGGTTGCCCGAGGCCAAATCGTCGGAGATCGCTGGGGTTTGCTCAAGATCATCGCCGAGAAAAAGACCCTCAAAATCCTCGGAACCCATGTCATCGGTGACAATGCCGCTGAGCTCGTGCACATCGGCCAGGCTGTTATGGCCTTTGGGGGCGATCTTCGATATTTCATTTGTAACGTTTTTAACTACCCAACTCTCGCCGAAGCCTATAAGACTGCCGCCTTTGACGCTTTTAACCGCTCAGGCGCGCCGATCTCGGTTTTGCGTGGGCAGATTCCGGGTTGTTCAACTTGAGTTCTTCAGCACAAAATCTACGCAACGTTTGTATCATCGCCCACGTCGACCATGGCAAAACCACGCTCGTGGACGGTCTGCTCAAGCAAGCGGGTACTTTTCAAGCTCACCAGATCGTCGCTGATCGCGTGATGGACTCCAATGACCTGGAGCGCGAGCGCGGAATCACGATTCTAGCTAAGAACACTTCGATCCGCTTAGGTGATAAGAAGATCAACATCGTCGATACGCCCGGACACGCTGACTTCGGCGGCGAGGTCGAGCGCATTTTAGGAATGGTCGACGGAGCCATGCTCCTGGTGGACGCGGCCGAAGGGCCGTTGCCTCAAACTCGCTTTGTTTTGCAAAAAGCGTTGCGTCAAGGCCTGAAGGTGATGCTCGTGATCAACAAGGTCGACCGTCCCGACGCGCGCGTTCGTGAAGTCGTGGACGCCGCATTCGACCTTTTCATCGAGCTGGGTGCTTCCGAGGAGCAGGCGGATTTTCCGATCATTTATGCCTGCGCCCGCGATGGCTGGTGCACGACGGAGGAAGCCGACGTTCCCGCCCTCATTCGCGGCGAGAAAAAGGGAAACCTCGATCCGATGTTCCGCCTGATGCTCGATTACATCCGCGCGCCTAGGACCGAGGACGCCGGCGGTTTTCAAATGCTCATTTCCAATCTTTCTTATTCCGATTATGTCGGAAGGCTCGCTATCGGTCGCGTGACTTCGGGCTCAGTCAAGCGGGGCGCTCGCATCGTCCGAAGGGGCGTGGATGCCTCCGGTACACCGCTCAACGAGAATTTCGCGATTTCACGCCTCTACGTTTTCGAGGGCCTCAAGCAAGAAGAGGTCGAGGTTCTGAATGCCGGTGACATCGGGATTGTCGCAGGCTCGGAGCTCACTGAAATCGGTGACACGCTCGTGGGCGTGGAGTCCGTCGAGGCACTGCCGCGCATCACGGTTGAGAAGCCGACTCTGGCGATGGTGTTCTCGGTCAATACGTCGCCTCTATCGGGCCGCGAGGGCGAAGCGATCCAAAGTCGCAAGCTGCGCGAGCGTCTGCTTCGCGAAGTGCGCAATAACGTGGCGCTTCGGTTTGAAGAAACGACTTATAATGACCAGTTTCGCGTTTTAGGCCGCGGTGAGCTTCAATTTGCGATCCTCATTGAGCAGATGAGGCGCGAGGGCTTTGAGTTCATGGTGGGCAAACCCACCGTTCTGTATCAGAGCGATGCCAGCGGCGCGCGCCTGGAGCCGATGGAGAAAATCGTGCTCGATTGCCCGGAGAAATCCGTGGGCGATGTCACGCAGATGTTTCAAAGCCGCAAAGGCATCCTGACTCTCTTTGAAGGCAATGATGGCATGGGCACTGGCAAGGGCCGCGTTCGCTTGGAGTTTGAGATTCCTACGCGCGGATTGCTAGGGATGCGCTCGCGCTTCCTCACGGTCACCCGTGGCGAAGGGCTGATGAGCTCGCTGCTTTTGGGCTATGGGCCCCACAAGGGCGATCTCCCGCATCGCATGAGCGGGTCGCTGATTTCGGATCGCGCGGGCGATACGGTGGAGTACGCGTTGCTGACGCTCGAGGAGCGCGGCATGCTGTTCGTGAAGCCCGGCGTAGAAGTCTACGAGGGCATGATCATCGGAGAGCACAGCAAGGACAACGATCTGAACGTCAATCCTTGCAAGGAAAAGAAACTCTCGAACGTTCGCGCCGCGCACGCCGAGGTGTTGGTCACTCTGTCCGGCATCCGCGAAATGTCGCTTGAGCATTGCATCGAATGGATCGACGAGGACGAGTGGATCGAGGTTACGCCTGAGTCCATTCGCCTGCGCAAAAAGGTCCTGGCCGGAAACATGCGCAGCGTGAAGCGCGAAGAACGGATCAACTAAAAACCAGTCCCTGAAAACTGTTCTGGAACTGAAACAGAAACTTACTGCCTCTTAAACTGACTCAAACTTTGTCTGCGTCTGGTCTAGTTACTTCGCGTCCAAGTACAAACTCGTAACCCACCATATCCTCTCGCGCAGCTCGGCGGGAGCTCCGCCTTCGCTTTGAAGGCGCATGAGCTCTTCGGTTCTCTTTTTTACGATCTTTTCGCGCGCCTCGCCGGATGGGGGCAGGTGCTTAGCTTCTTCTTCAAGCTCGCCCAGTAGGCTTCGAATCGAATCATTCATGATGTCCTGTGGATCGAGCCGGTGAGTCATCCATCGAGCAGTCACGATCGCAACACCTGAGCCCACCGCTGCTCCGAGCAGCGTCAAAGCAACCTTTGCGCGCAAGGAAAGGCGTTTAGGCGAGTTAAACCGAATTTGTCGCCCCAGTGCCTTTCCACAGTCAGCCATCTTCCTGCCCTTGCGCTCGAACTTCACGATGACCCGAGTCCATGCGATCCCATATGCCGCGTACCAGGCCCAGGCCACGCCATCGATGGCTCCCATCAGCGGTGTTTGCTGTTCGGAGTCCTTCTTGAGATCCGCGGCGGCGCTCATGCGCATTTCCTGAAAAAGCGGCGCGATCGCTCCTCGGGTCTCGGGTTGATCGCGATAGACCTGGCTCAGATGCGCAAGATACGTGTTCCAAAGCTCGGGCTCCAGGCGTGCGGATTCCTGGGCGAGGCTCTCTTGAAGGCTCTTCCAGCGCACGGAGTCCTTTTCGGATTTGAGGTATTTCTCGAGTCCCTCGTCCAAAACGGCGATGGAAGGCGCTTGAGGCTGGTCGTGCAACGAGGCTCCCCATGCGGGAGCCGCAATCGCAAGAATCAAAAGCCAGCTCACCGCCCGCTTCATTTGCCTCTCCCTGGTGCCATGAAGGTGCGGCCCTCGCGTACGGCCTGACCGAAGGCGGGGTTGGCCGCCTCAAAGATCTTGAGCTCTTCTTCCAAAAATGGCTTGCCCTGAGAGAGTCGCTCTAGATCCCATTCGTGACCAGCGAGCTTTCGTGCATCGAGCCTGAGCTTGGCTTCGCGAGCCACATCCAGCTCAGCCGAACCCACGGGGTATTTCAGCCGCGCGGCGCTCCAGCCCTGTTCAAGCTCATTCCATTGGCTGGGTTTGAGTCCTAAAGACTCAAACGCCCAAAGGTCATCCTGGAGATCTCGCGTTAACCGGGAGAGTACGCGCTGGGCGCGCCAAACGCCGATGCGGTTTTTAATCGGTCCAATGACGTAAGGAGAAGCTTCCATGCCCACGAACACCGAGTCGAGCACGACTTTGATCACCATCTGGCGCTTCAGAGCGCTGAGGCGAGACTGCGATGCGCTCACATCGGCATCGGTGAGGAGGTCCGTTTCCGCAGGCAATCCGCTCCAAGTCGAAAGCCATCCTGCGCCTTTGGATTCGCGCCACAGCTCAGGGCCCACGATGCTGTACTCCAGGAGCGAAAGAGCGATGACGCGCCTGAAGTAGGTTCGCCAAAATGGGGCCATGGCCTGCTGAAAGGCGAGGGTGAAGGGCCTAATCGGCCTGACGATAAATCCGGTGATATCGATGGCCAGCGGAACAAGGCCGCCTGCCATGTACCAGCCCATGCTCTTGCGCATGGCCTCGATGGCGGCGGATTTGTGCTCGCATTGCTGAAGCACCTCGCGCAGCGCGCCCCACGCCTGTTCGCCCTGCCAGCTTGTCACGCCTCGCTCATCCGAGGTGAACGCCGCCCAAAAACCGTGCGAGCGCATCAGGACGCACGCCTGAGGGCTATTAGCTGGAGTTGCGGCGAGCTCTGCCGAGATTTGATCGATCGAAGCGATGGATTTTTCGATCACGCTTTGAATGATCGTGTTGGTTCCTTCCACCCATTGAGGGTCGCTTTGGGGGGGCAAGGCCGCGAGCCACTGGGCTTGCTCTGGCGAGAACGCTGCTGGGGCTTTTGCGGGAGTGGGGCTCCATTCCGAGCCCATCGCAACGGAGTCAGGAACTTGCAGGGCATCTGCTTCCTTAAATAGGAAGAATGGAATCTGTCTCGCAAGCTCCAGCCATTGCTTGAGCGCCTCGAGATCTTTCTTTCTGAGAGTCGTCTCCCAATTGAGGGCGGTTGCCTTCTCTCCATCCACGCGCTTTTGAACTTCCGCACGCGTTGTGTCCACCGTGCCAAGCACCGGCTTCGCAATCCCAAAAGACTTCCACACGC
>JBGAWT010000058.1:0-15454 GCA_044227445.1 Bdellovibrionia bacterium | reverse complement strand
TTGATGTTTTTTTCGCGCTCCTGGAGGCTTTCAAAGCTTTCGACCTCCAACTGGGGGCAAGTGGTTTGGGTCAATTTCAGCCACATGCTCCTGATGTGGGCCGGCGCGTTGATCGCGATCCCATGGATTCTTCTGGGCGAGCCGTATCGTCAAGTTCTTGCCGGTCTCCTGGGCGTACTTACCGGCTCCTAGTCTCGTTTAGCCCGCTCCCTCGGATGTCGATACGTAAAAGCTATGTTTCGGGCTGGTCGTAGTCTTTTCGCAATTTGGATCTTAGTAGCGTGGTCGACGCTCAGCTGGGGCGCGCCGAGCTCCGGTCATTGCCTGCGCGATCGCTTGCAGGTGATGTACGAGTTGGATCCTGCGACCGCTCGCAATCTCTCAGCGACGATCAACGCAGAAGTCAAAACGATCTCAGAGTTCATTCAAGATCAGCCGGACATATCGATCTCGCGCGAGAAGCTTGAGAAGCTTGTTCCTAAGGCGCTCGTCCCGTACTACGACCGCAGCACGGGTTGGTTGCACTACAAGAATCCCCGTCCATTCGTGCTCTCGCTCGAAAATGGAGATGAACGCATGACCACCCTTCGAATCAACTGGTCCAACATCGACTATCAAACCAATATTGGCGATTTCAGTTCCAAGCACTTTGCGCAGATGGTGGGAGTCTTGAAGAAGGATCCAGAGCTCAAACTCATCGTAACGGTCTCAGAGAAAAAGGAAGGCAAAGCTGATGCTTTGAAAACTTTGAGGGGCTTGCTCCTCAGGGTTCCTGCGGACATCCGAAAACGCATCGAAGTCGTCACTCATAAGCAGCCTTCGGATTTTTGGGCTCAGGATGGATCGAAGCCTGTGAAGGGAGAGAAGCCTTCGGTGATCCTGCCCGCCCAGTCCTTTGATTCGGGGGCCCGGTTCCCGAAAGCCTTATCCCGTACGGGGGTCGTTCAGGCGCGAAAAAGCATTTTGGATTTCGACGGTGGCAACGTCATCGTGGGCGCGCGCCATATCTTCGTGGGCTCTGAGCTCGTGACCAACACCGCGGAGCGTTTTAGGATCTCAAGAAGCAACGCTTTGGAAGTGATCGCCGAGGAGTTTGGAAAGCCCGTCATCGAAGTCGGCACTCAGTATGAGAACGAGCAGATCGGTCAAATCGATTTCCACATCGATCTGACGATGGGTGTGGCGCGAAATCACAAGACCGGAAAGGAAGTCATCCTGCTGGATTCGCCCGATCTAGCGCTTAAGCTCCTGCTCGATGCAGGCGAAATCGAAAAGGCGTCCAAGAAAGAAGTCGGCACGATCTATGACATGCTGGATTCACATCCTGTGCCGAAGCTCGATCAAGCGCTGCATCAGCGCAAGCTTCAGCTGGCTGAGTTGAAAAAAACTCTCGAGGCTCAAGGATACGAAGTAGTAGAAGTGCCCGGCTTGAATATCCCTCGCGAAGATGATCCCGATGCAGCGACCTATCTGGGCTTCACGAATTCGATTTTTTCGGGCAAATCCGCCATCACCTCACGGACGGGGATCGCTTCTTGGGACCGCTATGTTCAAAAACTTTTTGAGGGAATGGGCTACGAGGTTCAGCAGCTCTCCATCGCGAAGGATTCGTTTTGCCTGCATGGGGGGATTCGCTGCCTCTCTGAGACCTATCGCGAGGCTCTTGGGCCTTAATTAATTTAGTTAAATAGGGGTGTTTTTTTCTTTGTATTTTTTTCTTGCACGCAGCGCGAAATAGTCATAAACAGAGCCTCGTTCGAAACAAAAAAGTTATCCATGTGGTCCTGTTTTCCACTTCCCCCCCACACACGCACAGGATCACGTGGGAATAAAGGACTCGGTGGCTTCGGCCCCCGGGTCCTTTATTGTTTTAAGGCTCTTTAAACTTCACGATACTGCGTCACCCTCCTTCTCCCTCCCGCAGCGTACTTCAATGTACGCTTTGGTCGGTCGGCGTCGGCTTCCTTGTCTCGTTCGTTTCTAGAGCCTTAAAACTTCGTTTTGAGCAATCTCGGTCGCGGGCGAGTCAGAGGTATTTCAGTGGACGAATCGTCTACTCAGCCTGTGCTGACTAGCACTCAAGGGCACTTCAGCAAACGAATTGTCTGCTGAAACGGTGCTGAGTCGCTCCAGTTCCAAATTTGAAATAGTAGACAAAATAAGTTATGTACTCGCGCCAAATGAGACGCGCGCATAACTTATTCGTTTTACTGCTGATTTCTGTCTCATTGAACGCTGTATCCGCACGCGCCGAAGAGGGGATCCAGGCCATTTCCTACAACGCAGGCTTGGCAAAGGCTTTCGGTATCGAGTTCGTCGCGGATGTCGAGCCGCGCCTCGCGCGACAGATCCAAGTCTTAGACAGCGTGCTGCGTCCTCCCTTCGTGCTCATGCTTCAAGAGATTTGGACCAGAAAGGCGCAGGAAGCCTACCGAGATTGGGCTTCAAAAAGGGGATTCTCGGTCGCGGCAATTGATCCCAAAAAAAACGGTCTGATGATTCTCACTAGCGGTCCTGTTGAGAAGGTCGCGTTCCAACCGTTTTCTAAGACGACCTACGGCAGAGGGTTCGGAGTTTTGGAAGCTCATACCCAGTTCAACGGAAAGATCGTGCGAATACTCGACGCCCACACGATTTTTAGTCCGTTCACCGAAGTGAGTGAGGTCCATCGTTCGCAGCTCGCCACGATCGCCAAGCTGAGTCACACGCAAACCGAGCTGCCCACGATACTGGGCGCGGATCTCAACGTCGGGCCTGATCTTTTTTATCACAATGGCACTTACGATCCCGCGCTTGAGATCTGGTACGGCAGTTTCTTAGCAATCCTTCATCCGAGCTGGAGCTGGGCAGGGGGCGCGCTGGACGGGCCGACTTGGGACGAAAGCAATCCTCTGGTGGCGCGTCCCCCTCGGTGGCTCAAGCACCTGGGTATGCTCGATTCGAATGGCGGGTGGGGGTACTCAAGCAGCCAGCTGGATCACGTTTTTGTTTCGAATCACTTCAAGATCCAAGAAGCGCGCTTGGCGCTCAACAAGCCATTAAACGGTCTCTATTTAAGCGATCACTACGCGTGCCAGGCTCTGCTGGGCCTGTACAAAAGATAGACGCTTTCATGCCGCCACCCCGCATAAGAAGTGGTGCTATCTGGCACTGTTGTTGCTTCTTCAACAGGGATGAGAATCGTTCGTCGTCTTGCGCTGAGTTTCGGATTCGTTGCCGTTTTGCTGGGTTCCAACTCGGCGTTTGCAACCGCGATGAGCCCTCAGACGGCTTGGATTCTTTCGCACCCCGGCTCGCCCGAATATATCGCTCACATGGCGGACGTGAATGCCCAAATGGCGCAGCTCAGATTGCAGCGCCCGGACATTTTCTCAAGCGGTACGGCTCTGGGCGAAAGAGGGTCTTACTCGCCTTACGTTCCTTACCCTTACGGTCCAATGAATAATGGTTTCATGAAGACCAATCCCTACAATTGCATGGGTGACATCTGCTACAGCACGCCCCTCTCGACTGGCCCTGGTTATTGGACGGGGTCTTTTTACTAGTCCGGTACTTATCTAATCGATGAATTTCGAATCCCACGCGCTCTTGCGGCACCATTCCAGCTGCTCCTGACTCAATCCTAGTGTTGTGCGAGCCAACTCATACTCTTGTCCCAGCGTTACAGGAAACACGCCTGGATCATCCGTATTGATGCAAACCGGAATGCCTGCTTCGATCACCTGTCGCAAAGGGTGTTCCTCAATAGATGGCACAGCACGCGTGATCCAATTGCTCGTGGGGCACATTTCCAGACAAATCCCACGGGACTGCAGAGTGCGCATGAGCTCTTCGTCCCTAACGCTCGAAACTCCGTGACCGATGCGTCGGGCGCCCAAGATCTCGATGGCTTCCCAGATGCTCTCTGGCCCATCAGATTCGCCTGCGTGCACGGTGACCGCCATGCCTTGCGCAACAGCTGGAGCAAATGCTTGGCCAAACCTTCGGCACGAAAAATCACCCGTGCCGCCGGCTAAATCGATTCCCACAAAGCTCTTTTTATTCTCCAGCGCAAACTCCACGGTGCGAGCCGCCTCATCGGGGCCGTATTCGCGAGAGGAAATGCAGATGAGCGGAGTTTTGAGCTGGGGGTACATCGCTCGGGCTCGCGCAAGACCCTGCTCAAAGGCAAACAGGATATCGGACCAGGAGATGCGCCCGTATTCGGCGACAAAGGCAGGGGAGTAGCGAAACTCCACGTAGCTTGTTCCTTCGCGTGCGCAGTCCTCCGCCGCTTCGAAAGCCAGGCGCACTAGCCGTTCGGGTCGCGACAAAACCTGTTGGAATAGCTTGAACGTCCCTAAGACTGCCTCAAGTGAAGTCAGGGGCTCCGTCAGCCAGATCTTGTTTTGAAACGCGGCAAGACTTGTACTCTGAGCCTCAAGCCCATCGGCTTGAGCCCATTCAAGCAAAGTCGAAATGCGCGTGCAGACATCCAAATGTCTATGCAGCTCAGCCTGGGGTACAGCGCTCATAAAAATCAGCCGCCCATGATGTGGGCGCCGCTATCCACGTAGAGCGTGGAGCCCGTGATGTGGCGACCGCCGGGGCCGCACAAAAAGCCAGCTAATGCGCCGACGTCTTCGGCCGAGATGTTTTCCTTAAGCGGCGTCTTTTCTTCGGCAGCCGCGAGCATCGTCCTAAAATCGCGAATGCCGGCTGCGGCTAAGGTCTTAACCGGGCCAGCGGAGATCGCATTAACGCGGATCTTCTTAGGTCCCATGTCCCAGGCCAAGTAGCGCACGCACGCTTCGAGCGTGGCCTTGGCCACGCCCATGACGTTGTAGTTGGGAATGACCTTCTCAGCGCCGTAGTAAGACATGGTTAGGATCGTGCCGTCGCGGCCTTCCATCAAAGGCTCAGCCCGGCGAGCGAGAGCTACTAAACTGTAGGCGCTGATATCCATCGCCGTGTGAAATCCTGCGCGTGAGGTCGTCACAAATCTGCCTTCGAGATCTTCTTTGTTAGCAAATGCCACGGAGTGAATCAGATAGTCGAGGTGTCCCCACTTTTGCTTCACCTGCTCAAACAAGGCGTCGATCTCGCCGTCGTTGGCCACGTTGCAAGGGGCGACGAGGTCTGCGCCCACGCTCTCAGCCAGAGGTCTCACGCGACGCTCAAGAGCTTCGCCCAGAAAATTAAAGGCCAGGCGGGCTCCGCCTTCATGAAGCGTGCGGGCGATGGCCCAAGCCAGGCTTCGTTCGTTTGCGACGCCTACGATGAGAGCTTTTTTTCCTTCAAAGGGTTTGTTCATGGCTTTCCTTACCTCATAAAACGGCGGACCTTACAAGATGTCTGATCCGATATTGAAGATCATCTGGGGGGCTCCTCCCCAATCCGAGCGGAACCCGTAGCTAAACTGAAACGAGAATTGGAGCGGGATGTTGAGCAGCCACTCCGTATCGATTCCCATCCCTGCTCCTGCCGTGGGCAGAACCCATGGCCCGCCCGCGTCGCCCAACGGAAAGAACGCGCTCTCTATAAAAAGAAGCCCGCGCACCTGCGAAAAGAACAGAGGCAGCGATCCCCAGATGCCTCTAAAGATCGGAGCGATAGGAAACCGAAAATCCAGCGACCCTGTTGCCGCAAGCTGGGAGTACAGCGATATGCCGGGATATCCGCGAAGCGCCAGTTGGGTCAGCGAGCTGCTTCCGAGAGGTCCGAAGTTAACGACCGAAGGCCCGGTGTAGGTCGAAGCGCCCGAGACGCGCGCTCCCACGTAACTCACGTGCGGGGCGTTAGGCGACCAAAGAGCCTTGATCGAAGGGGAGAGAATCGTATGTTTTCCGATGAGTCTGAAATACTCCGTCTCTGATGCGTAGAGCTTCCAGTAGGGAACGCCCGAGTAAAGAGCGCCGCGAGAAGCCAGTGAGATGTCTCGTCCCTGTTCGGTGGTGATTCCTAAAGACGAGCTTCG
This sequence comes from Bdellovibrionia bacterium, assembly GCA_044227445.1. Lineage (GTDB taxonomy): Bacteria > Bdellovibrionota > UBA1018 > UBA1018 > UBA1018 > JBGAWT01. The sequence goes on along the minus strand of JBGAWT010000058.1, from coordinate 9,498 downwards.
TCCATAGGAGAACGACAGGCCCGCATCGAGGTAAGGAACATAGAGCCCGCGCGAGATGTAATCGCTCGCTCCGGGCCTCGCGATATTGTCCTGAGAGGCAGAGAAGGCCAGGTAAGGAGTGAGCGTAGAAAACAAAAACTGCACCGGGAAGGACACGGCCGCTGAGAGCGAAGAGCTTCGCGTGTACGTATTCATCGGCGGAAGCAGCGTTCCGTCAGCAAAATAAGACCAGCCGGTCGTCGCATCCATCAGGGTAATGGAGAACGTCGCGCCTAAGTTTCGGTTGGCGTATCCGATTGCCCAATCAGGTCGGAGAGTTTGGGTCGTGTAGCCTGCCATGAGCCCGTACTGATTGAGATCCAGTGCGTCGTTGCCCCGGGCTTGGGCTCCGAACTGAAATATTCCGGAGTACAGGAAGTACGGGTTCCAGTTTCGGGGCAGGATGCTGGGCCAAACATTGTAGTCCGTTGCGACGGATTCGGCCTTAGCCGCCGGCGCTGCAGCCGAATGCTCAGAGGGCTCGGGCGCAAGTGGTGGCTCGATCTTGGCTGTGGCTGCCACTGGAGCTTGGATGTCGGCTTCGACCAACTCCCAGCCGGTGGACGAAAACCCCGCGCCAAACACGCGCCCCGACCCCGCAACTGCCGGAGATCTCAGTCCGGTCAAAAAGTTCGAGAGCTGCTGGGGCTTGTGCTCAAACTGCCCAGACTTCCAATTGAGCCGATACAAGTTGTCCAAGCCCGTCTCATCGCTCACGTAGTACAGCGATCCATCGGGCCCGAGCGCAGGAAAGCGGCAAAACGAACCATTGGCCACGAGCTCCGTGGGCTGCCCTGCCGTCGCTGCGGCGTCGATCATCACGAGCTCTTCAGAAAACTTGCCGTCCTTGTGAATCGTGAACACGACGCTCTTTCCATCCGCCGTGAAGCGGGGGGTCGCCGCGCGATCCGCAAATCCAGCGCTCCAAAGAACGCGCTCTTCGCCTACCTCGGGAGTGCCCTCTTGCCATTTCACTGGGGCGACCATGAGGCTGACGCGCCCCGGAAGCTGTTTGGCGTAAACAACCTGCGAGAGATCGGGCGAGAGATCCGGATCGCGCGCTCGGACGCCCCAGGTGAGCCTGCGCATCTTGTCGCGCTCTAAATCATACGCATAGATGTCGCCGTACAAATTGTAGTTGTGGTGCCGCTCGATCGAATGAAACCACAGCGTCTTGGAGTCTTGCGCAAACGCCAGCTGCTGGGTCCCGTAGGTGTCCATGAGCTTGCGCTCTTCACCGGTCTTGAGATCGCGCAACCAGAGCCTTGTCCAATCGTCGCTGGAGCGCTGTGTGTAGGCCAGCCAATGGCTGTCGCGACTAGCGGCTACGCTCGTGGTTTCGCGGTGATTCTTGAGGTCAGGCTGAGTCAGCCAAGTCCAGCTCGTAACGGGATTCTTTCGGATTTGCTCGAGCTGCTTTTCGGCGTGCTCGCGGGCTTCGGCCACCCAGTCGCCCCAATGCTCTTCCCATGTTCTGCCCGTAACGTTTTGGGAGTTGCCCGAAATAAAGTAGGGAAATCTTCCCGACGAGCGCCAAGAGATGATGCCTAGAGAGTCTTCGGGAGTCTTGAGCAGCGTGTCTTTGTCCTGGGTCGTGCCGGTCGTATTGGCCAGCGCCGCTCTGCGCGTGAGCTCGTATCCGTAGAGGTACCACATCTCACCCCACGGAAAATAAGGCGTGCTTCCCGTCATGCGATCCAAAGTGACGCCTTGGTGCGTGTCGAGCGACTTATCCATGACCGAAGCGCGAACCGCCATGTCCCAGTAGGTACTGCGACCGCGGCCGCCTTTCATGTGGCGGGTTTCGTAGTAAACGGCCAAGCCCTCGAGGATCCAGGATTGCTGAAGGGCATTTGGAATGATGATGTCGCCAAAGAGCCAGCGTAGCGGCGTGTAAAAACTTCGAGTCGCATCGATGTTCAGAAAGTGCGTGTACTCGTGCAAAAACAGCATGCGGTACCAGCGGTCGTAGTACGTCAGCGAGCTGGCCGAATCAGGCATCGCCGAATACAGAAGGATTCCGGGTCGCCATGCAGGATTGGTCCATCCGTTGGCTTGATCCGAGCTATCGACCAACGTGACATGAGTTTTCTTGCTGGGTTCCCAGTACAGCTGTGGGGATAAAAATGAATAGATGGATTCGGCTTCGACCGCCAGATACTGCGCGATCGGCTGCATTTCTTCGGGGAAATGAAAGCGGAAATGCTCCGTCTCAATGCTCTTCCAGGCAGCAAAAGGCGTGATGCCATAGGCATTGCCGATGTCGGGGCTTCCGGTCGTAGCGCAGCCACCGAGGAGCAGCGCTAAGAGCAAAGCACCTAAGATTCTATGCATACGGGGCGATCTCTTCGATGCGAGCCAACGAGCCTGTGGAGAGCTGAAGTTCTAGATCCTGCTTGGCGGCGATCTTCTTAACGAGCGCTAAAGCCTCATTGCCGCCTACCGAGGTAAGAGTGCCGACTTCTTGGCCGCCTTCGCCTGCGGTCTTCACTGCGCTAGGGGCTTGGGGAGCCGAGCCTTGAAACGAAAGTCTCACGAGTCTTCGCGCAGGCGAGCCCAAGGCGATGACTTTTTCGATGACTTCTTGCCCGGGGTAGCAGCCCTTGTTGTCAGCCACAGCGTGCCTGAGGCCCACTTCGACAGGCGAAGCCTCTGAGGTGATCTCCGCGCCCACGCGCGGGGTGAGGTGGTGAATGCGAGCTTGCTCCAGTTCCCTGAGATCGAGATCTTTCTCGCTTTGCTGAGCCAGCCAGGTCTGTAGCTCCGCTTTTCGTCCCCAGACAGAGATCCAAGGTGACCCAAAATCGCGATCTCCGTGATTGCAAAGCCTGACACCTACCTCCAGAGCTTGCGTACTGAGAGCAGCAAGTCCGAAGGGGCAGCCCAAGACCCAGGCGCACTCAAGCTCCGTGACGTCCGTGAGTGCCTGCTTCTCGGCAAATGTATAAAGGTCGATGAATCCGGTGAGTGCTTTCTTCCACGAATCATCCGCACCGCGCTCGACTTCAAAGCCAAAGCTCTCGGGTCCGTAGCGCCAGACCCAGAACGAAGCTTGGATTTTTCCCTGGGCGTTCAAAAAGCAACCGGGCGCGCCTGTGCCTACTTCGAGCGCCCGCACGTTAACCGTGCTGAGGCGTTGTAGGAAATCAGCCGCATCGGGGCCCTCTAAAGACACCCAAGCGCTCGGAGCGTGGCGAAAAATCCCAGTCATTCCTTTTCATTAGAAGATTTTGAGCCCTCCGGCAACTGCTGGGTTGCCGAGAAGGGGATCAGTGGGTAAGACCCCCGAACTCATGTTTCGCGAAAAAACCCAGTTCCTCAGGGACATCAAAGACAAGGACAGCATCGCTTCGCCCTTTTTGGTTCGTGCCTCCGCTATGGCGGTGGGCAAGACCGGGCGTCCGTACATGACTCTGACCTTGGTTGATCGCACCGGCGAAGTGGATGCGAAGATTTGGGATGGGGTGGATCGTTACGTCGGACAACTCGTTCCCGATACGCTGGTTTGGATTGAAGGGCGTTGCCAGCTGTACTTGGGCCGAAAACAAATCGTCATCGAGCAGGCGCAGGTCCTGCGCGAGGACGAGGCGGATCCTAAAGCGTTCATTTCGGAAAGCGCTTTGGATCCGGAGTCTCTGTACAAGACTCTGTGCCAATACATCGCTTCGATGCAGGATCCTTTTTACCGGTCGCTCGCTGAGGCTGTTTTAATTGATGATCCTGAGATCATCGATCGCCTCAAGCGCGCGCCGGCAGCCAAGAGCGTGCACCATGCCTACCGCACGGGGCTTTTGGAGCACGTCGTTTCGATCACCGGGATCTTGGATGCCCTATCCAAGCACTACGGAGCTATCGTGGATCGCGATCTGCTATTCTTAGGCGGGTTCTTCCACGATATCGGAAAGCTCTGGGAGCTCTCCTACGAGCGTCTCACGGACTACACCACCGAAGGCCGCCTCATCGGCCATCACGTCATGGGCGTGGAGCTCGTGGAGCGCAAGATCGGTTGGCTCGAATCCCAGCCCGGTCGGATGCCTGGGCGTTTTCCGTGGGAAAAGAAGCTTTTAGTCAAACACGTCATTTTGGCTCACCACGGGAAGCTCGAATACGGTTCCCCTAAGGAACCCGCCTCGCTCGAGGCCTGGCTCGTTCATATGATCGATGACCTGGATTCCAAGGTGAACGCCATTTCGCGCTTCGTCGCTCAGGACCAAACGCCGGGCGAATGGACGGCGCTCAATAAGCAGTACGGCCGGTATTTCTACAAGGGCCCTACGAAGGTTGCTGAACAAGGAACAGATTAAACGGCTTGCTGGCTTGAGTCGGCGATTGGCCTACGCACCAGATCACCTTGCGCGTGGTGCTCAGAGGCGCGCGCGACGCGAGGCAAGCCATGTTGCGTGTCGTGGCAGAGACCGTGAGAGTCGCTTCGATGAGGCCCGCGCTTGGCGTGTCCAAACCCGTGATGGTGAGTGACGGTCCCGTACCTACACTCGTCGAAACATCGGTAGCCGATAGGTAAGTCGTGGTGATCGTTCCGCCAGACGCCACAGCGGTAAACGGAAAAGTCACCGTCGAGTAACCGTCGTAACCGATTCCAGAATAATTGCCGTCGAGGTTTGAGGCGGTGCTAATCGCAGCGGCCGGCAGCATGAGGTAAGCCTCAGCACCTGTGGTCTTGAGCAGGCCGACCCCGCTCGAATGCAGGTACATAGGCCCAAAAGCCGAAGTCGCGGTAGCTGAGCTGCAGGTTCCTGCCACTGTGTTTGAGTTGGTCACCGATCCGTAGCCTGTATCGAGCGTATAAGAAGTCGGAAAGGTTACCGAAGTCACGCCCGTTCCGGTGTTGATTGCGAGCGAGAAAGTCCCGAAGGGGCCTAGGGTGCTTGCTGAATAATCCGAAGAGCTGCTGTGCTGGGAGAAGATCCAATTTCCGGTTTGCGCGGCGGTGGGGCATGCGCGGTAGGCGATGTTGACGAGAGGCTGGCTCTCGGTGCCAGTGATCATCGGTTCGACAAAGAGAGCTACGCCCGGCGCATCAAGCGCAAAGTATTTTTGGGGGTAGATGCGAAGCGCGTTTGAGGTCGTATCCACGCTGAGCAAGAGCAATCCGTTGGAAGGGCGCGTGAACGCTCCACTGACCGAAAGACCGGTGGAGGACTCCGCTCCCGTGAAGGTTCCGCTCGTTGAATTGGTATTGCTGATCGTCCAGCGCCAAGCTGAACCCGAGCCGAAATAAGTGTTGCTCGAGTTATTCGAGGCGCAGGCTCCCGCTAGAAGGATGAAGCCAAGCAGCGAAAATGAGCCAAGCCGTCGAGACATGTCTAGAAGTATACGCGTAATCGGGCAAAAAAAAACGGGCTGCCCGCGTTTTAGCGCGAAGCAGCCCGTCGGGTTTAGACAAGCTTAGTTCTGGCCGGCCATCGTCTTGAACTTCTCGATTTCCTTAACCAGGCCTTCTAAGGCCAAGTTCTTGGCCGCTTGATTGATCAGGCGATCGCCTGGAAGAGCGATCTTCGTGCGTTGTTCGAGCGATTTCTGAGCATCGAAATGCATGTAGATCTTCTTCACAGCGCTATCCACCGTAGGTGCCGTGTATTTCGAAATCACCGCTGCAGTACGGTTGGCTTCTTGGAGCCATTTGGTCCATTCCAAAAGCTCGGTCTCAGTTTGGTTGCCTAAGCATCCCTGCCACGAGAACAGGTACATGATCACTTTAGGAAGCAAGCCCTCTTCGACGTGCGAGATTTTTGCCAAAGCCATCGCAGCCAAGCGATTCATGCGCACCTGCAAGAAGTAGAGTTTCTTGCGCCATTCGAGGGATGCAACTGCCTCGTGTTCCTTGAGGTCCGCGTTCTTGGTCTTGTATTGAGACAGACGGTAGCCCGCGTCAATGCCTTCCTCGATGAGCTGTTGCATGGTGACGGGTTCGAATCCGCGAACGTCGGCCTGGACGATTTGATGATCGCTCACCTGATGGGAGGTGATAGCTAGGGAATATCGGTTCAAACTGTCTTCGTCTTCGTTTGCAGGATTGACGTCGGTGTAATTCTTCGTGTTCTCGCGGTCAGCGAACTCAGCCCAGCGATGCCAAAACTCCTTCACGCCCGCGACGAAAAGCTTCTCGCGAGCCTCAGGGGTATCAGCGCCAAAGTCCTTCCAGAGCTGGAACTCGAAGGCATTGAAAAGCGTCGCTGCCGCGATCGCCTTGGCTTCCGGTCCACGCGACTCCTTCAATGCGCGGATCTGATCGGTTCGCAGCGTGGCTGCGCCGCTGAGTCTCAGGTCAAAATAGGTGTAGCTTGTGACGCTATATAGGTTCCCTGTGGTGTCCGCCATTTTGGTGGTGGTATCGCTCATTCCACCGGTTGTTTCGGACATCTTGACGGTCGAGTCGTGCATCTCGTCGAGATTCTTCATCATGCCGCAGCCTGAGGCTACGAATGCGCACACGAGCGCGAATGCTAATTTCCTGCTTGTCATTGAATTTCCCCCTGTCTTCGAGGGGTAGTCGCAAAAAACAGGTTGGTCAATGCGCTTTTGTGGAGGCGGTGCGGCAAACTTGTGTTATCCGGGCTATTCCTGAGGGGGAAAATCACATGCAAATTCTATTTCTGTTCGCGATGGTGATGGGGCTGCAGTCCAACAGCGCTCAAGCCGCGATCAACTACCTTGTTTACGAGAGCGCGAAATCTCCGGTCATAATCGAATCCGATGTTCTCGATGAACAGCCTGCACTCAAGATTTCCTATTCTGGAGTGATTGGGTGCGAGCCTGTTTTCACGCATAAGCTCGGCAAGATGAGAGAGATCGTTCGCGAGGCGGATGGTTCTTATTCGAGTCGCCCAGCGCGCATCGGCTCAGTAACTGACAAGCTCCTCACCCTTGGGGTGTATATCGACGAGGAATGCGAGGGCAACGGCGGGGGACAAGCCGGTTATGTCACCAACCTCAGGTCCTTTTTGAATGAGATTCAAGATGCTTTTTGGAAAACGCTCGGCAGCGGCCTAGTTGAACGGTTTTATAAGGGCGAGTTTAAGCTCCAGTTCGCGTTCCAATACCACAAACAGGGTGATCCCGAAGTTTCGATCAAGACGGTAGATATCGAGGCAAAGGCTTTCGAGAAGAAACAGGTGATCTACAAGACGCCGACTGAAAAGAAGATGGACGAGATGCACGACTCGACCCAGAAGATGTCCGAAACAACCGGTGGGATGAGCGACGCCGGTACGTCCTCAGATTCGAAATAACGAGCGCGCGGTCGCACTCGTCGCGCGATCCAGTTCCTCGAGCTCAACGCCTTTGATCTGAGCGAGCGCTCGGGCCGTGTGCATGACCATGGCTGGTTCGCAGCGCTTTCCGCGCATCGGAATCGGGGCCAGGTAAGGAGCGTCCGTCTCGACCATCAGTCGATCGAGTGGGAATTTCTGTGCCGAAATGCGGAGATCATCCGCTGTTTTAAAGGTCAGGATGCCCGAGAACGAGATCACAAAGCCCAGATCCAGGCACGCCTTGCCAAATGCATAGCTTGCGGTGAAGCAATGAAGAGCGCCTACGAACGGACGCTCAGTGCTCGTGCCCGCTTTTTTCGCATAAGGCGTGAGCAGCGAAAGCAGGTCGGCTTCGGCCTCTCGTCCGTGAATGACTACAGGGAGTTTGAGCTCCAGGGCCAGATCGAGTTGGCGCTCCATCCATTGCATCTGCGCTTCGCGAGGAGAGTGCTCGTAGTAGTAGTCTAAACCTACCTCGCCGATCGCGCGGCACTTGGGATGGGCTGCAGCAGCGCGCAGTTTCTCGATGCCTTCGTCAGACAGAGTAGTAGCTTCGTGCGGATGCACGCCAACCGTATGAAAGACGTTGTCGAAGCGCTCCGAGGTTTTCTGGATCGCGTCCATTGTCTCGAGGTCTACTCCGACGGTCACCAGATGGGTCACCCCAGCGTCGCGAGCTTCGCTCACGACGACGTCCACCCCTTTGGGTGCGAAGTCGTAGTGCAGGTGGCAGTGGCTATCGATCACTTGGCGGCGTAGCCCGTAGGCGTCGTTTTCTTACGTCTGGAGATCAACTCTTGCGCGATGGCCTTTAAGATCGGCGCGGGTTGAGCTCCTTCGATCTTGTAGCCGTTGATGAAGAGGGTGGGCGTGTATTGAATTCCCAGTCGCACGGCTTCGTCGATATCATCTCGAAGCGCGACCATCGCTTCGCTGGACTTCATACAGGTCTCGAGCGAGGCTTTTTCCATTCCTAAGGCAATCCCGCGGTCAACGAGAGCGGGCCCCGGAATGAGCGATTGCTGGTTTTCGAAAAGATCCTCATAGACCGCAGCGAACTTGCCCTGTTTAAACGCGCACCAGCTCATCGCCGCTGCTTGGCAGGCTACCGGGTGCAGCGAGCGCTTCATCTCGGGGTTGCAGGCCGGGTCGAGCGGAAAGTGACGAAACACAAGCCTGACGTCGTTGGGCATCGCGCGCTGAAGCGCGTGGACCACGAAGGCCCCCATGCGGCAAGAAGGGCACTGAAAGTCAGCGAATTCCACGACCGTGACGGGAGCATTTTCTGGGCCGATGGATGCGTATTGGGGGCCGGAGCGCACGGCAACGGGAGATTGCGAAAGAATGGAGTTAGCCCGCATCTGAATCTCCGAGGTCGAAAGTGCGGCTCGATCCATGGCCCTCAGTCCAAAGACCGAAATTCCCATGGAGAGCAGGCCGGCTATGGCGAAGAATCTCCACTTTGGTTTTTCAGGTTTCATCTGGCGGATTCCTTCAGGCTTGAGCATCAGGACGATGGCAAACGAAGCGATGTTCACGGCGTCCATTCCCAAGCAGTACAGGCAATAGGTCTTAAGTTTGATGACCATAATGCCCAGGTAGTAGAGCGTCGCCAGTAATCCGACCGAGCTTTGCAAAAGCAAGGCGCGCACGGCTTCGCGCCGCCAAAAGCGGTTGAGCGCCGCGAAAACTAGAACTAGGCCAAGGATAAACCAACCGGCCGCGAAGCTCGAAAGTGGCAGGCCCGCGACAAGCTCCGCGTCCACGCTTGCAGCGACTAGGTTGCAATCCCAAGTCGCGTTAACGGAGCAGAGTGATTTGAAGCTCGCCAGTCCTGATCGCTCTTCGTAAAAGATCTGAGTCAGTACGGATGCGAGCGCGATTCCCACAATCTGAAGGGCGCCTAAGGCATAAAGGGTGCGAGGAGCTTTCACTGAAGACATGGGTCAAATCCCTCCAAGTTGGCCAGATCGGTAGACAAGGTAGCCTGCCAAGCCCAGCAGAATCAATCCGCTTCCGGTCTTGATGCGTACCATCCAAGTACCGGAGCGCGGAAGTTTTTGAAGCGAGCCGGCGAAGATTGCCACGCCCAAAAGAATCGTTCCCAACCCGATCGAAAAAAAGAACATCAGGGTCAGGCCTAAACCCACGGATTGAGTCTTGGCGACAAACGCCAAAATCGAGGTGA
>JBGAWT010000057.1:0-16378 GCA_044227445.1 Bdellovibrionia bacterium | reverse complement strand
CGACCTCGCGTTTAAGCTACGGGCATCGAAGCCACAACCAGCCTGTAGTCGAGATCAACGAGGGCGTTCGAAGCAAGCGAGGAATGCTCACGACTCAAAATCACGGCTATGTCGTGGACTCTCAATCGCTTCCGGCGGATTGGGCGCCTTGGTTTGTGAACGCCAACGACGGGACGCTTGAGGGAATCAGGCACCGAAGCGGCGCGTATTGCAGCGTTCAGTTTCATCCGGAAGCCTCTGGCGGCCCGCGCGATAGCGCGTGGATCCTAGACGAGTTCGTCAAGCGCGTGGAGGCCCGATGTCGCTAGACCTGCGCGGAAAGAAAGTCCTGCTCCTGGGCTCCGGCGGTCTGTCCATCGGCCAAGCAGGCGAATTCGATTATTCAGGCACGCAAGCGATCCAAGCTCTCAAGGAGCTGGGCGCGAAAGTCATTCTGGTCAACCCCAACATCGCCACCGTTCAGACGGACCCTGCTTACACAGACCAAGTTTATCTTTATCCTGTCGAGCCGGAGTGGGTCGAAAAGGTCATCGAAGCTGAACGGCCTGCCGCCATTGTCGGCGGGTTTGGCGGACAGACGGCGCTCAATTGCCTCATCGGTCTGGAAGATCGCGGGACGCTCAAGCGCTTCGGGGTGCAAAACCTAGGCACTCCAGTGGACGTCTTGCGACTGACAGAGGACCGCGAGCTTTTTGCCGCTCGGATGCGCGAGATCGAAATGCCGATTCCGCCCAGCCACGCGGCTTCGAATTGGGAGGACGCCAGGCGCGCTGCCTCGCAAATCGGTTATCCCGTCATTATTCGCGCTGCTTACGCTCTGGGCGGATTGGGAAGCGGCTTTGCCTCAGACGAAGGCGAGCTTCAAAAGCTCGTCAGCGCTGCTTTAGCCCTCTCTCCCCAGGTCTTGATCGAGAAATCTTTGAAGGGCTGGAAGGAGCTTGAGTACGAGGTCATGCGAGATGGCGCGGGCAACTCCATCACCATCTGCAATATGGAGAACTTCGACCCGCTGGGCATCCACACCGGCGATTCGATTGTTTTTTGCCCCAGCCAGACGCTCTCGGATGACGAGTACCAGATGCTTCGCAACGCCTCGCTTAAGATCGTCGAGTCTTTGGGCGTGGTCGGCGAATGCAATGTGCAATACGCCCTGAGCCCCGATCGACTGGAGTTTTACGTCATCGAGGTCAACGCGCGCCTGTCGCGTTCAAGTGCTCTGGCAAGCAAAGCTTCGGGCTATCCCATCGCCTGGGTGGCGGCCCAAGTGGTGAGCGGCAAGACGCTGCTTGAGATTCGTAATCCGATGACAGGCAACACCTGCGCGTTGTTTGAGCCGGCGCTGGATTATGTCGTCGTTAAGATTCCCCGGTGGGACTTGGGTAAGTTTAGCGGTGTTTCGCGCAAGCTAGGCTCGGCCATGAAGTCCGTAGGCGAGGTCATGGCCATCGGACGTTCGATCGCCGAGGCGCTTCAAAAGGGCGTAAGAATGGTCACCGAAAACGGCCTGGGCCTCTCGGTGACATCGGTACTCAGCGACGCGCAGCTCGAAGCGGAGCTTGCCCAGCCCACTGATGCGCGCATGTTCGCGGCCATCGAGTTCTTGCGTCGGGGCGGGGAGCTCGAGCACGCCAAGCGCCTCAGCGGAGTGGATCTTTGGTTCTTGCGCAGGCTCCAGGAGATCGTTGAGACCGAGGCCGAAATTCGCCGCACCGCCGTTTTGCAGAAGATCGACATGCCGACCTGGCAGCGATGGAAGCGCATGGGGTTTTCGGATGATCAGGTGGCCTTTTTGCGCGAGCCCGCTTTGGGCACTAAGCCCAGGGAGTTGGAGCAAGCGTCTCTTGGTGTTCGCAAGGCGCGCGAAGCCGCGGGTGTCAGGCCCGTAGCAAAGAAGATCGATACGACCGCAGCGGAGTACGACACGCCTTCGAACTATCTCTATCTGACTTACTGGGGGGATCGATCCGAGGCGTCCAAGCCCACGACTCAAGGCGCGCTCGTGCTAGGGAGCGGCACCTACCGCATCGGAACGAGCGTGGAGTTCGATTGGTGCGCTGTTTCGGCTTCGCGTGCCTTGCAAAAGCACGGATGGCGGAGCGTGATCCTCAATTGCAATCCCGAGACGGTGTCTACGGATTACAACCGCTCCGACAGGCTTTACTTCGAGGAGATGACGCTCGAGCGCATTCGCGACATCGCTGAGATCGAAGGTATCGCGGGAGTGATCGCTTCGATGGGCGGTCAACTGCCCAATCGCTTAGCTGCAGGCATCGAGCGCGCGGGACTCAAGCTGTTAGGCCATGGCGCAGATGCGGTGGACCGGGCCGAGAATCGGGGACGCTTCTCGCAGATCCTGGATTCGGTCGGCATTGGCCAGCCCCAATGGACAGAGGCCCGCACGGCTGCCGAAGTCTCGGCGTTCGTTGGGCGCGTGGGATTTCCGGTGCTTGTGCGCCCGAGCTACGTGCTTTCGGGGGCCGCGATGAACGTTGCGACGACCCCGGATTCGCTGGATCACTTTCTCTCGCTTGCCCAATCCGTCTCACCGGATCACCCTGTGGTTCTTTCGAAATTTCATCAGGGCATGCGCGAGCTTGAAGTGGACGGCGTCGCATCGAGCGGAAAGCTCGTTGCTGCCGTAGTGAGCGAGCATATCGAAGACGCGGGCGTGCATTCGGGGGACGCGACGATTCGTTGTCCTGCGACCGGCGTGCCGGATCGAATTCAAGAGCGTGTGTTAGCCGCCGCGCACGAGATTTCAAAAGCGCTTGATCTCAATGGGCCTGCCAACTTCCAGTTCTTAGCCAACGACCGGGAGATCTTGGTCATCGAGTGCAACGCGCGAGCCTCGCGCTCGTTTCCGTTTGTCTCCAAAGTAGTGGGAGTGAATCTCGCGGAGTTGGCCACAGAGGCCGCAATCGGAGCCAAGGTCCGGGGATGGGGCAGCCTCAAGCCTTTAAAGTGGATTTGGGGTTAAGGCTCCTGTGTTTTAGTTTCACCCGACTCGATGGGGCCGATCCGGTCTTAGGCGTTGAGATGGCATCAACCGGCGAAGTGGGCTGCATCGCGCCCACCTTTGACGAAGCGCTTTTGCTTTCGCTTTTTTCGACCCATCACCGGCTTCCGAAAAAAGGCATCTTGCTGAGCGCCGGCACGGTGGAGCAAAAGCAGCGCTTCTTGCCCTGCCTCAATGTGCTTAAGCGCCTGCAAGTGCCCATCTACGCCACTTCCGGAACAGCGCGCTTTTTGGAAGAGCACGGGGTTCAAACCCATTGGGCTTCGTGGCCGGGTGAGAGCGGTTCGGCCACTTCCGCATTGGAGCTGATTTATTCAGGCCAGGTGGACTGGGTGATCAATGTGCCCAAGAATTTTAGGCGCGCCGAGCTCTCCAATGGATCTCAGGTCAGGCAAGCGGCAATCCGAAGGGGATGCGTGCTTTTGACTCAAATCGATAAGGCGATCGCATTTATTGATGCTCTCGGCCGCTACCCGCAGATGGCTCAGAGCCATCAGGTTAAGCCTTTGCCACCCGCCCGCACCTGAATCACCCCTAAGAGCGAGAGCAAAACCCACAGATCAAAGCGCGCCAAGGTTTGGCTTGCGGCATAGACCACGAGAATCGAAAGGGTAACGAGCCAGCGATCGGAGCCCTCAAAGGGCCTTACGGCCAGGGCGACGAGAAAACTTACGAAAAAGAAGAACCCGACAAAGCCCCACTCGGACATGATTTCGGTCCAAAGGTTATTGCTCAGCGGAAGGCTGCGCCACTCTTCTTTGGATTTTCCGTGGAGGTAAGGAAACCCCTCCCACGCGTCCAATCCATGCCGGGAGTAGTACGCTCCCGCAGCTCCAGGCCCCACACCAAAGAGGGGATGCTCGACTGCGATCCGTGTGGCGGCGCGCGCGGATTCGATGCGCTCTTGGGTGCTCTCGTCGCGCTTGAGTTTTTCGCCTAACTGGGGAGCCGCTTGCCAGAGGGCTCCTCCGATGGCTACGGTCGCCGCTAGTAGAGCGGCAGTGGACACGCGTCGGCTCCAGCGGCGAGCGACCCAGCTCAGTGCTTCCCACGCTCCGTAGGCTGCGACCCAGGCGTAACCCATCTTCGAGGTGCAAAGCGCTAGGCTCAGCAGCCCAAGCAAGAACGCCCCCTGAAGCCAAGCGCGATCTCGAGCCGCTTTGAGCTCAGGCAGCTTGAGTCTGATGCCTGTGAGCATGAGAATCGCAAAGCCCGCGTAGTAGTTGGGTTCTTGATAAAACGCGTGAGGCCTTGCGGCCGTTGCCATGAATACTCGGCCGATAGCCAAGGATCCTGCTCCCAAGCTATGAACGACAAAATCCCAAGTGATGAGCACGCTTTGCGCCAAAAAATACAGCAGCAGGGATTTCAATACGGCCAGGCCGATTCTTTGATGAAGAGATCGGATCAGCCAGGGCAAGGTAGCAAGCGTTCCGACGGTCCAAACCCAATACGCGACGGATCGTTTTGGGTTTTCGCTCCAAAAGATCCCCAGAGCGCCGCAAAGAGCGAAGCCCAAGATCGCTACCTGCATCTGGCGCGTCAGGGGTGCCGCTGAGAGAGTGAGTTTCTTTTTCGAGAGGTAGGCTCTAAGAGCCTGCGTTCCTCTTACCGCGCAGTACAGAGCCGCAAAGAGGTAGTTGATCCGGATATTGAACTTGCCCAAGGGCAGGCTCAGCATGTTGTCGATGGACAAAGGCAGCAGGATGCCTAGCCAACAAATGCGATCAAAGCTCAGGGCCTTGGATTGAGTCATGGGTTCTTATTTGTTAGCACAGGTAGGATGGCTGAGAAGTCGGATTTCCTCATCATAGGCGGCGGGATCATGGGGTTGGCCGTCGCGCGCGAGCTTCGAAAGGTTCAGCCCATAGCCTCCATCACGCTTATCGAAAAAGAGACGGACGTCGCTCAGCACGCCAGCGGCCGAAACAGCGGGGTCCTGCACGCGGGGTTTTATTACGCCGCCGACTCGCTCAAAGCGCGGTTCACCAAAGAAGGAAACCAGGCGCTTCGGGAGTATTGCCAGGAGCGCGGATTGTCGCACAACGCCTGTGGCAAGGTCGTAGTGGCTCAAAACGAAGCGGAGATCGCAGGCCTTGAGGAGCTCAAGCGTCGCGGGGATCGCAATGGCATCGAGCTCAACTGGCTCGATGAGCGGCAGCTGGGTGAGATCGAACCGCTTGCTCGCACCACGCAGCGCGCTTTGCACTCGCCGCTCACCGCTACCGTAGATTCCAAGCAGGTTTGCGCGACTTTGAGGGACGACCTTCGGCAAGCGGGCGTGAAGTTCTTTTTTGAAACGCGTTTTTTGGGCCGCGAAGGACAGTTGGTTCTCACTTCGAAGGGCCCTTTTGAGGCAGGCCATGTCATCAATTGCGCGGGTCTTTACGCGGATCGAGTGGGCAAGGCTTTTGGGTTTGGCCGCAACTACCTGCTTGCGCCGTTCAAAGGTCTCTATCTCAAGCACGCGCCGGGCCAAGTGGCGCTCAGGGCCCACATCTATCCCGTGCCGGATCTCAAGATGCCGTTTTTAGGGGTTCACCTCACGCTGACGGTGGATCAAAACGTAAAAGTGGGTCCAACGGCCGCGCCCGCGTTTTGGAGAGAAAACTACGAAGGATTTTCGCGGATGCGGCTCTCTGAGCTAGCGGAGTGCGTTTACTTGTTTGCGGGGATGTTTGCCAAGAACTCGGGGGGATTTAGGTCCTTTGCCTGGACGGAGCTCAAGAAGCATTCGCGACAGGTGCTTCAGTCGCTTGCAGAGCGATTGCTGCAGCCCACGCAGCGCCTGCCTCTGGCAGACTGGGCGCCTCCGGGGATTCGCGCTCAATTGCTGGACCTGCGCACCTGGAACCTCGTGGGCGACTTCGTGATCGAGGGCGACGCTGCTTCGACCCACGTGCTCAACGCCGTGTCGCCGGCTTTTACGTGCTCTTTTCCGATGGCTCGCGAGGTAGTTCGCCGGGCCGTCGGGTCAGAAAAGAGTGGCGGTTTTTAAGTGAATTTGGGAACACCTGGTTGATA
The DNA here is from genome assembly GCA_044227445.1 of Bdellovibrionia bacterium. GTDB lineage: Bacteria > Bdellovibrionota > UBA1018 > UBA1018 > UBA1018 > JBGAWT01. The sequence goes on along the minus strand of JBGAWT010000057.1, from coordinate 10,338 downwards.
TGCGAATCACAGTCGTTGGAACCGGGTACGTAGGGCTAGTGGCAGGGGCCTGCTTTGCGGATACGGGCAATCGCGTCGTTTGCCTCGATAAGGATGAGTCCAAAGTCGAGCGCTTGCGCCGCGGCGAGGTTCCTATTTTCGAGCCTGGACTAGAGGAGATCGTCCGTCGCGGTCAGCGCGAAGGGCGTCTCAGCTTCACGTCCGATGTGGCCGAAGCCGTGGCTGGCGCCGAAGTCTTGTTTTTGGCCGTAGGCACGCCCGCCTCGTCCACCGGCGAGCCGGATCTGAGTTTTTTGGAAAGCGCGGCGCGGTCAGTGGCCAAGCGCCTGGATGGACCAGTTCTGGTCGTGAATAAGTCCACCGTTCCTGTCGGCGCTCACCAGGTCGTTGAGCGCTGGATGAAGCAAGAGACGTCTTTCGATATCTCGGTGGTCTCTAATCCCGTGTTTTTGCGCGAAGGCTGCGCGGTGATGGATTTCCTAAAGCCCGACCGCGTGGTCGTGGGAACCGATCGTCGCGATGTTTTTGAGAAGATGGCGGCGCTGTATGCCCCGTTTGTCTCTTCGCCTGAGCAGATTGTTCGTATGGATCCTGTGTCGGCCGAGCTGACCAAGTACGCATGCAACGCTTTTTTAGCCACACGCATCAGCTTCATGAACGAGCTTGCGATCTTGTGCGAGAAGGTCGGTGGCGACGTCGAGAAGATCCGCGTCGGCATGTCCTTGGATCACCGCATCGGACGGCACTTTTTACATGCGGGTGCCGGATACGGAGGCTCCTGCTTTCCAAAGGATACTGCCGCTCTCGTCGCTACGGCTAAGCGCAGCGAAACGCCTTTGCGAATCGTCGAGGCGGCTCAGGTCGCAAACGCCTATCAGCGTGAATGGATTTTGAAGAAGATCGACCGGCTTTTGAGCGGCAAGATCTCCGGCAGCGCGATTGCGGTTTGGGGATTGGCCTTTAAGCCCAATACGGATGACATCCGCGACGCACCAGCTCTCGCAATCATCGAGGAGCTTGTAGGCCTGGGGGCCTCCGTGCGCGCGTTTGACCCCGCTGCGATGGAAGCCTCCAGCGCCTGGCTGAAGTCTAAGCTGGGCAAAAAGGCGGAGTCGATCCAATGCACCAAGGGGCCTTTGGAGGCGCTTGAGGGCGCCGATCTGCTCTTGGTCGTGACCGAATGGAACGAGTTTAGGCAGGTGGATTTAAACGAAGTGCGGCGGCTTCGCGGCGCTCGTCTGCAGACGCTCTAAAATCTGTATGATCCAAGCATGAAGATGGGATTCCAGTATGACTCCATCGGCAGGCCGCAAGCATCGAGCTAATTGGGCTGATCGGATCAAACTTGCTGCGCCTCTTATTCTGGGCGCGTTAGCTGTCATTTCTCTATTTTTTCAGATTCTTCCCAGGATTTCCGGTCAAGTGCCCATGATTTACGAGGGGGATTCCTGGGGTATAATCCCTTCGTGACCTGGGCCAAGGGCTTGAGAAACTTTCAGCCAGCCTGCGCGCATGGGGATCGGCTACGGGGCTTTTGTTTCCGATCGTCGTCTTGTGTAGGCGGGACGATGAAGACCGTTGTTCAAGCTCAGGCTCTGCTTTTTGTTCTTAGCCGCCACATCCGGAATTACCTTGAGCCAGCGTCGTGCTTTAGCGAAGTGCTTCGAAAAAACGCGTGGAGCAAGCTCTACATGGGAAGCCTCGGGCTGTTTCTGAACGCAGTTGGATTTAGGTTGATCGGTCATCGGATGATCGGAGGCTCTCTTGCGCTGATGCCGGGGCTGTTATTTTCCTACTTACGGTTTCGGCGGGCGATTGCTTTTTTGTGGGCTTAAACGACGCTTAAAGCATCGGTTTGCTGCGTTTGGTTTGAGTCTCGCTTTGGCGATGAGCTCGATGTTCTTTAAGCCCCACGGGATTTGCTTGGTGGCATTTCTTGTCACCGTTTTTGGCTGGCAGGTTTTTTCAGAGTGGAAAAAAAAGCAACTCGATCGAACCAAGATCGTGGCGGCGACGGTCAGCGGATTTATTTTATTGGGCGCGTTTTTATTCCAAGTGGTGCAAACCGAGCGCTATGACGGCCTGACCGCCCGGACTTTCTCCAAGAAACTGCTGTTTTGCTTCGCCTCTCCGCCCGTAGTCCAGTACCTGCGTGAGTCTGATTACAAAGTGGCGGGTTACTCCCCCGAGTTTTTGAGGAAAGTCGCCGATAAGCTTCAGGGTTACCTGGACCAAGGTCCCGGCGGAAGCTATCGATTGCTGGGTTTTGTCGGGGATTACTGCCTAGCAGGTGCCGATTTTGATCAGTTGATCCGTTCTGTCTTCAAAGATCCCGAGGGACGGGAAGAAGCCGGTTTCTATTCGGCGATTTATCGACGTGCGATGATTAGCCACCCTTCTTATCTTCTTTCAAAGGTATTTAAGCAGATCTCCTTCGTGGCGAGCCATTCGACTTACTTTCATAGCCAGAAAATCGAGTTTACGAGCTCCACCTTCAAAACCGAAGGGCATTTGATCCAGAAGTATCTTCCCCCACCTGGGGAAATGTCCTTAGGAGGAGAGAGCCAAGGCCTGCTGAGCCAAGACTCCTGGGCCGAGAACCTGAGTTTACGCCTGCTAAGAAGCGCCGGAAAAATCAGCGCCTGGCTCGTGCCGCTGGGTATTCTGCTTATCTTTGGGTTAATCGCGGTTCGTATTCGAAAGCCCAAGCTCCAAGACCATCTTTTGTTTCGGGCTGCATTTGCCACCGCGGCGATGACTGTTTTTTACTTATGCGCGCTTTTGGCGTCCGCCATCGCCCATTCATTTGATGTCTGGCGCTATCACGTCGCTACAGTCGGGATGGATCTCGTCTTAGTTGCCCAAGGAATGAGCTTTGTCGTCTTAGTCGGAGCGATGGGATGCAGCCGTCTGTATCAGCTCTCGGTCAAAAGATCGCGCTGAGAGCCTGCGCTCTCGAGCGTTGGCGTAGATCTCTTACCGAAGATCGAGTGCTTGAAGATCGCAAGCAGCGTCCAGATCGCGTCGATGAAACGGATCTTTTTTCCTTCTTCCAGGGTTCGGCCGTAGTACGAAACAGGAACTTCGTAAAACGTCGCCCCAGCGCGACGCAGCTTGAAGAGCATCTCGATTTCGACTTCGAATCCAGATGACTTGATATCGATGGAGCGGATGAGCTTTCCGTCAAACGCTTTAGAGCCCGTCTCCACGTCGGTGAAGTTGATGTTCACCAGCGTATTCACCAGCGTGGTGAAGAAGACGTTAGCGAGATAGTTATAATAGTAATTGCAGCGGTGAGCCTTGCGAACCAACATGCGCGATCCGAACGAGACGTTGCCCTTGTTCTCGGCGATCGGCTGGATGAGCTCGCGAATTTCGGCTGGATCGTATTCCAAGTCGGCGTCTTGCCGCACAACGATCTCACCCGTCGTGGCGCGAATGCCAGCCATGAGGCCATGGCCCAGGCCCTTGTTCTTTTGAATCGTGATGACTTTGACTTTTGGGGAAGCGGCGGCGCGCTGCGCGACGATCTCGCCTGTTTGATCCGTTGAGCCGTTGTTTACTACGACAAGCTCATTGACGAACTCGAGGCTCAAGACGCGGTCGATGACATCGCCCACTGTGCGCTGTTCGTTGTATGCGCAAACTACGACCGAGACGCTTTGCTTGAAATTCTTAGTGTCGAGCATATCAGCTTGAAAACCTCACTTATCTCCCTAATAACTGATTCTTGTATTGCATAGCAAACGACAGGCCCTAATCCAATGCGGAAGAATGCGATCTTACAGAGGCTGTATCAGGGGCGATTTTTGTTCGATCCCACGTATTTGATGCTCTTTCATTTCTTCATCTTTTTCTCTTTCATGGGCGGTAGCTCGGTCCTGGTGAAGCCTCCCGGAATGGTTTTTACCGCGGTGCTCGTTTTCTTGGGATTTTGGCGAGCCAAGGGACGCGCCCAAGAGGTCCGCTCAAAAAAAGGGATCGGTTTTAAGGGGTATCTCAAAGACCCCAAGATGAAATGGGTGCCGGCAGCCGCGCTTGGGAGCGCGCTCATTTCAATCCCCGTCATTTATTATTTTGTCAGGACATGGGGCGAGTCCTACCCGCTTTGCGGAGACCATCTTTTTCACCTGTTTCATTTTAACAATGCCGCACACTCGCTCAACACTGACATCAAGGCGGACTTCAGAGCCTTGTTTCACTTTATGGCTTTGTTTTTATTGGTTCGAAGATGGCCTAAGCTTCTGATCGTTTACATTGTTTTGGTCTACGGCGTTTTTTCGCTGGGCAATGGCGAGCACCCGGTTGCTGACTGGGCTTTGAGATACCCGGCGGGCCACAAGGTATTTGACCAACTGATCTACCTCTCGTTCCTCAGGCATCATCCTTCCTTTGATTTGCTCCTGCAGGCGAGGTTCGTGAACGTGGTGGCGGCCGTGGTCATGCTTTTTTCGACCAGCTTCGTTGTCTTAGCGGGGGTTCAATCGAAGTCTAAGACTGTCGCCAACAGGCTCCTCGTTTGGTTCGCTTTTTTGGCGCTGCTCTTCACAAATCCTGCGCTGATCTATTGGTTTACCTCCTCCTATCTCGAGGCTTGGTGCTTGGTGTTTGTCGCCCTGACGTTGTTGGTGGCGGTGTATTTCGAATTTTCTGAACGCAACCTCGTCTATTTGTTCTTGCTCGCGGGCGCTGCGGCCTTCACCAAGGAGCCCGCGATTCTGCTTGTTTTGATGCTTCCCGGATTTTTTCTACTGCAGCAAAAGGAGCGCTTAAGCGCTTCCTTGAGGCTGTGCCTGCCGGTGCTTTTTTCGTTTTACGTCTATCTGCAGGAGCGAAAATCCTAGGGAGGGCACACTCGAAGGTATGTCCCGGACCTGAGCCTGCTTGTCAGCCCTGCCTACCTCAGTGAGACGGGCCGAGAGCTTTGGGAAACATTCGGAGTGCTCGTTCCGATTTTCGCACTCGTGGCGATTTTCTGTACGTGGTTTCTTTTTCGCAAGAAAAGCCCTGTTTGGCGCAAAAGCCTTTGGCTTACCGCTGTGGGGATCGGGTTTTTTTGTTTTTTCTTTTTTGAGGAGTTCTCGCGCGAGTACGCGGGTTACTCTCGGTTTCATCTGCTCACGCTGCTTGCCTTCGGCGTGGCCGCATTTTTCGGACTGAGCCAATCCCTGGAGCTTTTCACTTATAAGCAAAGGTGGGCGTTTGGCTCGGTCTTTTTTGGATTCTGCGTGGCAGTCATTCCCGCTCATCTTTCGAGAGTCCACTACCTGTCCGGAGCAGACGAGCGCCGCAACTTTATCGAGCACCGGGATGCTCCCGTTTACCTCCCTTTGCGGACGGTCTGGGAGAAGGCCGAGCAGCTGAAGTCTTCTCGGCCGATTCGAGTGCTCACGGTTTTTGAGAAGGTCGCAGTGGGGGAGCCTTTTTCCTCGCTCGGGGGGAATCGAGATATCGACCAGGCCCGAAAGGTGATTCGCTTTGCGCCCGCCCGCTTGGATGAGTGCGCCTGCGGGAGCCGTGGACCGGCGTTTTTCGTGCCCCTTTACGGACTGCGTCCCGAGAGGTTCGCAGACCACAAAGAGGCCATTGAGTTCGAAGCCAAGTGCATGGCCCAGCTCAAAGCCAGATGCTCGAGCGTGGAGAGCGTGAGCGCTTCGGTGCTTCTGGCTCGCTAGCGGGCCAGAGTTGTTCAAGGCTTGGTAATTTGTGCAAAAACCTTAGGATTTCATGTTGATCCGATGGGGCTGTATTGTTAGCACCAAGGGCTACAATGGCTGATTTCAAGGTCCCTCTCAATGCCCCCACCTTCGATCATTTGGAGATCGACGCTGCTAAGGCCGTGTTGGATTCGGGCTTTCTCACCATGGGAAAGCTCTGCGGTCAGTTCGAAGACTCATTCTCCGAGCACCTGCGCACGCCTCATTCGATCTTTGTGAACTCAGGGTCCTCGGCCAATCTGCTGGCTTTCTTTTTGCTCGCCAACCATGCACTGCCTGCCATTGGGGGCAAAAGACAGCTCAAGCCTGGCGACGAGGTGATCGTCCCCGCCCTAACTTGGTCAACCACCGTCTGGCCCATCGTGCAGGCCGGCGGAGTTCCAGTGTTGGTTGACTCGGACCCCAAAACCCTTCAGATGCGTCCTGAAGCCGTCAAACAGGCTTTGAGCGATCGGACGGTAGCGATCTGTCCGGTGCACGTTTTAGGCAACGCGGTTGAAATGGACCCGATCCTGGAGATCGCGCGCGAAAACCGGTTATGGGTTGTCGAAGACACCTGCGAAAGCCTGGGTACGCGCTATAAAAATCGGCCTGTCGGAACGATCGGCGATCTGGGGACGTATAGTTTTTTCTTCTCCCATCACATCACGACCATCGAGGGTGGGATGATGGTAACTCCGCATGAGGAGCTTGCAGAGATTTCGCGCTCTTTGAGGGCGCATGGATGGACTCGGCACCTAAAGCGCCGCAAGCAGGTCGAAGACGCTTTTCCAGAACTGGACCCCCGCTATCTTTTCGTGAATACCGGCTTTAACCTACGGCCGACGGAGATCAACGCCGCCATTGGGCTTCATCAGATCAAGAAGCTCGACCGCTTCAACGCCACGCGCGTGAAGATTGCCCAGCGTTGGATATCCGACTTCTCGGATCTTACGGCGCGTGAACTGCTGGCTCCTATGCAGGTTACGCCGGGCACTGATTGCACGTGGTTTGGTTTTCCTGTGCTTCTCAGGAACAAGGCTGAGCGCTTGAAGTTCCAAGCGCATCTGGAAGGGCACGGCATCGAAACCCGGCCGATCATCAGCGGCAATCTGGCTAGGCAGCCGGTGTTTAAGCACGTGAAGCATCGAATTGCAGGCAATCTCCAAGGCGCGGATCGCGTTATGGACAATGGCATCTATTGGGCTTCTCACCCGGTCATGACCGACCAAGAGGTGAGCTACGTTACGCAAGTCGTGAGGGATTTTTTCGCATGAGCAAGAAAGCGCTGATCACAGGAATTACAGGGCAAGACGGATCCTATCTAGCCGAACTTCTTTTGGAGAAGGGCTACGAAGTTCACGGCATCATTCGCCGAAGCTCTTCTTTCAATACGGGCCGCATCATTCATATCTTTAAAGACATTCACGACGCTTCTTCCAGGCTTCATTTGCACTACGGGGATCTCTCGGATGCGAGCGGCTTAGAAAAGGTTTTGGATCAAGTGGAGCCTACCGAAGTTTACAATCTGGCCGCCCAAAGTCACGTGCGCGTAAGCTTTGATGAGCCTGTCTATACGTCGGACGTCACTGCGATGGGAACGATCCGGTTGCTCGAAGCCATCAAGAACGTGGGTGCCGTGAGGAGCATCCGCTTTTATCAAGCCTCAAGCTCCGAGATGTACGGCAAGGTTCAAGCTGTTCCTCAAAACGAGGAAACCCCCTTTTATCCTCGCAGTCCTTACGCGTGCGCCAAGCTCTATAGCTTTTGGCAGGTTCTCAATTACCGAGAGGCGTATGGCTTGCATGCCTCAAACGGAATTCTTTTTAACCACGAGTCCCCACGCCGCGGCGAAACGTTCGTTACCCGCAAGATCACGCGTGGTTTGGCGCGCATTCTCTCGGGCAAGGACAAGAAGCTTTACTTGGGCAACTTGGACGCTAAGCGCGATTGGGGACATGCCAAGGATTATGTCGAAGCGATGTGGCTCATGCTTCAGCAACCCAAGGCTGACGACTACGTCATTGCCACGGGAGAGACGCATTCCGTGAAGGACTTCTTGATCGAGGCGTTCGGAATGGTTGGTTTGCCTTGGGAAGAGTACGTTGAGATCGATCCACGTTACTTTAGGCCTACGGAAGTCGACCTTCTTATTGGCGACGCTACAAAAGCCAAGCGCGCTTTGAACTGGTCGCCTAAGACCTCCTTCAAACAGCTCGTGCGAGGCATGGTCGAGTCGGACCTCAAGGCCGAGGGCGTTGCCGACAAGCTCAAACTCTAGGGGATTACTTGGGGACGATCTATAAGACGGGAGTAACGCTCTCTGACTTTTCGCAGACCGCACGCCAGTATTTCAATGGCAAAAGTGTCGCGCTGACAGGCGGTTCCGGCTTCATTGGTAGTCATGTGGTGGAACAGCTGCTGTTGCTGGGAGCGCGGCCGACCGTGCTCTCTCGTCAATCACGCCCTCGTTTCTTAGAGGCGGTTATTCCTCAGATCAAACTTAAGAACGTGGATTTGCTTCGTTTTGATGACGTTCGAAAAGCTCTAGACGGAGCCGAGATCGTCATGAGCATCGCCGCCTCAGTGGCAGGCATTGAGTACAATGCCAAGCACCCTGCCACGATCTTCGAAGACAATCTGCTCACTTTTATTCACACGCTTAAAGCGGCCAGAGAAAACGGCGTTTCGCGGTTTTTGACGACGAGCTCGGCTTGCGTTTATCCGCGGCACTGCTCGATTCCTACGCCCGAGAGCGAGGGGATGAGAGATGAGCCCGAGCCTACGAACTCCGGCTACGGTTGGTCCAAGCGGATGGAGGAGTACCTATCAGCCAAAGCTGCGCAGGAGTTTGGCCTCGAGGTCGCTATCGCTAGGCCCTACAACGCCTATGGTCCGCGAGACAATTTCGACCCTAAGTCTTCGCACGTGATTCCGGCCCTGATTAGAAAAGCCTTCGAGTCCAAGGACGGAGTGCTGCCTGTTTGGGGAGCGGGCGATCACTCGAGGTCATTTCTCTACGTTGATGATTTCGCGCGCGGCTTGATCGAAACGGCTGCCTGCTATCCTAAGGCCGATCCCGTGAATATTGGCGCCGAAGAAGAGATCACGATCAAGGATCTGGCACTTGAGATCTGCGAGCAAGTCGGCCAAGTTCGCGAGAGCAAGCTCGTTCCTCGCTTCGAGACAAGCGGGATCACCGGTCAACCGCGTCGCAAGTGCGACGGTACTAAAGCTGTCCGCGAATTCGGTTACTCCGCAAAGGTTGCCTTCAGGGATGGCCTTCGCAAAACAATCCAATGGTATGCCCATGAAAATCGCACTCTGCATTCTCGCTAGAAACGAATTGCCTTGTCTCAAAGTGGTGTTTCCGCAGATTCCCAAACCAGGGCCTGATTCCGGCTTTGACGAGATCTACGCGGTAGACGGGGGCTCGACTGACGGAACGGTGGAGTTCTTCGGGCAGCAAGGCGTTCCAGTTATCGCGCAAAGCCGCAAAGGGCGGGGTGACGCTTTTTTGCAGGCCTTTGAGAAGATCAACGCCGATGCGTTTGTTTTCTTCTCTCCCGATGGAAATGAAGATCCGAGAGACCTTCCCAAGTTCAAGAGCGCTCTTATAAACGGTGCTGATGTAGTCATCGCGTCGCGCATGATGAAGGGAGCGGTGAACGAGGAAGACGGCCAGCTTTTGAGATGGCGAAAGTGGGCCAACAACGCCTTCAACTGGTTTGCTAACCTGTTCTTCAGGCGAAGCGGGCCTTTCATCACGGATTCGATCAATGGGTACCGTGCGATCACGCGTTCAGCGGTTCAGAGGCTAGGTCTAGATGCGCTCAACTACACGATCGAGTACCAAATGACGATCCGAGCCCTCAAGAATAGGCTGCGAGTGCATGAGTTTCCCACGGTTGAAGGTCAAAGAGTTGCAGGCGAAACGGGAGCGCCAAGCTTCGCTACGGGTATCGCTTTCATCAAGTGTTTGTTTCGAGAGCTGAGGGCCTGAAGGATTTAGCGCACGGAGAACATTCGTGCGGCTTTGCAGATCGCGTCGGGTGAGTTGCAAAGGCCAAACTTCGCACTCTGTTTCCAAATCATCTCAAGTCGCTGAGAAAGATATTCGCTTTTCGTGAGAGTGGTGACGGATTCGGTTACAGGCGCATTGGCTTTTGACTGTGGTTTGCCTTCTGTCCGCGCTACAGCCCCCTGAGCGGCGACCTTCAAAACTGCGGAAGTCGGAAGCGGAGCTGGCAGATCCAGCGGCGCCCCCGTGAGTCTCGCCCAGAGCTTTTGAAGCTGAAACGCCAAGTCGTGCCGATTCAAGACTAGGCCATGTTCGTAGAGCGAGCGGACTTTTGTGCCCGGTCTTTGAAACGTTCCTTCAAGCGGCTTTTGAACTTGGCTAAAGAGCTTAACCTGCGTTCGGTATTTGGGTGTCAGCTGGTCTTCGAATCCAAACATTCCGATGGGCTGCCAGAGGTCCATGTAGATCGTGCCAAAGTCTCCGCGCACTCTTACGACGGTGTGCGGTGACTCGTGCTTCTCGACGTCCTCAAGCGCCCAGACCTCCACGTGTGGAGCCAAGCCTTCGAGCGCCAGAGCCAAAGACATATTGATTTGATCGCAGTAGCCATAGCCGCGAACG
>JBGAWT010000056.1:0-15576 GCA_044227445.1 Bdellovibrionia bacterium | reverse complement strand
GGACTCCTGTCCACCTCCTCAGAAATCGATTCGCTTTGCCGCGCCCTTCGCCAAGAAGAGCATATTTCTATCGATACGGAGTTCATCCGCGAGACGACCTTTTATCCGATGATCGAAGTGCTTCAGATCGCCACGCGCTCCGAATCCTGGCTCGTCGACGCGCGTGCATTTAAGAACGGATACAAAGCTGGCCCCCAAGGTGGATTTGATCCCGCGATCAAGCCCCTGCTTGAAGTCCTTCAAGACCCAAAGATTCTCAAATACCTGCATGCAGCCCAAGGCGATCAGGAGTGCCTTTACGCCTCGTTTGGAATCGTAGCGTCGCCTTCGATCGATACGGCGATGGCCGCATCCTTGTGCGGGCTGGGCGATAATATCGGCCTCTCGCGCCTGCTCAAGGAAATCTTAGGCGTCGAGCTCAAGAAGGGGCATGCGCGCACTAACTGGTCGGCACGCCCGCTTCCTTCGCAACTCGAGGAATATGCGCATGCTGATGTGGAGTACTTGATTGAAGCAGGCGAGAAGCTCCTGGGGCAGCTCGAAAAGAGCGGTCGCAAGAAATGGGCTTTTGAGCTCTCCTCACGCTGGGAAAACAAGGCCGAATACGAAACCGACGCCGTGAAGTGGGCCTCGAAGCTCGCTAAAGGCGCCAGGATGGATCCGCATAGCCATGGCGTGCTGCAAGCCTTGCTCGAATGGCGCGAAAGACGCGTGAGGGATGCCAATATTCCGCGGCGTTGGCTTGCCGATGATTCGACGCTCGCTGACCTAGCTAAGGTCAAACCGCGCGATGCGGATCATCTGGCGTCTTTTAGGGGGCTCAACAAAGGCGAGATCAAGAACCGCAGCGGCGAGATTCTTAGGATCATCGCTGAGGCGCAGCCGATCACTCCTGAGAAGCGCGAACGCTCGGAGCGCAATCCGCCGCCATCGGACGAAGAGTCTTTGGCAGTGGATTTGGTCCAAGTTTTTGTGGCCTTTTTGGCGGATCGACAGCAGATCGCCGCTCGCCACCTGCTGACGGCAGATCAGCTTCTGCCGTTGCTTCGTAAACCACCCAAGAACATCGAAGAGTTGATTAGCAGCGAAGTGATGACCCCTGAGGCTGCGCGCCTCGTGGGCTCGGAGCTGGTTGCCATCTTGAACGGAGAACGTTCGTTACGCATTCGTGGAAAACACGTGGAGGTCCTCAATCATGAGCTACGCTAACCGTCCTAAGCATTCGGATGCATTTAGGCGCCGTCGCGCGCAAAACTGGCTGACCCTAGGGTTCACCTACACGGCCATGTACATGGGTCGCTACAACCTCTCGCTGGCCAATAAATCGCTTTCGGATGCCTATGGTTGGACGGCAGTTCAGATCGGAGCGATCATCACGACCGCTCTCACGATTTACGGGATTTCGGCCATTTTCAACGGCCCGATCGCCGACAAGATCGGCGGTCGCCGCTCGATGATCATCGGCGCGACGGGTTCGGTGGCTTTCAACTTGCTCTTTGGTTTTGGCGCTTACCTGGCTGCCTCTTCGACCAAAAGCTGGCTGCTTACGTACTTTGCCATAGTTTGGGGAATGAACTGCTATTTCCAATCTTTCAGCGCGCTCTCGCTCATCAAAGTGAATTCGGCTTGGTTTCATATCTCCGAGCGAGGCGTGTTCTCGGCCATCTTCGGTTCGATGATCCAAGCCGGACGGCTTTTGATCCTGCTTTTGGGCGGTCTGCTCGTGACCTATCTCTCGTGGCAATGGCTGTTTTTCGTTCCCGCGATGCTCATCTCCGCGATGGCCTTGGCGACGTTTTTTATCGTTCGCAACGCGCCTGAGGACGTCAAGCTTCCTGCACTGGACGTTCAGGACGCAAGCAGCGGCGATAAGGGCGACGTGACTTTCAAGTACGTGCTTCGCAAGATTTTCACCAATCCCGTGACGTTGATGATCGCGTTTGCCGAATTCTGCACGGGTTTTGTTCGCCATGGCTTTGAGCAATGGTTTCCGCGCTACATGCAAGAGGCCCAGCACTTGACGCTCAGCTCGCCGATCTTCCAAAAAGGCGCCGGCGCTGTCGTGTTCGCGGGGATCGTGGGCGCATTTACGGCAGGAACGCTTTCGGACTGGGTTTTCAAGGGACGCCGTACCCCGATGGCCGCTGTGGGTTACGGCCTTCAGATCATCTGCCTGCTTATTGTGGCTTACGCTCCGAGCTTGGAGTGGGTGATCGGGGCGTTTGTCGTTAATTCCTTTGCCATCAGCATCGTTCACTCGATGCTCTCGGGCACCGCATCGATGGACTTTGGCGGAAAGAAAGCAGCCGCCACCGCCACAGGGCTTTTCGATGGAATGCAATACATCGGCGGCTCGTTCGTGGGCGTGGGCATGGGTTGGCTCATCCAGAATTGGGGCTGGAAAGCTTGGGCACCTAGCATGGTGGGGTTTGCCGCCATCGGTGCCATCATCATGATTATTTTGTGGAACGCTCGACCCGGGAAGCATGCTTAGGGTCGTAGCGCTTCTCACGCTTGCGCTTTCGTTTCCAGCTTGGGGGGCTAAGCACAAAAAGCCCCTTGTGCTAGTGGGGCCCCATGTTTTGGCAGCACCCGTTGCAGCTGAGTACTCCTCAGACGGTAAGCATTGGAAGCGAGTGACGGGAAATCTTAAGCTTCCGGGCCACGGCTGGCTGAAGACCCATCAACACGATTCAGTGCAATTTGATCTCGGTGGAGCTCGAGTTACGCTCTTTTCGCGCTCCCTAGTCGAATGGCGTGGCTCCGCGCTAGAGCTCTTGTTTGGGGAAGCCCGTGTCGTCTATCAAAACGTCGAGGGCGGAGCGCTTCGCTGGGTTGCTCATGCCTTGGATTGGGCGATGAGGCCTGCAGGTCGGGGTGAGGCGCTGAAGCATGTGCCCTTAGATCCTATCGAGGCTCTTTGGGTGAGCGCCCCGGATCGGTCCGCTTTTCAGGCGCGTCTTGCTGGTGAGCGCGGGGAGATCCCAGCTCAGGCAGTGGCCAGCAAAAAAGAATGGGATCGCGCTGTTTACGTCATGAAGGGAAACTGGGTCGGCTCTCCCTTGCGCGGATCAGGTGCTCGCTCCGTGCTAGCTGCCGGCGAAGCCTGGATCTCCGAGCAAGGAGACATTCCGGGCCGTATCCGCAAGGTCGATGCGGGCGAGATTCGCGCTACGCTCGATGCGCTCTAAAAAGCCGCCGAAGCTTCCGCCGCTGAGCCTCCTGAACCACCGCCACCCCCGCCGGATCCACCACCGCTTTTTTGGCTAGCTCGTTTTTCAGGAGTGTCTTTCTGCCATTCGTGGAGGCTGGAGTAATAGCAGAACTCGCTCCGAGCGGTTACTAAGTCGAGCTTGATGGCTACTTTGGACAAGCCGTTCAGATCCGCTTTGGATTGCACGAGTGCCTTTTGGATTCGCTTCTTGGAAGCATCGTCGATGTTGATCTTGATTTTCTCCCGCTTGAGTCGAGCGAGGTTTTGACGACTTTGTGCTATCTCCAGGCGCGTTTTCTGAGCTTGGGCCAGGTCGCGGGATTGACCCTTGGATTCTAGGCGCTGAGCGAGGGCCTCCTTCTTCGCGTTGTTGGCGCTCTCTTGGAACACGATCGCACCTCGTTGCTTTAAGGCTTTGTTGAGCTCCTCTTCCCTCGCTCCTTTTTCGGGATCTTGCTGGAACCGATGGATCGCTTCGATCCTCAGCCTGACTTCCTTAGAGTTTTTCTCTGCTTCGCTCAGAAGTGAACGTGCGAGTAAAGAGCGGTTTTCGCCCGGGACTTCGTTGGCGCATGCGGTTTTTAGCCGCTGCTCGAGCATCTCTACCTTGGGTTCGTAAGTCGCCGCATCGTAGGGATTATCGGAGTTGCCCCAAGCCGTCAGGCTTTTGAGCAGCATAAGAAAGAGACCCGTCGCTCCGAGCGCCCGATAAAGCATGGAAGCACCCCCCGGGGCTAAAGACAAGCAAGCGACGTGCCCGCAAAGGGGCTCGGAATTCTAAGGGTTTTTCAGGGGCCGGTTTGTCTGAACTTTAGGCGATGTCGAGTCGCTAAACAGACTGCTTAGACCGTTGCAGAAGTGCTTGCGTGGCACTTCTTGAACTTCTTGCCGCTTCCGCAAGGGCACGGGTCGTTGCGGCCAGTCTTGGGCTCGCTTCGGCGGTAGGTGCCGACGTGAACGCCTTGGGCATCCAGGAAGCGCCACTCGGTGCCTTCCTTCTCAAAGAAGCTCTTTTCCCAATGCTCTTGAATCTTCTCGGGTTCTTTCTTGTCTGCGTACTTGGCGCAAAAAATCAGCGTGCCTTGCGAGTCGCCGGTTTCGCCCGCTTCCTTTTGAACGATCTCAAGACCGTGCCAATCGGAGCCCTTAGCCCAGCTCTCGATTTCCTTGCGATCCATGTCCTTGCGGGTCTTGGAATGGTGCGTGTCCCAAACGTAATCGATGTCGCCTGTCGCAAACGCGGTGTAGCGCGAGCGAAGCAGGTCCTCTGCGGTCTTTGCTTTTTGCTTTCCCTTGAGGAAAGGCTCGCAACAAGTCGCAAACGGAGTGCCGCTTGAGCAGGGACAGTTGGACTGAGAAGATGCCTGGGATTTGGTTTGTGGTGCTGCCATATTTTGCGGATTCTTGTTATGACTCCGATAGATCATCTCAGGCAAGTTTTTTTATAAGGAGCCCCCTGTGCAGATGCCCGAAAAAGAGTACCGAGAGCGCATTCAACAGGTTTACGACGCTCTTTTGCATTCGCTTGAGGACGTCGATCCGGATGTTGCAGAGGGCGAAGCGTCCCAAGGGGCCCTCACGATCACTTTTGGCGATCGTACCCGCTGCGTGTTGAGCGCCCAGCCTTCGGTAAGGCAGCTTTGGGTCGCTTTGGCTCACCGAGGGGTGGCTCATCATTTTAATTGGGATGCTGGGGCGGGGCAGTGGCGCGACGACAAGAAACCCGAGCTTGAGGTCCTGGGTCTTTTAGAGGGTGTCCTCTCCGAGAAGCTAGGAGCGCCTTTCAAAATCGAGGCTCGGGGATGAATTCGTTTCTTTTCGCCACCTGCCAGGTGGGAGCTGAGATTGCGCTCAAGCACGACGCTGCGCGAGCGCGCGAACCGGAGCTTAAGTTTGCCTATTCGCGACCCGGTTTTTTGACCTTCAAGGTGGGCACCGAGGCCAGGCCTTCATGGACCTCAATGGTGCCCAGCATTTTTGCTCGAGCGACGGGCGTGGTCTTAGGAAAAGAGCTCGCGGCCCAGGTCCCTCGCCGTGCCTTGAGCGCCGCCCAGGAAATCGCAGACCGTGGCAAGAAGGTCGTCCTGCACGTTTACGAACGCGATGAGTACGAGCCGGGCGAAGAGCCGGACGTGTATTTTCCGGGCTTACGCGCCGCCGAGATGGAAAAGAGCATTCGGGCGTTCGAAGGAGCGAGCGGGGCATTTGAGGAATTTTCGGAAGCGCGGCCCGGGGATCTTGTTCTTGATGTGATTTGGATTCAAGACGCGGCGGATCCCGCTTCGGCGGAGTGGTGGTTTGCTGCCCATCGACATGCGGCGGGCAGGTCTCCGTATCCGGGCGGCAAAGCTCCCTTTTCGCTACCGCCAGGGGCACCTTCGCGCGCCTATCTCAAAATACAGGAAGCGCTCGATTGGGCGGGCCTCAAGATTCAACCTGGCGAGGTCGCCGTCGAGGTCGGGTGTGCCCCGGGCGGAGCGGTGTCCTTTCTATTGGAACGCGGAGCTCAGGTCGTCGGTGTGGACTCAGGCGAGATGCACGAGAGCGTTCGGGGCAACAGGCGCTTCACTCATATCAAGAAATCGATTGCCGATGTCTCGCGCGAAGAGCTGCCCGACCGAGTGAATTACCTGCTGTTTGATATTAATGCGGAGCCGCGCGTCACTCTTTCGTACGCCGAAAAGATCGTTCCTACGCTTAAACCGCATTTGAAGGCAGCTATTTTGACGCTCAAGCTCAACCAATGGAAGTTGGCTGAAGAAATCTCGTATTATTTGCGGCGGATTGAAATGATGGGGTTCACTTATGTTACAGCGGCCCAGCTCTCGAATCATCGCAAGGAGTTCGTTGCCATCGCGCGAAACGAAGTTTAGCCTAAGGAATAACACCCTTATGAGCAAAACGAAGAGCGCCTCTAGCCTCAAACGTGTGATCTGGTCCGTCAATCCCTTTGAAGAAAAGAGCGAGATGCGGCACCACGTCGTCTCTGCGCTCAAATACTTGGGGCATCGCGTACCAAGCATCAAGATCGATCCGACGTACGTCTTGTCTCCCGCGGAGCTTGAGGTCTCGCTTGAGTTTTCTCAGCCCTGGATTAAACAGTTCAAACCGGCGGCCGAAAAAGCGATGGAGCAGATCTCAGGACAGTACGGGATCGCGCAGCTCAAAGACCCCACGGTTTTGGTTCAGCGTAATCCTTCGCTAACCTCGTCTGTTGCGACGATCGTGAAGCACGCGCGCGATGCTCGCGCCGATCTCATCGTTACTGGAACTCATGCGCGCGAGGGGATCTCCCGGCTGATGCTAGGCAGCTACACGGAGACTCTGCTCTTGCACTCCAAGACACCACTTTTGATCGTAGGCCCTCACGCCGAAGTGTTGCACCGCGATCACATTCTTTTTGCAAGCGACTTCAGCGAGCATTCGATGATCGTTTTCAAGAAGGTTCTCACCTTGGCTCGTGATTTGAGAGCCAAGCTCACCATCCTTCACATCATTCCTCATCCGGTTGAGCCAGTAATCCAATCCGGGATTTACCTGATGGGTGGCGGATGGGTTCCTGTAGCCGAGTTCATGTCTCAGGACGAATCCCAAAAGCGCCGCCATGGAGCCAAATGGGTCGCTGATGCCAAGAAGATGGGAATTCAAGCCGAGTTTGTGATTGAGCGCGGGATGCCTGGAAAAGGTGGGAGCATCGTGCAGGGAATTCTCTCAGCAGCCCAATCTCGCCACGCGGGTCTAATCGCCATGGGAGCCCATAGCGGAGCCGTGGCTGCGGCCCTTCTGGGAAGCATCGCTCGTCAGGTCATCCGGCATGCGCCATGCCCGGTGTGGACGTGGCGGCCTGATGCTAAGTAAACCAGGAAAATAAAATACCCAGTTAACGGATGCCGGATGACGGTTCCGGTATCGGGTACGGATTCGGTAAATACGTGTAGGTAGGTTTGTCTCCCCTGTCTTTCCTTTGCCGATTTTGACGTGATGCTCCGGCTGAACCCTCGTTTGTTGTCCGCTCAAGATGGCTTGGCAATTGCACATGCCATCGCAAACAGAAACGGAGCAAATCATGAAACCTATCATATCTATCTTGCTGTTCACTCTCTTGGTTGGAGCGCCCGCGAGTCAAGCGCACACGCCGCACACGCCACGTTGCTCATCTCCTTGCGAGCTGAGATCCGACATGCGCAAACTTTGGGAAGACCATGTCACCTGGACACGCGTCTTTATTATAAGCGCGCTTGCAGGGCTTCCCGATCGCGATGCGGCAACCAAGCGCCTGTTGCGAAATCAAAAAGATATTGGCGATACGATGGCGTCTTTCTACGGAAAGAAGGCCGGCGACGATCTAACCGATCTGCTCACGACCCACATCCTGATTGCTGCTGAGATCGTCGACTCTGCCAAAGCGGGACGCGATATCTCCAACGCGGTTAGACGCTGGTACGACAACGCCGATCAAATCGCAGCCTTCTTGCACGGGGCTAATCCTTGGAACTGGGCGTTGGCCGACATGAAGAAGATGATGCGTGACCATCTGAAGCTAACGACCGATGAGCTCACGGCGCGTCTGCTCGGGAATTGGGAAGCCGATGTGGTCGCTTACGACAAATTGCATGAAGAAATTCTGATGATGGCGGATGACTTAGCCTCTGGACTGATTAAGCAGTTTTGCCGGAAGCATCAGCATCACGCGAATTGCTCCCACTCCAAGGAAAAAGAAGAAGTAGAGGACAAGAAGTAACTCTCCTGGAGGCGTGGGAACGGGTTTTGTTCCTACGCCTCTTTTCTTTCTAATCTTAGGAAAGCAAGATACGCGCTTGGGATCACCACCAGAGTCAGAAGCGTCGAGAGGATCACTCCGCCGATGATCGCCACGGCCATGGGGATTCGGACTTCTGCTCCAGGTCCCAGTGCTAGAGCCTCCGGCAGCGCTCCTGCGATCGTAGCAATCGAGGTCATCAAGATAGGCCTAAGCCTCACGGGCCCCGCCAGGCTAAGCGCCTCGAGAGCGGATTTGCCTTGGGCCCTGAGCTGATTGGTATAGTCCACGAGCAGGATCGAGTTCTTCTTCACGATTCCCATCAAAAGAATCAATCCGATGAAGCTGTACATATTGATCGACTGACCCGTGATCCAAAGCCCGAGCAAAGCACCGCTTAAGCTGAAGGGAAGTGCCAGGAGCACAGTCACCGGATGCAGGAAGCTATTGAACTGCGAAGCCAGGACCATGTAGGCCACGAAAATCCCCAAGACCAGGGCCAGGATGAGGCTCTCGCCTGACTCCTTGAGGCTTTGCGCGTTGCCGCTGAGCCTCACGCTGTAACCCGCTGGCAGCACGCGAGTGGCTACCTGTTGCACTCGCGTGATGATCTCGCTTTGAGAGATACCCTTTGCGGGATTTCCGGAAATCGTGATGGCGCGCTCACGGTTGCGTCGGGTGACGACCTGCACAGAGGGCTGGCGCTTGATCTCCACAAGCTCCGAGAGCGAGATGAGCTCGCCCCGGTTGTTGCGCACTCGAATCTGTTTGAGCTGCCCGGGGTTCACTCGTTCGGCTCCTTCGAGCCTGACACGGATGTCGTAGCGGTGACCTCCCAGGGAGTACCGCGTCGAGGAACCCAGTTGGGCTCCGCCGATCAGGGTGCTAACGGTCGAAGCCACTTCGCTCAGCGCTACGCCGTGTTCGGCCAATTTTGCGCGGATGGGAACGATCTTCACTTCGGGCATCCCGGTTTGGTAGTCCGAATTCAGGTCAGTCGCTAACCCGGCATTGGTCAACTCATCGATCATCTTTTCGGAGGCTTCGCCTAGCCTCTCCCACGTCGGCCCCACGATGGTGAACTCAAGCGGATAGCCTCGCGAAGCGGAGAACCCTCGCAGCGACATGTCTTGCACTGAGACCTTCGCACCCTTGACGCGGTTCTTGAGCTCGGTGCGAACGACATCCATAAGCTCCCTCTGGGAGAGTTTGCGCTGCGAAGGCGGCTTGAGCGTCACGAATGCCTGCCCCTCATTGACTTGATCGCCCCCAAAGCCACCCACGGTGCTGAAGTAGCCGTCGATCTCGGTGCGTTTCGAAAAGTATTTCTCGATCTCCTTGAACATGCGATCGGTGGCCTCTAAGGACGAGCCCACGGGAGCTTTCACTCGGACCATGAACAGCGATTGGTCCTGAGCGGGCAGCAGCTCGGCAGGGAGTCGCTTAAAGAGCGCGAGG
Source organism: Bdellovibrionia bacterium (assembly GCA_044227445.1). Classification (GTDB taxonomy): domain Bacteria; phylum Bdellovibrionota; class UBA1018; order UBA1018; family UBA1018; genus JBGAWT01. The sequence continues at coordinate 6,145 of JBGAWT010000056.1, read as the reverse complement.
CTGAGGACAAAAACCCCGAGCGCGATAAGCAATACGGTTTTCTTGCGTCTGAGCGTGGTCTTTAGGATGCGCGCGTAGATCTTCTCAAGGCGCTCCATCGCGCGATCCATCCATGCGGCGGGACCGCGGCGGGTTTCTTGAATGGTGAGGAACCGCGAGCAGCGCATGGGCGTGAGCGTGAGCGCTTCGAGCAAGGAGAGGGCCACTGCCGCTGCAACGGTGATGCCGTACTGAAAGAAGTAGCGCCCGATGATTCCCTTCATGAACACGACGGGAAGAAAAACTGCGATCACCGCAATCGTCGCTGCGATCGCGGCAAAGGAGATCTCGCGAGAGCCGTTGAGTGCCGCGTTGAGGCGGCTTTCGCCTTTCTCGCGCTTTCTGACGATGCTCTCGAGCATCATGATGGCGTCGTCCACCACGATGCCGATAGCCAAGCTCAGGCCCAAAAGGGTGAACGTATTGAGGGTGAATCCAAAAAAGAACAGGACGATGAACGTGCCCACGATGGATGTCGGAATGGCCATGAGTACGTTGACGGTCGAGGTCCAGGAGCCCAGGAAAAGGTAGCAAACGAGCGACGTCAGAAGTGCCGAGAGGATCAAGATCTCACAGAGATTGGTCACGGAGTCGCGGATGAACTTGGTGTTATCGAAACGCACGGAGAGCGACATCCCCTTGGGCAGAGTAGGAATAACCTGTTTGAGGCGCTCCTTCACGGCGTCCGCTACTTCGACGGCGTTGGAGCCATGCTGCTTGAGAATCCCCAAGCCGATGCCGAAGTTTCCGTTAAAGCGTGAGTACCTGCGGACATCCGCCAAGCCCTCTTCCACCCGAGCCACGTCCTTAAGCTGAAGGACCTGATAGTTGGGCGCGCCGCCGCGTTGAATGACCAGGAGCTTCTCGAAGTCCTGAGGGGTCCGCGCCTCACCCATAATGCGGACCGCAGTCTCATTCTTGGAGTTCTCCAGGCGGCCTGCCGGAAGCTCCGTGTGCTCGGCCTGTATGGACTGGATCACATCGGTGGCCGTGAGGTGATAGCGCTGCAATTTAGGCAGCGACAGCCAGATGCGCAGGTTGGCGTCCACGTATCCGCCCAGCCCGATGTCGCCGACGCCCTTGACCGTGGCGAACTGATCAAAGAGAACGTCGCGCGCATAGCGCATCAGGTGCTCGCGCGAGATCGATCCATCTCCGCTGACCGAAAGCCATAAGATGGGCTGATCCTCGGGATTGGCTTTTCGGATGTTGAGCGGGTCCATGCTTGCCGGAAGCATGGGTGTGATTTGCGCGATCCTGGATTGAAGCTCTTGGACGGCTGAGTCGATGTCGCGATCGGCTTCGAACTCCACGCTTACGGATGCGGAACTTTGGCGCGCGGTCGAATTGACGCTCCGAATGCCTTGGACGCCCATGACAGCGTCCTCGACGAGATCGACAACTTGGTTTTCCATCACCTCAGGCGAAGCGCCCCCCAAGGTCATTCCGATGCTCACCACAGGGAAGTCCACGTCCGGAAGCTGGCTTACGCCCAGGCGGGTAAATGAAATGGCTCCAAAGATGATCAGAGCCATCATGATCATCCAAGCGAAGACGGGCCTTCGGATGGCTATCTCAGGAAGATTCAAGCTTCCTTCTCCAGAGCGTCAGGCCGCTCTAGGCCAGCCAGCATGCTGTAGGCGCAAGGCACCACAAAGAGGGTGAGAAGAGTCGAAACGAAAACGCCGCCGATGATCGCCACCGCCATCGGAATTCGGGTCTCGGCCCCCGGGCCAAACGAAAGGGCCGCAGGCAAGGCGCCTGCGATCGTCGCAAGCGAGGTCATCAGGATGGGTCGCAGTCTCACGGGGCAAGCTTCGAGAAGCGCTTTGTGCGGTGAGCTGCCAGCGGCACGCCGCTGGTTGGTGAAGTCCACAAGCAGGATCGAGTTCTTTTTGACGATTCCCATGAGCAGGATCAATCCGATCATGCTGAACAAATTCAAGGAGTGCCCGCCCAAGAAAAGCGCGATGAGTGCGCCACTGAGACTGAAGGGAAGAGCCAGAAGGACGGTCACGGGGTGCACGAAACTATTGAACTGCGAAGCTAGCACCATATATGAGACGGCAATTCCTAAGATGAGAGCGAAGATGAGCCCAGAGAAGGATTCGCGAAACGCCTCGGCGCTTCCTGTAAACGAGACGTGGTAGCCCTCTGGCAAGGTTTTGGCGCTGATGCTCTTGATCTCGTCTAAGACGGCCTGCTGGGATTTTCCGTGCGCGACGTTGGCGAACACCGGAAACGCGCGCTCGCGGTTAAGGCGCGAGATGACCTGAAGCGAGGGAGTTTGCTCCATCTTAACGATGTTCTTGAGGGGCACGAGCTCGCCTGATGCTCCACGATTGGTGCGAACCAGGATCTTCTCAAGGTCGCTGGCGCTGGAGTGCTCGGCTGGCTCCGAGCGTACGCGAATGTCGTAGCGATGGCCGTCCTTAGGGTACTGCGTGCTTGAAGCAAAGACTTGGCCGCCTACCAGGGATCCGATTTCGGTGGCCATGGAGGAGATCGAAACTCCGTGTTGAAACGACAGGTCGCGATCCGGGTAGATGCGGATCTCAGGCATCCCTTCTTGGTAAGTCGTATTGAGGTCGGTCACAAGGCCCGTGGCTTTGACTTGAGCGATGAGTTGCTTAGAGATGGAAACGAGCTTGTCCCAGTCCGGACCCTGAACGGTGAACTCGATGGGGTAGCCGCGCGAGGCGCTAAAACCAGAGAGCGAGAGATCCTGAGCGTAGATCTGATCGCCCGGCAGGATCTTTTGAAGGTCTTCGCGAGCGCGCTGCATGACCAGGCTCTGCTTAACCGCGCGCTTCTTGGGGTTCTTGAGGCTCACGTAGATCTGGCCCACGTTTACCGTGTCTTGGCCCTGGAAGTTTCCGATCGAAGTATAAGTCGAATGAACTTCGGGCTGCTTAGCCAGGTACGCCTCGGCCGCCTTGAAGTCGGCGTCCGTGGCTGTGAGCGAGGTTCCCACCGGCGCTTGGATGGTGATCAAAAAGAGCGACTGGTCTTGCTCGGGGATCAGTTCTTTTCTTAGGGGAATGGTCAAGAACATCGAGGCGATGAAAACAGCGACTGCGCCCACTAAGATGGCGACTCGATGGGGCAGAAGACGCTCCAGAGCGGATCGGTATTTTTCGGCCAATCGGTCCATCGAGCGATCCACCCAATGGGCAATGCCCTTGGTCGACACGCGCTCTTTGAGGAATTGAGCGCATCGCATGGGCGTGAGAGTGAGCGCCTCTAAGAGCGACAGTAGGACGGCTACCGTGACGGTGATTCCGTATTGATAGAAGAACCTCCCGATCACGCCCTTCATGAACACCACGGGAATGAAAATCGCCGCGATCGCGATGGTTGCCGCAATCGCGGCAAAGGCGATCTCGCGAGAGCCATCAAGCGCTGCTTGGCGCTTGGGCTTTCCCATCTCCGAGTGCCTCACGATGTTCTCGAGCATCATGATGGCGTCGTCCACGACGATGCCGATAGCAAGGCTCAGGCCCAGGAGCGTGAACGTGTTGAGCGTAAATCCAAAAAAATGAATGACCGTGAAGGCGCCCACGATCGAAGTCGGGATCGCAAGGAGCACGTTGATCGTAGAAGACCACGAACCCAAGAACAGGAAACAAACGATCGAAGTGAGGATTGCAGCCATCACAAGCGTGAAGTTCAGTTCGCTCACCGATTCGCGAATGTACTTCGTCGTATCGAGCTGAACGGCCAGCTGTAAACCTTTCGGCAGTGTGGCTTGGATCTTGGCGACCTTCTCGCGCACCTGGCGCGCGACCTCCACCGCATTGGATCCGCGCTGCTTAACGATTCCCAAGCCCACTGCCGCTTTTCCGTTGTAGCGCGACAGTGCGCGCACATCCGCTAGTCCCTCTTCCACACGGGCAACCTGCTTGAGCTGAAGCGGAACGTAGTTGGGAGCTCCGCCTCGGGAATTGATCCGGATCTTGGAGAACTGATCAGGCGTCAGGGCTTCGCCCAAGAGCCTGACGTTGAGTTCGTTCTTGGAGTTCTCGATGCGGCCGGCGGGTTGCTCGACTTGCTCGCTTTGAATCGAGCTCACCACGTCCTGCGCGGTGAGGGCATAGCGGTGCAGCTGGTCGCCTGAGAGCCAGACTCGCAAGTTGGGATCGACGTAGCCGCCAAAGAGGATGCTTCCCACTCCTTTGATGATGGAGAACTGGTCTTTGAGCGTGTTGCGCGCGTAGATCATCTGTTCGTGCAAAGGCATCTTGCCGTCGCTCGTGAGCATGATCCAAAGGATGGGCTGGTCTTCGGGATTGGTCTTGGTGATCGCCGGCGGAAGCAGCTTGCTCGGCAAGAGGCGCTGCGCCTGGGAGACGCGGGTTTGGACTTCCTGGAGTGCGACGTCGATATTGCGATTAAGTTCAAATTCGACGGTGATGTTGGCTGAGCCTTGACTGGCGCTTGAGGCCACGCTTCGAATACCTTCGATGCCCATCACGGCGTCTTCGACACGGTCTACGACATCGCTTTCCATCACTGCCGGCGCGGCGTTATCCAACGTGAGCGAGATATTGATGACCGGAAAATCAGCGTCCGGAAGTTGGCTGATGCCCATGCGCGAAAACGAGATCGCGCCAAAGGCGATGAGCCCGATCATCAGCATCCACGCAAATACGGGCCTTCGAATGGAGAGCTCAGACAGATTCACGGCGGAAGGCGCTCGCTTTCGATGAAGATCTCTTTTCGTCGCGCCGAAGCGGCTTCGAGTTTCACGAAGTCCGTCTTGAGTGTGAGCGTCTGCCTATCCGCGAGCCTACGCGCGCCCTGCCAAGTGGTGATGGATTGCAGGACTTCGAGATTGGTCACTAGGCCATTGCGATAGTCTTTAAGCTCGGACTCATAGTTTTGCTTGGAGAGATCGGAGGTCTCCGTGAGTTTAGCGCTCTGCTTTTGGTCTGCGACGAAGCTGTTGTAGAACTGCCGGATCTCCTGCTCCGCGAGCCTGCGGGCTTGCGAGAGCGTGAGCTCATACTGCCGACGCACGGAGGCAGCTTGCCTGACTTGGGATTGCATAACCCCGCCTGAGAAAATCGGAAGCGACACGCTGAGATAAACGTCCCAATTGGTGTTCTGCAGCACGCCGGGCCTGAGGGCATAGTAGTCTCCTACGACATCGACAGAAGGAAAGTGCTGGCCAAAGGTGATGGGAACGCCTTCTTCGTAAGCCATGACGTTTGCTGCAGCTGCCTTCACGTCAGGGCGCTCTTCGATGCGCGCGAGTTGTTCCGTCAAAGGAAGCACTGATGGTGGCACCACTTCGGCATCGCTGAGCAGTGTGTCGCGCGAGTTTCCTGTCAGGTAAGCCAGTGTCTCCTTGGCGTTCTCAAGCTGTCCTTGGGTGAGCTCGATTTGCGCTTCAAGCGACGTGACATTGGACTTCAGCGTGAGCACCTCGCTTCGGCGCGAACGGCCGATACGAGCAAAGTCTTCGAGCTCCTTCAGACGCTTGCGATTGACCTCAGTCTCGTTTTGGTAATTGAGCGCGTCGGACTGAAGGCTCAAGACATTGTAGTAGGCTGTGGCGACGTCGTAAAAAAGCTGGCGCGCTGCATTTTGAAGGGCGAGTTTTTGTGACCCCAAGAATTTGCTCTTTTGTCTGAGCGCCGCAAAGTCCCTTAGTCCTCTAAACAGCGGCTGGGTTGCGGTGAACTTGATCGTATTTTGAGTCGAAGGATAGATGTTGGCCGCGCTCTCAGGCGGAGGTTGGTACAAGAACGTTCCGGTGGCGTTAATCTGCGGCAGCACAGCTCCGATAGCCTGCCAATGCAGCTCGTTGTTTTGGACCAAGAGCTCATCTTGGACCCCTACGTTTTCGCTTCGCTTAAGGGCGTCTTGGTAGCACTGGGCTAAGGATTTGCCAGTGGGTGTTTGAGCTTGAATAGGGGCCGCGGTGAGGAATGCCAAGGCGACGATCCAGGTGGTCCTCATGCCCATTACGGTAGTGATAGGGGGGGGAATGGGCAAGGCTTTTTACCTGGTTTCGTGCCCATAACTGGCTCTTGGTTCCGGGCCAAAATTACGGTAGAGGGTAGGGCTCTCGAAACGAAGCGCCGATGTAGCTCAGTTGGTA
>JBGAWT010000055.1:11601-15688 GCA_044227445.1 Bdellovibrionia bacterium | reverse complement strand
CATTGCCCGCAGGGGCGCACAACATCAGTCGAAGGCGCGGGCACTTCGCCAAAAAGCCCAAAACCCTCGTCCGTCTTTTGGCTCCAGCCCGAAGTGGGGCAGAGCATCCATTGAGCAAGCGCATGCCCTAGTGATCGCTTGCCGATGCCTGCGCGACCGGTGAGCAAAAGAACGGGTGGAACTTGGTTGCGGCGCTTCCACTCGGCTCGAGGTTGCGCGAGCGACGCCTCATGAAAAGCCAGGACTTCTTCGTCCAAAGGCAAGATGCGTGGTGCAGGTGCCGCGGCTTTGGCTTTCATGCGGCCCGCCTCTTTGAAGCAAATCGCTTGAGGAGCTGGGTGGTGATTTTTTGCGCCATTTCTTCGGGGGTCCCCGAAAACGCTTCTACCACTAAAAAGCGCTTGGGTTCTTCTTTCTTAGCCCGTGCAAAGCCCTGGTAAACCTTTTGCTGAAACTTCAATCCCTCGGCCTCAAAGCGCGTCTGCTGGGCTGCGCGCGAGAGTCCCAGCTCGGGATCGGCATCGAGCCAGACGGTGAGATCAGGCTTAAGACCCTGGGTCGCAATCTCGTTGATTTTTCGAATCGTTTTCCAGGGCAGGCCGCGAGCCATGCCTTGATAGGCCAGAGTCGAATCGGTGAATCGATCGCACAGCACCCACTCGCCGCGCTCCAAAGCAGGTCGGATGGTGCGAGCCAAGTGCTCAGCGCGCGCGGCTTCGTACAAGAAGAGCTCCGTCCACCCGTCCATCGGTTCGTCCAAAATCAGTTTTCGAATGCGCTCGGCCACGGGGCTGCCGCCGGGCTCTCGTGTAGTGGTCGTGACGATGCCGTGTTTTTTGAGCTCAAGGGTGTTTTTTGAGCTCAAGGGCAAGCGCTGGCAGAAGGGAGGATTTCCCTACTCCTTCGGTGCCCTCAAAGGTGATGAGCCGCCCTGTGCTTTTGTTCGAACTTCGCCGCCCCATTGAGGGCCCAACCTAACCTAAACGAGGCGTCCTGAAAAGCGGCCCCTAGGGCGTGTGGGCAATTAGGATTTTACTGTGGCCGCCGCTAGGGGCTCTCTGAGCGACGTCCTCGGGATTTCGCTCAGTCCGCCAGCCCGACCCGGGGATGGCTCCTTCGCTCACCCCTACGGGCGCCTCTCTTAGAGCCCCTTTCGGCGGTCCTCGCGACAAATCCTAATTGCCCACACGCCCTAATCGGCTGCTGCGGGTTGGATGGGGGGAGGGGGGGTAGAGCCACGGACCACACCTGCGGGGTCCTTGTAACCGCGGGCCGCGTCCAGCTGCTCGGGGGTGACGTCAGGGGCAATGGCTTCGTTGGCGCCAGGGCGATTGGCGGTTTTCCAGGCTTCCTGCTGGCGGGAGCGTTCTCTTTGAGCTTCGCGCTCCTGCTCGCGCTCTCTCTCGCGTTCACGCTCTCGCTCACGGGCGCGTTCTCTCTCTCTCTCTTCCGCAGGCGTGGAGCCTGAGCCCGATGTGCCGTTGGATCCAAATGCGCGCGGCGGAACCTGAGCGGGCGACATTCCGGGTCTTGGGGCGCTCGCGGTGCCTGGCTTAAACAAAGTGGATGGGTTGGTGCCCGTGGGTTTTGTTCCTGAGGTGGGGGCGCTGGCGCCGGCAAAGGATCCCTGTGAGCCCGAATGTGCCGTCGTATCCTTGGAACCCTTGTTGCTGTTTGAACCGCCGAAGATCATCCACGCTCCCACACTTGCGACGATCGCGATGGCAGCTCCGATGGCAATGCCGGGCCTGATGCGTGGAGCTTGGACATCGGGTTGCGCGCCGACGACTTGGAGGTAAGGCGTTGCGGTGGTGGGGCGCTTGATCGCGTCGCGAGCAGGAGTGTGTTTGGTGTTCTGAAAAGCTTCAAACAGCGTGATCGTAGGATCCGTGTACTCGCGTTTTTCTTGGAGTGCTTCGTTTACGCTGAGGCGTTTTTCGATGCCGCCAGGCGCGGTCTCGACAGTAATAAGGATGTCTTCGGCATTGATCCGGTGGGAACTCAGCATGCTCTGCAGCTCCGCGCGCGTGTAAGGTCCCAGGCGGGAGCCCGCGCGTTCAAGGTGCCATTTTTGGAGCGAAGCTTTGGCGCTCATACTTCTCCTCCCTAGCTTAACGGAATTTGAATGGAAGAAGTTGATAACGCATTGGGGTATCTCAGGTGTGCACCGCGTAGCGATGACGCGGTGCTATTTAGCGGGTGCGTGGTAGTCAACCGGGGGCGGCCGACGTGCGGTACTCAGATCGAGCCCTGCTTTGACGAGAGCCCTATCCCAGGATCCAAATCTCTTACCTGCAGCCTTGTAGAGATCTACGGGCTCCACCGGGAATCCCACGTGTTTTTCGAGCGCCTGGCGCATCAGTCCTTTGTAATCATCAAACACATTTCTCGCATTTAAGGGGACCTTGGCATCGCGCAGGGCTCGAATAGCGCTGATGATCTGATTGTCGGTTTCAAACGGGTTTTCGTGCGCCGAAAACGGCAGGCTTGTTACCCCAGATTCGTGGGAAATCTCTTTCTTCAGTGCATACGGGTCGTGGCAATCCTCTTCGCCTGCTCCCGCCGGCAGGGAAGTGCAAAAAAAAATGAGAATGCATGCAAAGCTCGCAAATCGACTCATCCAATAAGGCTTATCGGGAAAGAAGGCGGGTAATTATAGGAATGACGCAGCGCTAACGGTCGAGGATTTCGCGTAGCGCCTTAGTTTTAGCAAGGCCGCCTAGCACGCGTTGGATCTCTTCCTTTGGTGTGGAGGGGCCGAGGTCATTCGAAACGGCCTGAATGAGCTGCGTTGGGTCGTTTATGCCCTCTTCAGATTCGAGAATGACTTCGAGGATTTTTGTGCCAATCACGCGATCTTTGGAAGGAAGTTGGTCTGAGGCATTTCGAATAAGCTTCAAATTCTTTTCTTGAGAAAGCAGTTGCTCCGGCGTTTTGATGTCTTCGCCGGTCGGTCCGCGCGGCACTTGCTCGCCGCGGGCGTTAGCAGCACCACCGGATTCTGCGTAAATTTGGGACGTAAATACAGTCGACTGACGGCCTTGGCCCATCGCTGCTTTGAGCCTGACTTGCGCCGGATCCACTCCGGCAGCTTCGAGCGCCGCATCCCAACTACCGAACAACTCGTACGCATACTTGAGCAGGGTTTGACCTTCTGGGTTAGCTCCGAACTCCTGGGTTAGAGCTTGAACGATCAGGCCTTGTTTATCGCTTTTTACTGCCCCTGCGTTGAGAGGGAGTTCAGCTTTCTTTAGGGCCTGGATCGCTCGAACAATGCTTTCTTTAGTCGAGAAGATCTTAAACGGTGCGATACGTCGGGTCTGTAGCGGATCAATGCCCGCGGCACGAACCGCTTCATCCCAGCTCCCGAAGAGCCTAATGGAGGCTTTCAGCAGGGTGCTTGATGTTGGGTTTGTTCCCAGTTCCCGCTGGATCGCATCCGCAATTCGACCGTCGACGTCACTAGTCATGCTTCCGTGGTTCAGTGGAAGTCCCTCGTTGTAGATCGCCTTGATGAGGCGGATGGCGACTTCTTTAGTAGAAATGACATCTGTGGGCGCATGGAGGTGAATATCATTTGGGTCTAAGCCCGCTGCTTTGAGGGCTAAATCCCAAGATCCAAACGTTTTCTTGGCGATATCCTGTAAGTTCTGGGGGGTTCGCTTTTCTCCTGTTGCCTTGCGGATGATTCGAGTCCCGACATCAGGATTTTGATCCTTCAGAGCTTGTGTGTTTAAGGGAATTTCAGCCGCATTCAGCGCTTGAATGGCTTTGATGATTTGAATTTTGCTGAGGCTCGTTCCGTTAGCCTTTTCAAGCGCGCTTTCCCAGGATCCGAACTCTCGAACCGCGCAGGCGTAAAGAAATCGACCGTTTCTTTTCAAACCCGCGATTTCTTCGACGTGTTTTCCCGCCAGTCCTTCGACATCCCTCTGAACTGTGGTCGCATTGATCGACAGATGTCGATCGTTCATGGTTCGGATGATGCCTAATATCTCGTCTTGAGTCAGAGCTCGAGAGCGTAGGTCTTCGGTATTGGCTCCTGCTGCTTTGAGGGCCTTTTCCCAGGAGCCAAACACCCTTGCTG
>JBGAWT010000055.1:0-11577 GCA_044227445.1 Bdellovibrionia bacterium | reverse complement strand
TTGGGTCGCATTGTCTTTGATATAAAACGAATTCAGGGTGAACTTCCTTTTGCTCAGCTCCTGAATCACTGCGATGACTTCGTCCCTGCTGAGCTGGAGTGTCTTGAGAGAGACCTCCTCTGAGGATATTCCCGCGGCTTCCAGCGCCTTGTTCCATGAGCCAAAATGCTTGATAGCTGCTTGGTTGATCGCGTTTCCGCTTCTTTCGGATCCGATGGTTTGTGCGGAGAGGTTCTTGATTTTGGCGGAGTTATTTTTTTGAAAGCTTTTGGCGTTTAGGGGAATGCCGTTTTCTCTCATTTTCTGGATGAGCAGAATTACTTGCGATGCGGTCAGCGGTTCATTTCGTAATCCAACCTCGTTGGGGTCGAGTCCTGCTGCTTCAAGAGCCTTGTTCCATGAGCCAAACCTTTTGATGGCTGCGTTATAAAAGCCACCCGATGTCTTTTTCTCTCCGAGAGACGATTGGATAATGGACAGATGTTTTGGACTTTCGCTACGCAATGCTCCCGCATTGACGGGCAGCTTCTCCTTTTTGAGCTTTTGAATGACCTGAATGAACTGTGCATAGGTGATTCCATCGCCTGTTGCTGGATCTTGAGGCCCTCGCGAAGCTTCCCTCAGCGCTTTCGGCCAAGAGCCGAATTCTTTCAGAGCCGCCATGTAGATTGCTTGGGCGGTTTTCTTGGAGCCTAAGAACTCTTCGATCGCGGTAGCTCTTTGGTTTCCTTCGTCGTCAAGAAGGCTTTGAGTGTTTACATCGAGATCTTTTTCGGTCATCGCTCGAATCGAGCCCAGGATCTGTTTCCTGCTCAAGGTTTTTCCTACGATTACGATCTCGGGATCTAATCCTGCAGCCAGAACGGCTTTATCCCAGGATCCATAGCGTTTGATGGCTTTCTGGAGAAAAGTGGATGAACGCAACCGTAGTCCCAAGGACTCTTGAAGGACTTGAGTCCTTCGTGCATCTACGTCCTGTTCCATCTCGGTAGGCGAGAGGGGAACTTTTTCTTTCCGTAAGGCTAAGATGCCTTTGCGGATGTCTTCGTCCGAAAGATTTATCTCTTTCGATCTTTTTTCCAATCCCTGCTCGATTGCAAGCTCCTGGGCCAGCGCGCGCGGATTTTTGCAGTTCTTCTCGTCCGCCCACGCGGAAGAAGCTGCCAAGAGCGCAAGGGTGCATGCAAAGCTTGCAATTCCTATCGCTCGAGCAGTTCTTTGAGGGCGGGAGTCTTCGTGAGTTCGCCGATGATGCGCTGGATCTCCGACTTTGGAATCGACGACTGCGTCTCGGCCGTAACGGCATCAATAAGTTGCGTCGCGTTATCGATTCCATCGGCTTCGAGGATTACTTCTAGGATCTTTGTGCCTGTAGCCCTATCGCGGGGTGCTAGCTGACTTGTCGCTTTTTGAATGAGAACTTCGTTCTGCCGTTCGGCAAACAGTTGCTCCGGGTTTTTAGTGTCTTGGCCTGTTGGGCCTCGTGTTTTTTGCTCCCCTCGGGCGTTGGCTCGAAGTTCGAGGTTGTCGTAGGCGCTTACAAAGACACGTGCGCCTAGCGCTGCTTTAACGCGGACCTCTTGCGGGTCGATGCCTGCGGCTCGAAGCGCTTCATCCCAGGAACCGAAGACCGCTTGGCTTGAGCTGTACAGAGTTTCGGCATTGGCCTTGACGTTGAACTCTTGGAGGAGGGTTTGAGAGTACTTGTTCCCAGAGTTATTTCTTATGCTTGTGTATCGAAGGTCGAGTTTCGCTTTTCTGAGAGCCTGAATTCCTTTGATGATTTGCTCTGGTGTGGAAAAAAGTCCGTCAGGCGCTCTGAGGTGGATTTCGTTTGGTTGCAGGCCTGCAGCTAAGAGCGCGGCGTCCCAGGATCCAAATATCTCTCTAGCTCTTTCGGTTAAGTTTTGGGGACCCGCTTTTGTGCCCAATGCCTTCGATAGAGCTTCCACATAGAGCTTGTTGTCGCCGCCTGCGTCCAAGCTCGTAGCGTTCAAAGCCAATCCAGCTTCCCGAAGCGCTAGAATGCCTTTGATGATCTGCTCTTTGGTCGCGAAAATCCCTTGGGGGGCATGCCTGCGAACGGTGCTTGGGTCGATTCCCGCCGCCGTAAGCGCAGCATCCCAGGACCCAAACAGCTTGCTGGCGGCTTCGGCGAAGGCTGCTGGGTTGGCCTTAGCGCCGATGGCCTTGCCCAGAACCTTGGAGTAGGCACTATTCTTTTTTTGATTCAAGCTCAGCTGGTTCAGAGGAAGGTTAGCGTCTCGGAGGGCTTGGATGCCTTTGATGATCTGCTCTTTGCTTGAGAGGGCGCCAACGGGGACTCGAGCACGAATTTCAACCGGGTCAAAGCCAGCGGCCAGAAGCGCCTTGTCCCAAGAGCCAAACTTTTGCTTGGCCGCGTTTTGAAGCGCGCTGGTGATCATCTTGGCGTTGAAGGCTTTGCTGAGGACTTGAGAATAAAGACCTCCCTCGTCATCCCGCACCGAATTGGAATTGAGCGAGAGCTCTGCTTCTTTGAGCAGGCGAATCGCTTTGATGATCTGCTCGGGATCCGAGAGAAGTTTCTTGGCCGAGTGAAGATTGATCTCGTTGGGATTGAGGCCCGCAGCTAAAAGCGCGGCATTCCAGGATCCATATTCTTTTTCGGCCGTGCGAAGCAGAGTGATGGCTCCTACGTCCGCTCCGAACGCTTTCTTGAGAGCATGCCGGTAGACCTTGCCTTCATCTCTTTGCAAGTTGCCGCTGTTGAGTTTGAGCCCGGCTTCTTTGAGTGCCAGGATGCCTTGGATGATTTTTTCGCGCGAATCAAAGACCCGCGGTGGTCCTTTTTTCTGAGGTATTGGAGCGCTTTGAAGCGCTACCGCAGTCTCATGAGCGAGCTCTTGTTTAAGTGCATTGGGATCATGGCATTCTTCTTCACCTGCACCCGCCCAGAGGGGAGTGCAGAACAGAGCAAGCATGCATGCAATGCGCGCAAATCGACTCATCCAACAAGGCTTATCGGGAAGAAAATCGAAGTGTTAAAGACATGCTGCGATGCGCTGGGCGCTATTTTCCCAGAAGATCACGCAAGGCGTCGGTTCTAGATAGGCCGTCAATGACCCTTTGAATCGTTTCGACAGGTACGGAGGGCCCAAGCTCCTTGGAAACGATGTTTGTAAGCTGCTCGGGGCTTTGGATGTCTTCATCCGAATCGATGGCGATTTCGATGATCCTTGACCCAAGAGCCTGGTCTTTGGGGGAGAGCTCGTCGGCGGCCTTAGATATGAGTGATAGATCAGCTTTCTCGATTTGGATCTGTTCAGGTGTCTTTGTTTCTTCGCTTAACCGGATGGCAGCGTTGTTCCCCTGCATCTCAGCCGCGTCTCGATATCCGCCCAAGTAAAAAACGGCCCTCAGGCGAATGCGGTCGGGGTCCAAACCTGCGGCTTCCAAGGCGCCATCCCAAGAGCCAAAAATCTCCACCGCGTTTTCCATCAGTGTTCTTGGCGAGACGGGAGTTCCGAATGCTGTCCTGAGCTCTTGTGCGACTCGACCCCCGGAGTCATTTCGGAGTCTGTTGGAGTTGGGATTGATCGACGCTTTGTGGATCGCTAGAATGCCCTTGATGACTTGTTCCTCGCTCGCAAGGATGCCTTGGGGGGCTAACTTTCTCACTTCGGCGGGATCGATACCCGCGGCTCGAAGCGCATCGTCCCAAGAACCGAAGATCTTTCGGGCTTTCTCGTAAAGGAATTTTCCCGATACCGGGTAGTCATAGACATCTTCGAGCGCCCTACCTCTGCGGTTGCCTCGGTCGGCCAACATAGCGGCCTCGTTTAGGTCGATGCCTTTCATTTTCTTTAGCGCAAAGACGCCTTTGAGAATCTGCTCCTTACTGGAAAGTAACCCCGCCGGTATGCTTTCTATGCTCTCTGCGTGTTTGATGCCTGCCGCTTCCAGTGCAGCTTTCCAGGACCCAAAGAGCTCGACGGCTTTTAGGTAAAATCTAAAAGAAGAGAGTTTTACGCCATAGACTTTTCTGAGGACTGCCGCACGTGTTCCGTCAGCGTCTTTTCTTATGCGGTCGGTTCCACGGAGCAGCTTGTCTTTGGCGAGAGCTTTTATCCCGCGCAGAAGATCTTCCTTGGTTTTGATTTTCCCCAGGCTCCCTTTTTTTCGGGCGATGAGAGGATCAATGCCTGCGGCGCGAAGCGCCTCATCCCAGGATCCAAAAAACTTGAGTGCGTACGTGTACACCGAAAGCGAGTTGAAGGTGAATCCATGTTTTTGCTGTATCGCTCGCGTATACACGCCATCTTTGTCCGTCTTCACGGCTCTTAAATTCGGGCGAAGCTGTGCTTCCTCCATGGCTTTGATTGCCAACACAATTTGTTCTTTGGTGACGGGAGGAGTATCGACGCCCGCGGCTTTTAGGGCGTTTTCCCAAGAGCCAAAGAGCTTGCGCGCGGTGAGATAGAAGTTCGTGCCGGAGCGTCGGACGCCAAGAACTTTTTCTATGATGGCCAGGTGCCTAGGATCTTCCTTTTGAAGGGAAGAAGAGGACGGCGGTAGGTCTGCTTCCTTGAAGGCCTTGAGGATCTCGATGGCTTGATAGTTCGTGATGCCCTTGGCTTGCTCGCGCTCAAGCTCTGTCTTGAGCCCTTTGCATGGACGCGCGTGAGCACCGGGCGCCCAAAGCAGCCCGAAAGACGCCAGAAGTGAAATGACGGTTACACGCGTACTCATCCAACAAGGCTTATCGGGAAGAAAATCCAAGCGTTAAAGGATTGGCGCACTGCGGCTGGAGCTATTTATCGAGGAGCAGTCGTATCGAAGGGGTTTTTGCCAAAGCCTGGATCACTCGCCCGATTTCCTCAATCGAAACCTCAGGCCCGAGCTCCTGGGCAACGCTTTGCGTAAGATCCTCGGGTCCATTCATGCCGTCGGAATTGAGGATCACATCCAAGATCTTGGCGCCGATGATTCGATCCCTTGGGGGTAAGTCCTCGCAAGCGCGTTCAATGAGTTTCAGATTTCTCTGCTCAAGTAGGTTTTGCTCGGGGGTTTTAGTGTCCTCTCCCGTGGGTCCTCGGCTTCGTTGTTCGCCTCTCGCATTGGCGATCGCTTCGCTGTCCTGATATTTGCTCAGGGTGATCTTAGCTCTAAATTTGTCTTCTTTTTCCTTGGGTACTTTGGGAGGAGCCTTAGGCTTCTTGGGTTTGACCGGTGTAACCTTTCGCCCAAATATACTTCTTACCCGAATACTCGTCGTATCTACTCCAGCAGCCTCAAGAGCGGCGTACCAGGAGCCAAACTCCAGCTGAGCTCGTGTGAGAAGGGTCTGAGGGAAAACGTTGGCTCCGAGTCCTTTCTTCAGAGCTTTTGAATACGGGCCATCCTTACCGTGGCGCACGGCCGAATAGTGAAGGTCTAAGTCTTCTTGAGCGAGAACGTGGATCGCCTTGATGATCTCCTCTTTTGTCTGAAGGTGTTTTTTTGAGACGTATAGGCTGACTTCGTCTGGATTGATGCCAGCGGCTCTGAGAGCGGCATCCCAAGATCCGAATCGCTTCACTGCCATATTGTAGAAGTACTCGTTGCTGTAGTCCGTTCCTATCGCGGACGCGATTGCCTGGCTTCGCGCCGGAACTTTTTCTCTTTGCATGCTCGCTGCGTTGAGAGGGACTTCCTCCCCAAGGGCATGGACTGCGCGCAGGGCTTTGACGATCTCTGCGCTCGTCATGGTCGGAATGCCCGCACTCTTGCGCGCCTTCTCCCAAGAGCCAAAACGCTCACCGGCTGCTTTTAGAAATGCTTCCGTGCTCTTGCCCTCTCCTAGCACCTTTTGGAGTGTGGCTTGGACAATGCCGGTAGTGTCTATGAGCAAGCTATCGCCATCAAGCGGAAGCAGAGCTCGGTCCAATGCTTGAATGCCCTCGATGACTTGGTCTTTCGTGATGAGTTTGTAGCCTCGAACGGAGGGCGACTCCTCGATGTGAATTTTTGCGACCAGAAGGGCTTCGTCCCAAGAACCAAACTCCTTGACCACGGCTTGATAGAGCACTCGTGTTTTTTTAGGAAAACCCAAGAACTGCTCGATAGCCGCGTGGCTCTTGCCTGAGGGGTCACTGATAAACGCTGGGAGGTCGTCGAGCAGCTTTTGGGCGTGAAGCGCTTGAAGCAAAGCGATCATCGTCTCCGGACTCAGGGCTGAGTACTTACTGAGCTTTACTTCTTGCTGCAGCGCATGCGGGTTGGGGCATTTGCCGTCCCCCGAGGCGTGCACCTGCGCACTCAGCACAGAAAAACCCGCGATGCATGCAATGCGCACAAATCGACTCATCCAATAAGGCGTATCGGGACAAAGAAGAAGGGGTTGCAGCGTTGACGCCCTATNNATACGTTTAATTCGCCCCTCTCTTTTACCGAAAAGCGAACGTGGGTTTCTATTTGAACAAGCATCGTGTAACGCGGTGCGCTTTGATCGCCCTTTGCGCGGTACTCAGTGCCTCTGTTGACGGAGGCGTCGATGGCGGCGTGGATACCAGCGATGACGCTGGCGTTGACGGAGGTGTGAACGTCGCAGTCGACGCAGGCGCAGATGTCAGCACCGATGCCGGTGTCGTTATCGATGGTGGGTTGATCGACGCTATCAATGACAATGCGGATGGCGGCGTGCCCAAAATCCCAGAACCCACGTGCGATCGATATCGGATAGGTCGCGACGCGCTTGCTCCTGCCCGAGACTACAATTCTTCCAATTGGCAGGGTCAGGCTTCCAGGTATGCTGCCCACGTCGAACAAAACGGGAGCGTTTCTGTAACCAAGGCGGGCGCCGCAGACCGACCTAGACGAGTGGTTTTTCCGACTCCTCTTGCTTACGCAACCGTTGTCAAAGATCGCCTCGTATTCGGTCTCTCGACTGAATACGAAACTTATATCTACGACTTAAAGAAGGGCGGGAAGCCTCTTAAAATGGATGGGCTCATTGGAGGACCTCCCGTCGTCTCTGAGGACGGGAGTAAATTGTTATGGGTCGAAAGGGAGTCCTCGATAGTTCATTTTAAGGATTTCGAAACAGGAGCACAAAGCACGACTGAGATTTCTGGCATTCCTGCTCTCGCTTCTCAGCAGGGAGGGATGAGTGCGGAATTCGTGGCAAGTGATTCGAAAATTATTTTGCATCGACCTGAACAACCCTTTTATGTGCTCGATGTGACGAGTCTTAAAGCGAAGAAGGCTCAGGCCAAAGAAATCCCCGTGGATAAGAAGTATTGGCGAGGGTACGGGGGAGCGTTTGGTGGTTCTCTTTCAGGTTCGTCGCGTTACATGCAGATCACGACCTACGCGTCCTATTCGTCTTCCATGGCAGCACCGGTAGGTGCGTCAGATGGGGGCCAAGACGGAGGGCAAGATGGGGGAATGGGTAGCGACTCAACCCCACAGCCTGACACAAAAAACCGAGTCATCTTTTTGGATCGAAACTCCTTTTCAAAAGTCGCCGAATTGGAGTCCTCCCAGTCGATGTCGTTTGCGTTTGGGGCAAAAGAACCGACCGTTGCCTACTTTGACGATGGCGACAAGGCTTGGAAAGTATGGACGAAGCAAAGGGGCGTTCAATCGGTTTCATATAAAGTGCCTCCGTCCGCGACACTCGGTTCGATGACGCTTTCCTCAGATGGCAAATATGCAGCTCTTTTTAACACGCCCGGGAGCTTCAGTGGCAAAGGTCCTAGCTATGAGGTCCTTGAGTTAGCTACAAATAAGATCATTCCTCTTCCTAGCCATTCGGATAAGGGAGGCGTGACGTATCCCTACTTTATCTCGAGCGCTTCGGGGCAGGCATTTGTCACTTACTTTGGGTCGCAACCCCCTCCTCCGCCGCACCTTCAGTACGCCTTCAATATCAGCACGGGTACTGAGCTTGGGCCTTTTCCGACTTGGCAGAGATCAATAGGAATTTCTGAAAGAGGGGAGCTCTTTACTTCGCTGTGGAATCCTACGGTGGATTGGACCGACCAAAAAGTCCTTAGGCTTTCGAAGGAATTTGTATGCGTTAAGAAGGGAAGCATCAAGATTGTAAGCTCAGCGACATGTGCGACATGCCCGACTCCGAGCTTAGAGTCCAAGCTCCCTGTTCAAAAACAGGTGCCCGTTACCCTTGATCAAGTCACCCGCAAACACCTCTGCGAGAAGTCCTATGATGAAGCTGCGTGGGAAAAATTCGCGCCCTCGGATGTGATCGGAGAGCTTGCCCTAGAGCGCGCTCGGGCTTATCTCCTGCGATTTCAAAAACCAGGGGGATTCAACGAACGCAAGCACATCCCGATTCTATTGGCTTTGCTTGAGTCCCCGGAGGTGACGGCGGATCGCTCGGGCTTGCAGGCGCTTCTTCAGAATCTCGCTTCAAGCTCGCCCGTACTTTTCAGGGAGGTGCTCGGGAGGTTTCCAGAGCTTGTTAAGGATCCATTTCCTGCGTCGCTTAAAGACTCGTGCAGATCCGATGCAGATACCAAAAAGCTGCTCGCGGGAGCGAACGAGTATATCGAAATTAATTTGAGTTCCTTAAGTTACAAATCGACCATGGCGGATTGGAAGGGCCTCTCCCTATTCACGCCGCTGTTGTCTCAACTCAAAAAAGAAAAGAAGGAAGAGCAGATCGATTTGATCGCCCAGAGCCTTACCGACTCCGCGGTAACCTCACCCAAGTACGTGGGGATATTTGCATCCAAGCTCTATAAGTTCTCCTATCAGGCGGTTGCGCCCTACTTTGGCGAGAAGCCCAAACAGCTGACTGATTTGACGATCGTCAGACAGAAAGACACGGCGACACCCTATGTTTTGGGTATGCGATCTCTTGAGGTCACGGGCGAGAAGGGGGTGGCGGACACTACCTACGGATTTTCTGTTCTGGGGCTACCCCCAATAGCGGTTCCGCGGGAGAAAGTGGATGACCCGATTCTATTTGATAAGGAGATTTCCTGGAGCGCGAACGACGCTTCCTACAGCGCACACGTCAAAATAAGCCAGCTTGATTTCATAAAGTCCATTGTTCCTACTGAAAAGACGCCTCGCTACGATCAGCTCTTTGCGGATGGTGCTCTAACGGGGGTCGTTGTGGCGGGCTCCAACTTACGCGGTACGACCGCCCAAGTTCTCAATGACTACAGGCAATACATGGTGGACAAGGAGTTCGTATTTCCGGATCCGCCCGTCAAGAAGACCGTTAAGCTGAAGGACTTTCTAAAAAAGGGCATCTCAGACGGGAGCTTCGACTACCTTATTAAGGAAGCTCACTCAGACGGTGACGAAAAAAACGTCTTTCGAATGAATTCAATCGCTGACGTCGAAACTGGGGTTAGGACATTTGTAGATCCTGTCACCAAGAAGGAACTGAAAGAGATCGTTCACATTGTTTTCCCGAACAAGGATGAGACTAAGAAAACCGAGCTTCTGAAGAACGAGGAGTTTGGAAAATGGATCCAGGCCCGCGAAAAAAATGAGGCACCTTTTAACGGTCAGTTTGTTTATTTCAACACCAGCTGTTCGTCCAAAACAAAGGCGATCCACGAGGTCGAAGCGGCTTCAACTCCGGCATTCCTTAATATCCCCACGTCATCGACAACTAAGGTGTTCCTGAATCAAGAGAAGAACGCCGAATATCTTTTGCTGACCGCATTCCGTGCGGGAAGCGACTTCAAGGGAATGCGCGAAGAGCTGTCCAAGAATAATGATTACAAAAACAAGCTAGGGAACACGTTCCTTTTTCCGGACGACGAAGAGTACAAAAATAGCATCACTGACGTGGTGAAGTTTCCTCTCAAAGTCGATCTGAAGATTCTCGATAGCCAAGGCGAGGAGTACAACATTGACCAAGATCACTAATTTGATGGCGACGATCGTTCTGTTGAGTGCTTTCGCAGCTCAGGCTGGCTTTGCGCCTACCGTCTCCAAATGCCGTGTGGAGGTTCGTTTTAATAAGAAGTCCGGCGAGACGGATACCCGAGTTTATCGTCCGAAGGTCAAAACGAAAGCGGCCTGCGAACGCGCTGCTCGGGGACACCAGACCAACTTCGCGCCCCATGTGGTGCAGTCCGTTGCAGTAACGGTTCGTTGGTTTGGGAGTTAGCAATCCCTCAAAACACAAAGGCCCCACCACTCAGAGAGCAGCAGGGCCTTCGCATTGTTCTAGATTCTAAGTCCTACTAATTGGCGCGAGGACGGCTGCTGCCGCCACCGTCACGACGTGGGCCCATGGGTCCACGACCGCCGCCACCTGGGCCACGTCCGCCGCGATCTCCGCGACCACCGCGGTCTCCACCGCGATCGCCTTCAGGGCGAGGAACGAAACCTTCAGGCAAAGGCAGCAAAGCCTTGCGAGACAGGCGCATGCGGCCCGAAGCTTCGTCGACTTCGAGGACCTTAACGTCCAGCTCGTCGCCTTCCTTCAGGATGTCCGTAACTTGGTTCACGCGCTCATGCGCCATCTCGGAGATGTGCAGCAGGCCGTCTTGGTTCGGAAGAACTTCGACGAACGCGCCGAACTCGACGATGCGCTTGACCACGCCGTGGTAGGTCTTGCCGACTTCGACTTCGGCGGTCAAAGCGCGGATCCAATCCAGGGCGCGTTTTGCTGCTTCGCCGTCGCTCGATGCAACGTTGACCTTACCGTCGTCGCTGATGTCGATCTTGCAACCGGTCTGTGCGGTGATCTCGCGGATAACCTTGCCGCCGGAGCCGATGACGTCGCGGATCTTGTCGACCGGAATTTGGATCGTCGTGATGCGCGGAGCGTGTTGCGACATTTCGGTGCGAGGAGCGGTGATCGCCTGGGCCATTTGAGCCAGGATGTGCAGGCGGCCTTCGCGGGCTTGGGCCAGCGCTTGGCGCATGATCTGCTCGTTCACGCCTTCGATCTTGATGTCCATCTGAATGCCCGTCACGCCGTCGGCAGTGCCGGCCACTTTGAAGTCCATATCGCCCAGGTGATCTTCGTCACCCAGGATGTCAGTCAGAACGGCTACGCGGGAGCCTTCCTTGATCAGACCCATGGCGATACCCGCCACTGGCTTCAAGTAAGGAACGCCTGCGTCCATCAGAGCCATCGAGGCAGAGCAGACCGAGCCCATGGAGCTCGAACCGTTGCTCTCAAGCGTTTCGCACACGATACGAACCGTGTACGGGAACTGATCGTACGGGGGCATCATCGCCTTAACCGAACGTTCAGCCAGAGCGCCGTGGCCGATTTCGCGGCGGCTTTGGCCACCCATACGGCCCGTTTCGCCTACGGAGAACGGAGGGAAATTGTAGTGGAGCATGAATTGGCGCATGCGGTTGACGAACATCGTGTCCACGATCTGTTCGTCGTCCGAGGTGCCCAAGGTGACAACCGACAAAACTTGCGTTTCGCCGCGTTGGAACAAGGAGCTTCCGTGCGTGCGAGGCAGTAAGCCTGCTTCGACCATGATCGGGCGAACCGTCTTGGTGTCGCGGCCGTCGATGCGCTTGCCTTCGCCCAAGATCATCTCACGCATGAGATTGTATTGGAGGAGGTCAAACGCGCCCTTGGCTTCTTTTTCGAGTTCAGCTGCT
>JBGAWT010000054.1:0-17724 GCA_044227445.1 Bdellovibrionia bacterium | reverse complement strand
CATCCAACCTCAGTCGCCCAAGAACCTCGAACTTCGCAATTTAGCCCTCGATGCGGAGTACCTCCGAAAAGGCAAATAACTCCAAGCCCTTAGCTTGACCAGGGTTGGGACAGTGCTTTTAAGTTCGACAGCCCGAGAAAAACCCGTATTCCGCAGCAATAACAAGCCATTAGGACAGCCACTCGGTTCAAAACTCAAAACTGTCTAAAGTTTCAACAACTGAAAACCCCTTCGCCAATTTTAAATCGTTGATATTTAAGGGTAATCTATTGGGTGGCACCACCTATGCATCACTATCCTCTGGGGACTCAAGGGCTTAGGGGGTTTTGTGAACGTTCGGGGGGTTTCAATCATCACGGACCAGGCGTTTGGCGCGCGCACGCGCAGCCAATCCCTGGTCCGTTTTGCTTTGATCGCAATCACCGCTCTCGTGATCGCTGGCTGCAACAATGGCCAACGCAAAGCCAAGAGCTATTCGTACGATCGCGCCTATCAAAACTTAGAAAACATGACGCTCTCCAAAGTGCTTCGCAACGAGCGCAGCCCTGCGGACACGCTGGACCTCATTGGTGATGGCTCCGGTCAGCTGGGCCGCCCTTGCACCAAGATCGGCCAAGGTGCGAACGATGGCACGGGCCCATCGACCTGCAAGTGCGCTTTCTTTTACAACTTAGGCGGAGTGAGCGGATCGGGCGACACGCCCATTTTCGCTGACACGGTTTACTACGAGAAGGATCTGATCCGTTGCAAAATTCCCAACGCGATCCCGCCTTCGGTCGTACAGTACAACATCAGCGTTCAGTATGCTGGCGCCAACCAGTATTCCAACGAAGTCGTTTTCCAAACCCAGCAAAGCCAAGGCATCGCAGCAAGCCCTGTGGACGAAAACACGTTCGCAAAGGTCTACCGCTACCAATGCACGGACGTGATCACGGTCACGCACAACTTCTGGGGTCAGACGCCCACGGGTCGCATCTACGACCGCGACCTCTCCGAAGACCCAAGGCTCACGACCCCGATGAACTATTACACAACCAACTTGGGTGGAGCTGTAGCGCTTGCGAGCCGCACAGGCTCCGGCTGGGATTGCCCCTCCAACCCATTGGACACCGCAATCCAGTATCCTAACGCTTCGACCGCAGGAGCAGCTGCCGTAACGGCAGCATTGAATCAACAACCAGGCGATATGGCTTCGAGCATTCCGCTGGGGCAAGCTAACGGAAATCCCGCAGTGCGCATGCTCGCTAAGTACGACATGCGCATCGGAAGCCTCGCTGACGATTGGATCTTCCCTCGCGTCGCGGGCGAAGATCGCCACACCTTTTATCTCGCTAAGTCACCCACGGGGGTTTTCACTTCGCCTGTGAACTCGATGATCGCGCCTAACCGCAACACCGATCCAACGGGCCAAAACGGCACGCCTCCGATCGGGTACGCTGCGTTTTCGAATCCCAATTACTCGCAAGGCGAGAGCTGCCCTGCGGACGTGCCTCTGCCAGCAGGTTACGAATGGGCCAAGCTCTGGCTCTTTCACGCAAGCTTCGAGTACCGCACTCAGCCTACGGTGGATCCGTCCATCGCTTTCCAAAGCCATCCCCAATTTGCGCCGATCAACGACAAAATGTTCATTCTTTGCTCGTCGGATCCTAGCAAAAATGCAATTGCCTATTCGGCCAACTACTCTTCGTACTTTCCAGCCACTCCTGCGAATAACAACCTGTACGGAAGCGACTGCCAAAACATCAATGCGGCGAATGCCCCTTTATGGCGTGCGGTCGCCTATGAAGGAAAATGGGGTATCGCATCATCGGATGCCCCTACCGCAGCTTGCATGAGGGCAGACAACCCAAATGGCATCGCATCTGAGAGCAACACCGCACCAAGAGCAGGAATCGTCACGACTCCTTTGGACGCCCCCGGCTCGCGAGCTCGGTTTGACTACATCTATGTTGTGACTCCGACGAGCATCAACTCGTCGCAAATGCAGTCTAAGAGCCAGGAAGCGCTCAAGTACTATCCTACCCGCCTGCTCTCGAGCATCGAGTGCCGAAGTGACAATCTCGCTAACTGCGCCAGCGCTCGGCACGTACCTCCGTACCAGCTCATTCAGCGCTCGGATATCGGCGAGAACCTCGACGCGCTCCAAAACCAAATGGGACGTCCTTATAAGTTCCCACTGTGCGTCCTAAGGAAGACCAATCCATGAGAACTCCATCACGGTTTTTCCTCATCATCTTAGCTGCACTGAGCATCGCGGGCTGCTCGAACCGCGGGGCAAGCTTCATGACGCCCAAGCCTAAGTCCTCGCCTAGCTCGACTTCGACCGCCGCATCGACTTCGTTAGCAGGCGCTGCACAACTCAAAGTGCTCAGCGCTTTGGTCACTGGCACGAGCGTTCAGCTCACCATGGGATTTGCTACCAGCAATACGAGCACGGGCGGCACCTTTGCCTTAGGCCAATATTGCTCGGTGCCTTCGTCTGGCAACCCCGTGAGCCGTCAGTGCTCCTGCACGTTTCGTTGGAACGAAGTCAATCGCACGCTCAATACGCCGCAGCTCGTGCCTCGGGCACGCGAGATGCCTGTGAACGTAACCAATGGCAACACTCTTCAATGCGCTCTGCCTCCTGTTTACAGCTCGGAGATCCCTGACGGCACTTCGGTACTTGTTGAAGTCACTCCGGCAGCAAGCAATTCCATCTCGTTTTTTGCAAGCGGCTACAACATCGTCAAAGGCCAAGGTCTGATTCCGGGCAACATCACTGACTCGCGCGGCAACGTATTATCCAACATCCAGCGCTATGTCTGCTTCGATCAATTCTCGCGCGGAATGGCCATCGCAAGCGCGGAGAGCAAGATCACCTTCAATATCGGTGGACAAGACAGGGCGCTGTACTTCTCGATGGCCAACCGTTTTTGCGCTGCTCGTGTAGCCAGCGCATCTGCCGGCGCATCGGATGCGGGCCAGGAAGCCTGCCAAGGAGCCCTGCTTGGTGGAGCGCCCAACTCGGCTCAATCCAACTATTACAGCGTCTACAACCGCGAGAGCGAATCGGCCGCCAACATCCAAAACGGGAACTTCTACTGCCCGACGGTCGCTCAATCGGCAAGCGCGGATTACTTTCCTAAAGACAAGTCCTTCGCATTAGCTCGCCAAGTCAGCACGGATTATCCCGTGCCAGTTGAAGCCAACATGGTCATCTCAGGCGGAGGCGGAAGCGCGCTTTACACCGCAGGCCAATGCCTAGGGCAGAACAACCAAAACGCAGGTGGAGCTGCTTCGGGTATCGCTCAAGGTTGCTTAGGCTTTGCCGCAAAACCCAATCGTGATGGAAGCTGCCCGCTTCTGACTGACTCCAGCGGCAATTCAATGCCTACTTATAGGCTTCGCAAGTACTACGTCGTGTATCCTCCGATCTTCGATACGGACGGCTATCCGCTAGCCAATACGTCTCAATCGGTAGACACGGTTTTCGTCCTGGACCGCCCTGTGAACACGGGCAACGCACAAGTTCTCAATGGCTCCATGCTAGGACCCAAGCCTTGCCCGTTTGCCTACTACGATAAAGGCGACGCTACCCGAGGACCTTCGTACAAAGCCACGAACAACGCTTTTTGGACCGGAAAAAACGTCGACGGGATCAAGCTCCCCAGCACGTCAAATGGGCAGCCTCAGTACATAGGAGGCTACGCGGCAAGCTGCCCCGCAGTCGTTCCGCACTGGAGCTTCGCCGCTGGTGCTTACACGGGCGTGACCCTTTCCTCCTTGGGCGCCAACGAAAACTACTACATACGCCCCATGGTCGCCTGGACGCCTCACTATGAGGAAGATCTCGCGTTCCAAGCCTGCACGCCTCGCTCGAGCAATATCGTCGATCCTCCGATCCATTACGCCATTAACGGTGCGTACTGCGCGGAGATTTATCCCAACGCCAACGGAACGGCGAACGTGAACAGGGACACCTTAGGAGCACAACACACGACTCGTCGCCCTGCTTCCGCACCCTCGACTGCATCCTCATCCTTTCCGCTGCTCGCTCCTGAAGCAGATATCGAAGCCGCGCTCGTAAGCGATCCTGCTTACGGCTGCACCGTCACATGGGACGGCAAGACCGACATCACGAGCCGACGCGGCACTAAACCCGCCGCCAGCGCTTGCTGCGTGGGCGCGAATGGCGCAACTCGCCACTTCGAATCCGGAGCCTGCGTAGGCACACCTTCTTTGTGATCCTGCCTCGCATCGTAGTTGAGAATGCTCACGTCATCGCACTAGACAAGCCTTCGGGCATGCCTTCGGTGCCTCGATCTGACGAAAGCGGGCCTGAGAGCGCATTGACGTGGGTGCTCAAGAGGCATCCCGAGCTCGCTCACTTGCCTGAGCGCAGGCCCGGGCAGCCAGCGCTGCTCCATCGCCTAGACACCTCGACTAGTGGGTTGTTGCTCTTTGCTCGCACTCAACATGCGTTTGAAACACTGATCGAGAACTGGCGTGCCATTGATAAGTTCTACCGAGCTTGGGTTGCCTCAGCAAAACTCCCCCGGATCATCGACCTTCCGCTTGCTCACGACGCCAAGAGCGCGCGCCGAATGATCGCCGTCACCGAAAAAACCCACAAAAACCGAATCCGCGGAAAAATCCTGCCTTCCAAAACCGAGGTCATCAAGACTCACGCAAGCCTAGAAAATCTCCAAGACATCGAAGTACGAATTCACGAAGGCAGGATGCATCAGATTCGCTGCCATTTAGCTTCGGTGGGTGCTCCCCTGTTGGGGGACGCCGTCTACAAGGGCCAGGTTTCGAACCGACTTTGGCTACACGCCGCTTGCTTGGGGTTTAGTGCAAGCCTTCGCGCGCAACTCCCTGGACTCCCGGATCAGATCAGCGCCCCCCTCCCAGGTGGGTGGGGAAAACCTCTCTCTAATCCTTAGCTACATCCCATTGAGTTGCCGCAGTTGAGACATTTGTAGCATGCGCCGTTACGTACGGTCGTATGCCCACAGCCATCGCACGGAGGCGCATCGCCCATCATCTCAGCCAAGTGGCCTGAGAGCGTTCCCGTCTCAGCAGCGTTTTGCTCGACGATCAGTCGAGCTGGCTCCTTGGGATACACCGTGGCTGCAGCGCCTTTTTCGGCCGACAGATCCACTGTGGGTTTTACTTGCACGAAGTCTGTGCGGCCCAAGTATTCCATACCGAGGACTCTAAAGATGTAGTCCACGATCGAAGTCGCCATCTTGACGTTTGGGTGACCATCCACAATGCCCGAGGGCTCAAAGCGCGTGAAGGTGAACTTATCCACGAACTCCTTGAGCGGTACACCATATTGGAGGCCCAGGCTCGTGGCGATCGCAAAGCAGTTCATCATCGAGCGATACGCTGCGCCTTCTTTGTGCATGTCGATGAAGATCTCGCCCAAAGAGCCGTCCGCGTACTCGCCCGTGCGAATATAGACCTTATGACCCGCAACACCGGCTTCTTGAGTAAAGCCCGTGCGCTTTGCAGGAAGCTTGCGGCGCTTAGGCTTGGTCTCAGCCAATCGCTTAGCAACCTCAGCTTCGACGCGCGCAGCGATATCCTGCTCGCTCATCGTCGCATCGGCCTTCTTATCCGCCTTGCTGTTCAGAGGCTGGGAGAGCTTGCTGCCGTCGCGATACAAAGCGATGGCTTTAAGTCCCAACTTCCATGCCTGCATGTGGATCTCTTCGATCTCTTCGACCGTTGTCTCATGAGGCAGATTGACCGTCTTTGAAATCGCGCCCGACAGGAATGGCTGAGTTGCAGCCATCATCCGCACGTGACCCATAGGCGCGATGAAGCGCGTGCCTTTGGTGCCACACTTGTTGGCGCAATCAAACACGGGCAGGTGCTCAGCCTTCAGGTGCGGCGCACCTTCGACCGTCATTGTTCCGCAGACAAACTCGTTGACCTCAGCCATCTGAGCTTCGCTTAAGCCCAAGACCTTCAAGTAATTGAAGGTCGGAGCTTGGAACGCCTCTGGCTTCACGCCCAGGCGTGCGAGCAACTCATCACCCAAGGCATAGCGCGTGAAAGCACTCGAGAGCTCAAACGTGCCTGGTAAAGTCTTTTCGACCTTAAACAGATCCGCGTCTGTGAAGCCGCGAGCCTTGAGGACCTCACGGTTGACGTGAGGCGCGCCGTTGAGGTCCATGGTGCCCAAGACGTAGCGGAGGATATCCGAACGTTCGGCCTCCGAGTAGCCCAGGTTCATGAGCGCAGCTGTCACCGACTGGTTAACGATCTTGAAGTAACCGCCGCCAGCCAGCTTCTTGAACTTCACCAGAGCAAAGTCAGGCTCAACACCTGTGGTGTCGCAATCCATGAGCAAGCCGATGGTGCCCGTAGGGGCTAGCACCGTAACCTGCGCATTGCGATATCCCCACTTCTGACCTTGCGCCAAAGCCAGGTCCCAATCTTCTTGGGCTGCTGCCAAAAGCTCAGCAGGAACATTGGCGGCATCGATGGCGTAAGCAGCGTCGCGATGCTGCTGGATCACCTTGAGCATAGGCTCGCGATTTCGCTCGTAGCCTGGGAAGGCTCCGAGTTTGCCCGCTTCTTCGGCGCTCACAGCATAAGCGTGACCACACAAGATCGAAGTCAAAGCGGCTGCCCACGCGCGACCGGCGTCGCTATCGTATGGAAGGCCTTTGATCATCAAAAGCGTGCCTAAGTTGGCATAGCCCAATCCCAGAGGGCGATAGTCGTGCGAGTTCTTCGCGATGCGATCCGTTGGGTAACTCGAGAGATCCACTAAGATCTCCTGGGCCACTATAAGGATGCGCACGGCACGACGATACCCTTCGACATCAAACGATCCGTCGGCGCGCAAAAGCTTCACGAGATTGATCGAGGACAGATTGCAGGCCGTGTCGTCGAGGAACATACCCGAGCACGGGCTGGACGTATAAATGCGATCCGTGTTAGCCAGTATACCAGTTGTTGATCGTCGTATCAACTGAAGGCCTGGATCGGCGCACGACCACGCGGCTTCGGCGATCATCCTCCAGAGCTGTCGAGCTTCGTAGGTTTCGATGATTTCTCCGGACGTGCGAGAAACCGTGTGCCATTTGCGGTCCCGCCTCCACAGCGCGCATGAACTCATCGGTGATGCGCAGGGAGTTATTGGAGTTTTGGCCGCCGACCAATGCGATAAGCGTCTCCATTGAAATCCGACGAGTAGCCAGCGCTGATCAAAGCAGCAACTTTGCGTTCTTCGCGCTGTTTCCAGGTGATGAAATCAGCGATTTCAGGGTGATCCATGTCCAAGCACACCATCTTGGCCGCACGACGGGTCGTGCCACCGGACTTGGTTGCGCCTGCTCCTCGGTCAAAAACCTCCAAGAAGCTCATGAGGCCGGAGCTATTGCCACCGCCCGAAAGCTTTTCTTGGTGACCGCGGATCTTAGAGAAATTGGTTCCGGTGCCGGAGCCGTACTTAAAAAGACGGGCTTCGTTTTTGACCAATTGGAAGATGGACATCAAATCATCATCCACCGATTGAATGAAACATGCCGAGCACTGAGGACGGGTGTAGGCGTTCTTGGTCTCGACCACACGCATGGCCACCGGGTCCCAAGCAAAGTTTCCGCCGGAGCCTTCGATGCCGTACTCGTGGTACAGGCCCAGGTTAAACCAAACGGGCGAATTAAATGCCGCGTACTGATTGACCAATAGAAATGACAGCTCGTCTTCAAAGGTCTCAGCGCTCGACGCGTCAGCAAAGTATCCTGCTTTTTCACCTTCCGTGCGAAGCGTGTGCGCGATACGGCGCACGACTTGCTTAACGCTCGTCTCGTTACCCGTCGCAGGCACGCCGGCCTTGCGAACGTACTTCGAAACAAGGATGTCCACAGCAAGCTGGCTCCAGCTCGCGGGCACTTCGATATCCTTCATTTCAAACACGGTACGGCCGTCGCTGTCCTTAATGCGCGAAGTGGCCTTCGTGGTGGCAATCTTTTCGAGAGGCTTTTCGTTCGCCTCAGTAAAATGGCGCTCAAACGCAACGCCTGCGCGAGCCATGGATTTGCCCGCCAGCGGTTTGGTCTTGAGGACCGTCTTGGCTTTTTTGGAGCCTCGAGCAGAACGGGCGATTGGATCTCTTGAGATCTCGCCCGCTGCTTCGCCTACGTTAGTGGATGGGGCCCCTTCAAACAGTTCTAATGAATTCATACGTGCAGTTCTCCGAACCTAATCGATTCCGTTTCGATTTCACAACCCGGTCGTTCTGACCTGGGGGCGATCCATCCTGGAGCACCTCTGCCACTGCATCGTCCTGACTCTTACGAGCCTGCCGAGATTCGAGATTCAAGTCAAAAAAACACTATTAGTTGGGGTCGAATAAATGAGACACTAGGTATTGATGTCTTTGAAGATCTTAGATTGTGATTCTTATTGAAAAAACACCCCAGAAACCGACCGATGTTCCGGGTATTAAAATCTTTGACTCAAGCGTTATTGTGTTAGACCTCTTGAAATTGCCCGGAAAATAAAAAACGCGGTTTTTGCGAAGAATTGAAAGCCTTCGCAAATAAAACGCCGATTTTTTCGGATTTTTGAGCAAATGATTTCCATCAACCGCCCGAATCCCAAGACTAGAGCCAAAACTTACTCGGTGGTATCGAGTATTCGTGGACTTCGGAAGAACCGCTACTTTCGCAACTGTGCTCTACACAACTCCCCAATTGATCCCCAACTCAAGGGGATCTGCGGGACAGGTCCGTGTTTTCTTGGGCTGTCCTGTCTGGACGCAAAAAGCCTGGGGCGAAAAAGTATTCCCGCGCGGCACGCCTTCGGGAGATTTCCTTCACGCCTACGCTCAGGTGTTTGATTCGGTGGAGCTCAACGCGACCTTTTATAAAACTCCACTCGCTTCAGTAGTCGAGCGCTGGCGCAGGGCCACTCCACCGGGCTTTAAGTTTTGCTCTAAGGTCACACAGGACGTCTCCCACGCGCTCCATCTGGCTCAGGTGCCACCACGCCTCGTTCAGGAATTCTTTGAGGCTGTGGCGGGCTTTGAAGACCGTTTAGGGCCCGTGCTGTTGCAGCTTCCTCCGCAACTAGGCATCGATGATCTCAGCTCGCTTGCTCGTATCCTCTCGCTCAAGCCCCGTGAGATTTGTCTGTCAGTGGAGTTTCGTCACCCATCTTGGTTTGAAAACCGAATGCTCGGTCCACGCGCGCGCGCGGTGCTTGAGCGCGCCGGGGTCAACGTGGTGATCACAGATTCGCCCGGACGCCGCGACGTATGCCACGGAAGCATCCTCGAGCCCACAGTGTTTTTGCGGTTTGCTGGTAATGAGCTTCATCCAACGGATGAGCTGCGTATCAGGCAATGGGTCAGTCTATGGCGTCAGTGGGCTTCAAAAGGAGTGAGGGAGATTTACTTCTTCGCCCATCAGCCCGAGGAACTGACCGCCCCCGAAACGCTCGAATTGGTGCGGCGCGAGCTGCGCAAGCACCCCTTGGAATTTCAATTCACCGAACCGGCGGCGGTGGGCTCGCACGAGCCGCAGATGGCGCTATTCTTAAAAAACGCCGCCCAGCTCGTGAGAACTGGGCGGCGCTTCTGATCAAATCGGAACGAATTAGCGTCTCCGCATATTCATTCCTCCCGCTGGAGGCAGCATCCGCTGACCGCCAGGAGCCGGAGCTATCTGGGCAGGTGCGGGCGCTGGCGCCAAGCTTCGCGCAGTAGGAGCCTGCGGAATCGCAGGGGCTGCGCGAAACTCACTACGAGGCTGGATTTGTTGGAACGTCGAACCGCGGTTTTCCATCCTTGAACCCGTATTCCAATTCTGAGGAGCAGGCGGTGCCACGGGAGCCTGTTGGAACATGCGATTGTCGTTCCTAGGTACCGTGTTCCAGTTCTGTTGAGCAGGAGCGGGTGCCGTAGGCAAAGTCCTGTTCTCGATCCTTGCACCCTGGTTCCAGTTATTACCGGCAGGAGGAGTCTGCTGGAACGTCGAACCGCGATTTTCTAACCGATTCGGCATGGTGTTGTTCCAACCGTTGTTCTGCTGAACAGGAGCAGCCGGACGGAATGTGTTTTGCTGCTGTCCTTGATCCACCGTACGGGGAATCTCGCGGACATCCTGCTGCTGCCTGCGACCCAGATCGGTTGCCGAAGGCTGCTGCACGTCTCTGCGTGGAGCGTCTACTGCTCCTTGCTGAGGCTGTGCAGGAAACACCTGTCGATTCGACAGGTCCGTACCGGTTGCCTTAGGAAAAGGCCTCCATTCCTGGTCATTGCGAATCGATTCGCGGATATTAGGCCGCTCGATCTTGATCTGCTGGGTTTGAGGACGAGCTTCGATCGTTCCGTTTGAATACAGGCGAGCGCCTAATTCAACCGGAGCCTTGCCTTCGCGCAACCTGTTTTGCAACTGTTGCGTAAACGCAGCCTGCTCGGCAGGAAGTTGTCGCGAAGCATCCGACAGGCGGACCATCTGAACCGCGTTGCCGTCAACTGCCTTGAGTTGCGTGATCGTAGTGGACGCTTCCACGACTCTCAGGCCACGAGCTTCGACGAACTCCTTGGAGCTTCGATACTGCGCGCTGATGAGCTGACCGTTGAAGCCCTGAACCGCAGTCGCTGCGTGATAGTTGCTTGCAGCTATCGCAGGAGCGACTTGCACCTTGTAGACGTTCACAGCCAAGAATTGCGACGCAGGCACGAAGGTCAGACCGCGGTTGTAACCATCGGCAGCCCCTTGATTATAACCCGCATTGTAGCCCTGGTTGTATCCCGCACGATAACCATGCTCAAAGCCGTCATCGAAGCCATCGTTAACTCCACGCTGATAGCCTCGGGAGTAACCGTTCCAATAAGGGTTCCAGCCGAAGTAATCGCCCGAGGCATAAAACGAAACGAGAGCCGGATACCAACGTGCACCGGGCAGAGCGAACCAAACCCAACCATGGTCCCTGTGATGGCGCCAATAACCGTAGTGGTCCGTCACCCAACCCCAAGGGTCGTACGAGTCCCAGGTCCAACCGTGCTTGGTCCAAACCCAGCGACCGTTTTGATACGGCTGCCAATTTGAGCGATCGCGATAACCCGTCGGAACGAAACAACGCTCACCGTTGATGGAGACCCAATAACCCAAGTTAGCCAATGCACGAGTGTGATCGTAATAGCTGTCTTGGTAGTCATAGGAGTTCGTGTACACATTTGCTGTGTAATTCCACTGCGGCTGCGAATTAATGAGCAGAACTTGATCTGAAGTTCCCGTCGCCTTATTGCGAACAGTCAGAAGGATCTGTTTTCCGATATTGTATGGAACGGTGAAATCCACACCGTAAAGATTCTTAGTGAAGCCTGAGTAGCTGCAATCTCTGGCTGCGTCGCATTGATTGCCCTGATCTGTGTACCAAAGATAATTTTGAGGATCCTGGCCGAGTTGGTAGGCGCCTTGCGCGTCTTCTCCAATATCGTCGACGTAAAAAGAAAGGGTGTCACCCGGTTGGACTGCAAGTTGCGCTTCGTGCGCAAGAGCTGTGCTCTGATTGATCGTTACAATTCGTGTGTAGGTTTGTGCCATGGCGGGGGTTGCCCCCCACAGCAATAGAAAGCCAAATACCGCTGTTCGCGAGTGTCTCATTTTGTGTTCTCCTCTGTTTAGTAAGACTGAAAACGGCTAGAGCGAATTCCGTGCCAAAATGCCGCGCGAGGTCGGAAAAAAATCTTCGTTGAAAGGATTGAGAAAAGACGTGATAGTCTGACTAAAATATTTTTATCGGAAAAAGTCAGCGGATCACTGTGACACCAGAGAAACGTGAAAAAAAGGGAGTGAAAAGAATGGTAACTCAGAATGATGAGTCAAGATGACGAAGCGCGACCCCTCCCGCCAACACAGAAAATCCGCATCGGATCATGACGGATGCCGAGTCTCCTATCGTGCTCAAACCTCTCATATCGCTTCTGGAGACTCTAAATCGACTCTGAGGCGATTTGTGGCGTAATGACGCGCATTCTGTGCCATAGGGATGGGGTTCGTTCGTTTGCTTCTTCAGAGTCTGCGGGCATAGGGCCCATATCCTCTCGAGTGGCTCCCAGCCTTAAGGAGGTTTTATGGGTAAGAAACTATACGTGGGCAATCTGCCTTTTTCAGCAACTGACCAGACTCTGACCGAGACGTTCGCTCAATGCGGAACCGTCGAATCAGCGAAGATCATCACGGATCGCGATACTGGCCGCAGCAAGGGTTTCGGTTTCGTGGAAATGTCCACGGAAGCAGAAGCTTCTGACGCGATCTCCAAGTTCAATGGCGTGGATTACGAAGGCCGTCCAATGACGGTCAACGAAGCTAAGCCAATGGCACCTCGCGACAATCGCGGTGGTGGCGGCGGCGGTGGCCGCGGCAATCGCTACTAGTCCATAGTTACATTTTGCAAAGTAACGACGGGAGGGTCTAACAAGATCCTCCCGTCTTTTTTGAGAAGGCGACTCACGTGGGAAGACCAAATCAAGCGGCCCGCACAAAACGAGAACGGGAACGCAATCGTCAAGAACGACGAGTTGAAAAAGAAGAGAAGCGCGCCCAGCGTGGGGAACTCAAAAAAGAGCGAGATCGCCTAGCCGAAGATGGAGTGGATCCTGATTTGGTAGGAATCGTTGCGGGACCCCAGGCAAACGACCACCTCTCGGCGGACTAAAGAAACTTCTCCGAGAACTCCCCGCTCACATAAGTCAGAAGTTTTTTCTGACCGTCAACTTCGGTTTCGATATTCACGGGCCGGCGCCAGACTTCGTGAAGCGCGCGCAGCGTTTCCTTGGCCCATTTAAAATCCAGATCAATGCCTTGATGTTTGTGCCAAAGCAGCAGCTCGCCTTTATTTTGGTAGTTCGAATCCGTAACGTACACAAAAGGCTGGCCCGCATTGGTCAGCTGAAACAAAAGCTTATCTTTGATCTTCTTGAAATCGCGGTCGACGATCTCGTATTGGTTGGTGCGACGATTGAACGCATAGGTGTACATCTTAAGACGATCGGCCAGCTCGTCAGTTAAGTACTCGTCGATAAACGTTACGTCGTTGCATACGCGTCTAACTTCAAATATTTTCTGGCGGCCGAGACCCAGTTTGCGGTCCCACCGGGCTTTCTCGGACAAGTCTTCGCACTGTTCGTATTCTTTTCCGAAGCGGCCTTTGTCCCAACGCTCTTCGATGTCGCGAAACATCTCTAAGCCCAGCTTGTATGGATTGATGCGGCCCGGCTGCATCACCATCGTACCGGAGTGCTGATGGGCGAAATCCAGGATCTCTGAATCCTTGAGAATTTTTTCGGTCATGATCTTGGAGTGCCAGTAACTGGCCCATCCTTCATTCATGATCTTCGTCTGCATTTGAGGGGCGAAGTAATACGCCTCGTCGCGCACGATGCGGAGGCATTCCTGCTGCCAGCTCTCCAGCGGCGCGTTCTCGAGCAAGAAAAGCAGCACGTCTTTTTGCGGCTCTGAGGGGGTTTTCTTTTCTTTCTTGCGGCTCTCCGAGAGTTTGCGTTTTTGATCAGCAACGAACTCCGGCGGATTGATGTACTTATCCATGTAAGAGCGATCGGTCTTGAGCTTGCCGACTTCGTCCGTTTGCTGAAACCGGGGATCGACTTCTTCTTTCTTCTTGGGCTGATTAAACGTCGAGTACGGATCGATGAGGTTCTCGAGGCTCAAACAATGATCGATAAAGCTCTCAACAGGATCCTGTCCGTGTTGATCCATGAAATCGCGGATCTTCACGGCATTGTTGGCCATCGTGTCGAGCATCTTGCGATTGGTGCGCGAAAACCAATTGTTGTTCTTAAAAAAATCGACGTGACCGTAGACATGGGCCATGACGGTCTTCTGGTCCACCAACCCATTGGCTTTCATCAAGTAGGCGTAAGAAGGATTGGTGTTAATCACCATCTCGTAAATCTTTTGCAGACCCCACGCATAGCCCTTTGAGAGCTGGTCGTAATCCATCCCAAAGCGCCAGTGGGGATAGCGAACAGGAAAGCCCCCCTGCGCGGCCAAGGCATTCATCTGCTCGTGGTCCACCATCTCAAAGACGACCTCAAATGGATCGAGCCCAAAACCCAGTGCGGCCTTCTTGATGCCTTCGTGGGCTTTTGCGACTTTGGAGGGAGCGATCGTCATCATTTTCCCTTCCCCAGGAATTCTTTGATCGACTGAAGAATGCCTTTCCTTGCTCGATCTTCGAGAGCGTCACCGTCTCGCTCTCAGCTCCAGAAAGTGTTCCTTGAGGTCCTTGTAAAACTGGAAGGCCTCCGAGCCGTAGCGACTCTCGACCCGTCCGTAGCTAAACACGTTCACGACGGGAAGAAGCTTTCCGTTATCCAGCAGATCCAAGCAAAGTGCTTTAGTGTCCTCACCCGACCAGTTGTCGCCGTCGGAGTGAAATGAAACGGATAGATGTTCCAATCCGAAGGCGCATAGTCCGTCTCGATGGATCTTCTGCAGAGGCGATAGGCGCTGGAGATGAGCGTTCCAGCCGCTTTCGCGCGTCTTGAGTAAACTGCATCCTCGTCGACCTCGCGAGCGGTGGTGTCAGGGATGATGTAGCGAGTTTCGATGCCCTTGTATTGAGACCTCAGCGACGTATCGATCCAAAAAGCCTCGGTGCGGACGATCTCTTTTTGCTCGTCGCCCATCGAACCCGAGACGTCCATCATGTAAATGATGACCGCATTGTTCATGCCCTACATCCGTCTTCCAGGACCTAAAGGCATGTCCTTGCGCGTACTGGAATGATTACGGGGCTGTCCGGATTGTAAGAGCCCGAGGCGATCTGGCGTCGAATCGTTTCCTTGAACGTGCGCTTAAAATGCCTCAGCGAGTTGGGGCCTTGGTTGGCAATCGCCGTATAACGCTCGCTTCGAGACTTGACCGTCTTGTGGCCCCGAGGCTCGATCTTAGGAAGCTCAAGCTCTTCGCCTAGGATTTCAGCCAACTCCTGCAGCGTGAAATCGACTTCAAGATCGTGTTCGCCTGGGGAGTTGCCCGCCTGCTGACCCTCTCCTGGCTGATCACCTGGGTCACCCGCACCTACGGGATCACCTGGCTTGCCATTGCCCTGCCCTACCCCACCTTGCTCTTTGTCGCCGAATTTAAAACGTGGGATCTCGATCTGAGGCACGGGAATGGACACCATGTCCTTTCCTTTCCTCCCGATCATCTCCCCATGGGTGATGTACTTCTTGAGGTCTTGCTTGATCTTGCCCTTCACGATCTGCCGAAATCGGGCATGATCGCGGTGGATGTTGTAGATCATCGCAACTCCCAGCCTATTGGCGTTTCTTGACGTCCCCGCGAGCGAAGATGCTGGCTACGAAATTCAGAACATCCGTAGAGCAGATCTCGCAGTACCCGTGGTTCTTGATCAGTCGCGTTTTTACGACGTCGATCTTCTCCTGAGTGGAGCGATCCACGACGTTGGATACGAGCGATGTAAGCTTGATCGTGTCCTTTTGGTCTTCGAAGAGCTTAAGCTCCAACGCCTTGTGCAATCGCTCGTTGGTCTTGTAGTCAAACATCCTACCTTCGATCGCCAGTGCGCCGATGTAGTTCATGATCTCGCGCCTGAAGTCGTCCTTGCGACTCTCGGCGATGTCGATCTTCTCTTCGATCGAACGCATGAGCCGCTCATCGGGCTCCTCGTCCTGACCAGTGTACTTGTTTTTGACCTTCTCGCGTTGCGTGTATGCCTTCACGTTATCGATGTAGTTGGCACACAGCTTGGCGATTGCGTCCTCGTCAGCTGAGATCGCACGCTGGACTTCGTTCTTAACGATGTCCTCGTACTCCTGCTTCACGACTGCCAGAAGCTCTCGGTACTCGCGCTTCTTTTCCTCGCTGCCGATGAGCGCGTGGTGCTTCAGCCCGCTTTCGAGCTCGTTCATCACCATGAAGGGATTCACGCAACCGATGTCGCCGTTCTTATCGTTCACCAAGGCGTTGCTGATCTTGTCTTGGATGTAACGAGGAGAAATGCCCTCGAGGCCTTCGCGCATGGCTTCTTTGCGAAGCTCTTTGACGTTGTCCTCGGTGTAACCCGAGAGTGTTTTGCCGTCGTAGAGCTTGAGCTTTTGAAGCAGCGTGAGATTGGCCTTCTTAGGCTGCTCAAGGCGGGTCATGATCGCCCACATCGCAGCCACTTCGACCGTGTGAGGGGCGATGTGCTTGCCGCGGATGCGGTTTGGGTTGAAGTCCTTTTCGTAGATCTTAATCTCGGCTTTGAGCTTGGTGATGTAAGGAACGTCGATCTTGACCGTACGATCCCTGAGAGCTTCCATGAACTCGTTGTTCTGAAGCTTCTTGAACTCAGGTTCGTTGGTGTGACCGATAATGACTTCATCGATGTCCGTCTGCGGGAACTTCTTGGGCTTGATCTTATGCTCTTGCGAAGCGCCCAGAAGGTCATAGAGGAAGGCCACATCGAGCTTGAGCACTTCGATAAATTCCACTACACCGCGGTTAGCGATGTTGAATTCGCCGTCGAAGTTAAACGCGCGTGGATCGGAATCCGAACCGTACTCGGCGATCTTGCGATAATTGATGTCGCCCGTGAGTTCGGTTGAATCCTGGTTCTTCTCGTCCTTAGGCTGGAAGGTGCCGATGCCGATGCGGTCCTTTTCGGACAGAATCAGGCGATTGACCTTAACGTGCTTGAGCATCTCAGCGATGTCGCCCTTGTAGCGCTTCATGAATTCGCGCTGAACATGGCGGCAGGCCGGACACAGATCCCCGGTGACGCTGATCTTATAGTCCGTCTTGTTGCCCTTGTTGAGCTCTTCCAAAAACTTGGGCCTGATATCTTCGGGAATCAGCTTGAGAGGATCTTCGTGCATCGGGCATTGCATCTCGGTGGCAGTCCCAAAGATGTGATCCATGCGGCCTTGCTCGGAGTTGTCGATCCAACGGAAGGTGTACAGCGCTCCTTCTTCCGTCCGCGAGTAGCGCTCTACGCCTTTCTTAATCAGGCGCGCGATCGTGGATTTCGCGGATCCCACAGGACCGTGAAGCAGAAGCACGCGCTTTTCAGTGCCGTAGCCGTACGCCGCGGACTTGAAAAAGTGCACCAGCTTCATGAGCGGAACATCCAAACCGTAGACGGCGTCTTTTCCGTTTTCGATCGGATCGTCGAAGAATTTGTAGTGAACGATGTTCTTTTTGTACTCGACGTACTGCGTGGTGCCCCAGGAGAGCACCATGTCGTAGACGCGCTGGAACGCGTTTCGCGCCACACGAGGCTGAGATTTCACGATATCCAAGTAATCAGTGAAATTCCCTTCCCAGTGCGAATTCTTGTAGTCCTTGGTGATCTGTTGATCGCTAAGAAGACTGCCCCAATCCGACGTGCGTTCTGCCATGAAAGCTCCCGTCCTTTTCCTAAGATGATTGTACCCACAGGGCGAGCCACACACTAGGGGGATTCTTTATGTCAGAAGCTTGACGAGAATCCCGGCACTCAGGATAGACTTGAGCCATGAGCAACCTCACTCCAGAGCTGGAGATCGCCCGGAAAAAACTCGACGCACTGCACCCAGAGAGCTGGGAGGTGTACTTCGAGCGAAAATCCAAGCTCCGAATCGAGAGCAAGGACCTCCAAATCGAATCCCTCACCCAGGCCACGGACGCTGGACTCTCTATTCGAGTAAAAAAAGAGGGTCGCGTGGGCTTCTCCTTTACTACTTCCCTCACGGGGACGGCC
>JBGAWT010000053.1:0-16133 GCA_044227445.1 Bdellovibrionia bacterium | reverse complement strand
CTCCCTTTCTTGCAGTCAGCGGGCAACCCGGAGTTTACGATCTCAGCGTCCTGAGCACTTATCCTAGCGATCCGACTCTTTCGGTGCTTTCTAACACCGACGTGCGCGGCCGCATCAACGCCGCTACTTACGATGGACGGGATGGTCTGCAGAGCTACCCCGTGCGTCTTTTCGGTCATATGCGTACGGGCGGGGTGGATTGGCTACTGCAACCCGAGTGGCCCACGATCGATCCCGCGATTTTTGGACAGCAACCCATCGAAATTCCGGTCGTCGGTTCGCGCTGGCTGATTCCAGGTGACCGGGTAGGTAATAGCGACCCTCGGGCTGCGGAGTTCGCCAACATCTCAGGCACGCAGCTGATCTTTGAAATGCAAGGCGGCGACCCGGTGACCTGCGGCTTTGACGTGTTTCCTTATATACCGATGTCAGGCGCGCCCTATGAACGCGGCTTAGCGCCCCTGTGGGTCGAAGGGGATAGATCTCCCGGCATCAACATCGACCGTCGGGCATTCACGAGCTACGGGATCGGCCCCTGGATGACGGGTCGGAGCAGCACGCCCTATTCAGGCACCCGATCTCCTCAACTGCCGTTTTGCGCCAATCCGGGCAACGTATGCCAGTACGGAAGTTTTGACTTCATCTCCGAAGCCGAAGCGCGCAGGCCCATTACTTCCGCGACAAAAAGGCCGGATCGGGTGGAGCGAAGTGGAAGTGCAGGCTACACGCTTCATCTCGAAAGCCCCGTCCTCAGCGGCAAAGTGGTCATCCGTATGACCCTCACCGGCAATGCAACATTTCAGAACAGTCGCATCCGGTTCTGGGGTTTCGAAAACGCGGCCGCCTCCTACCAGCGCGGGGTAGATTGCCCGCAGGGTCCGCGCTACGGATTGTGCCAATACGCTAAATGGTTTCATCTTACTCAGGGCAACTGAGGCCTCTAACGTTTGCGCTTTTTCGTTTGGGCGGACCGACTCCGCATCATGAGTTTGTGACCACGCTTTTTCCACCATTCAGTGAGCTTGTTGACAGAGCGATCCAGACCTTTCTCGCCGCATTGCCTGCCCTCTCGAGAAGGCGGAGGGACATTTACAAAAGCGACATCTTCGTATTCGTGGTCCGTCCCTACATAGGGCTCCCTCGGGAGAAACCAAGTGCGGGTCGATTTTCCGCGAAGCTGCATGAAGTACTCCAGAGGCCCTAAGTATCTCTTTATCGGCGTGCCAGGCCAGTCGTTGGGGCGAATTGCGCGAGGAAGCTCTGTGTTAGACGGATTTTTTGGGTCCTGCTCCTTAAGGTATCCCCACCATTCGCGAGGCATCCCCTTTTCGAGTAGAGCGATGTCGCGGTCGTAAGCTGCTTTTTGTTCGACTGCGACGGCATTGGGATCCCAAGGTGGCATTTCTTTGCGCATCTCCTCAGGCAACTTATTAAGAATCGCCTCCATGCCACCGTCGTCCTCACAGAATTGGGCGAAATAAGTCGCATCGTAAAAGTACGGGTGGTCGGGGTCTTCGGCGATGATGCGGTCGAGCCTTCTTTCGTTCAGCTTCCTGAGCTTGCGCAGAAAGAAGTCATTGGGTCTTAGGAAGTAGGAGTATCCGCTCCAGTTCTTAGGTCGAAACTGGGGCTTGGCCCGACCCAAGTTAATTGTGTCTCGGTCCATGTCCCAAATGAGCGAGCGATAGATGCCCTCGTAGCGCTTGCGTTCCATGAATGAAACGTAGCCGGAGGTCTCCAGCGGGAGGGGCTTATGCTTGTCCGCGGCGCGAACCATGTCCGGTAAAACGAGTGTGTCATCCAAACTGCCGTATGCCCCCGGCCAAGCAAAGTAGGAGCCCCAAAAAGGTCGCGGATCGGTCGAATGGCATTTGAGGCAGCGCTCCGGATTCACGTCGGAGAGCACGGGTCTTTTTCCGACACCATCGAAGGTAAGCGATCGAAATTCGAATTTGGCGGCGTCTTTCTTGAATTGGATCATTTCCACCGTATTTGCGGTGCACCCTTCCGCACCATTGGGATTGGCGGCGGCCAAAATAAATGACGCTTCCGAATTAAAGAAAATCACCCTGGGATTGTCGGGCTCCACGCATTTGCGATGCAGGCTCCTGCTATCGTGCATGAGCACGAACTCGTTGCGAAAGTTTTTAGGAAGCATCTCAAGCAGCGACGAGACGGAATCAATCTCAGGATGGGATTGGATCAGGGAGCGGACCTGCTCGAAGTCTAAGGTTGAACCCGTATCCAATTGCGCTGCGTGAATTGTGAAAGGAATGCAGACGACGAGGAGTATCAAGATGAGGTGCTTCATGATGGTCGGAATAATATGGAGGTGGGGTTTTAGATGGTCAACCGTTTCCTTCATCATGCGAAGGATTCTTGAAGTTTCGAATGATGTCATCGGCCGTGCGCAGTCGCTCCGAAACGGCGGAGATGATTCTTCGGATGTAATCCGGGACTTTGGCGTACTCCACGTCCAGCGAATCGAAGGGGATCTCCACAAGCTCACAAGCGGTGACTGCTACCGCCGTGGCGTTTCGAGGCTGTCGATCCAAAAAGGAGAGCTCACCGACGACTTCTTTTTCGATGATCTTGGCTAGCTCCACGGTGCGCGCGCCCTTTTTCTTTCGAATAGAGATGACACCTGAGTTTACGAGGTACATGCAGCTCGAGGGCTCGCCTTCTCTGAAGATGACATCGCCGGCCTTGAAGGTTCGAGTTGGAGTGGCCATGTCCTCCATAATCTCACAACTGCCGTAGTCGTGTCTAAACATGCGTTGTATAGTTTGCGCATGGCCCCCGATTTCATCGTTCTTTCGATTCCTCTGTTTTTCTTGCTCATCGGAGTGGAGCTTGCCTACGCGCGTTGGAAACGTCTGGACTATTACAATATTCCTGACGCCGTGGGCTCGATGGGCACCGGAGTCATGGAGCAGCTCATCACGGCGCTCGTCAATGCGGTGATCAGCTGGGAGCTTTACTCCTGGGTGTATGAGCATTTTGCGTTCGTTCGCTTCGAGCAAGCGTCGGGTTACTGGCTCTGGGCGTTGTATGCGGGTGCGTTCTTGGCCGTGGATCTCATGTACTACTGGTGGCATCGCGCAAGCCATGTGGTGAACTTCTTGTGGGCTGCCCACGTCGTTCATCACCAAAGCGAGGAATACAATCTCACCACCGCGCTTAGGCAAAACTGGCTTACCAATCTCACGGCTCTGCCCTTTTACCTGCCTGTGGCGGTTCTAGGTGTTTCGCCCGTGGTCTTTGCCACGGTCAAAGCCTTTGTCATCCTTTACCAGTTTTGGATTCATACCCGCACCATCGGACAAATGGGACCGCTGGAGTGGGTGCTCAACACGCCTTCGCATCACCGCGTGCACCATGGGATCAATCCTAGCTACGTGGATAAGAACTACGGCGGGACGTTTATTTTTTGGGATCGCCTCTTCGGAACCTTTGAGGCCGAAAAGGAAGAACCCCGCTATGGAGTACTCAAGCCACTGCGCAGCTGGAACGCTGTGTGGGCTCACGTCGATCCTTGGGTGGCGACCTATCAAGAGGCACGTCGTTTTAAGAGCCCGCTAGACCGGCTCTTGATTTGGTTTCGACATCCCGGATGGGATCCTTCGAAAAGGGGCGTGGATCTCAACACGCTTTTTAAGGAGGCTTCGCGATCTAGATTTTGGGTCAAGACGGAGCTTGGCATCCGAGTCTACGTGCTGCTTCAGTTTGTCTTGATCTTAGGAGTGACGGCATTTTTCTTATTCAATCCCAAGATGTTTGGGATTGAAGCTAAAGTCGCAATCGTCGCGTGGATTTGCCTGAGCGTGTACAGCCTCGGAGCGTTGAGCGAGAAAAAACCTTTCGCTCCTTATCTAGAGGCGTTGCGCATC
The DNA here is from genome assembly GCA_044227445.1 of Bdellovibrionia bacterium. Classification (GTDB taxonomy): domain Bacteria; phylum Bdellovibrionota; class UBA1018; order UBA1018; family UBA1018; genus JBGAWT01. Next base: position 12,243 of record JBGAWT010000053.1, on the reverse strand, counting down.
GCTCTGGTCGGCTGCGCCTATTTTATTTTCTGAGTTGAATTTCGTTTTCCCCGAGGCCATTCTCCGAAGCCGGGGAGCAAGAAAATGAAAAAAATGATCGGTTTGTTGGCGGTTCTCGGCGCGAGCGTGGCATACGCTGGTGGTGTTCAGGTTGAGGATCTAAAAAAAGATTACATTTCTAAGAGCGTCGTGGCTGACCAAGTCCAAGGAGTGAAGCTGAGGCTGGCGCTCAAGATCGTGCGCTGGGACTGCAACAAGAGAGATATCGTGTTTACCCACACTTTGATCTCAGGCAACGGCGATGGATGGTACGACAAGTATTTCCTGGATGGAGAGATCTCCCAGACTAAGATGAACTGCCCACTCGACGAGCCAGTAAAGGAAATGATTTACTCAGAGCCCCTCTTGGTTCGGGCGTTTTCAAACAAGAATGTCGATGGAGAAGTCGTCATTTCGGTCATTTCGCCTAAGGACTTTTCCCTAGATGTCACGGCCGTGAAGTAAGGCCTGCGCTTATTTCTTAATGACCAGATCAAGTCGGCCGACGGGGAGTTCTTTGGAGCCTTCGCTTTCGCTCCACGAATCGTTATCTATTGTCATCGCGTTTTGCGAGCAACGTCGAACAAGAGCTATTGCCTGATAAAATCCGCCCCAGCACTCGAACGGCCTCATAGTGAGGGGCCAGCGCGTAGCGTCCATACCAAAGGTCTTTAGCATATATGCCGGTGTATTCGGCCTCTGTCGGAAAACGCTCCGAACCGATGCGAGTGGTTACGAACTTCAGTCCTAGGCTGATGGCTTTATTGACCACAGGATCCGCCATTCGCAGTTTCTCTGAATGTTTTTGATACGTGATGAGCGCGTTCATCACCATGAGCGTTTGGCTCAGGGTGGGAGGCCCTTTGATATAGCGGCTCTCAGCATACGTCTCGTTGCTCTCGCCCCAGCCTCCATTGGCATCCTGCTTGGAGGCCAGCCAGTGCATATAAGGTTTAGCTTCAGCCAACGTCATTTCGTTTGCGGAGATCAGCGAGTCCAGTACTTCCGATGTTCCGTATAGGTAGTTGGTCATCCAGTCGCCTTCCCACACTGAGAGTGGGTCTCCAGGTATCGAGACGCGTTTGGAGAGCAGGAACTTCGCGGTTTGGCGCATGACTTCGGCTGATGCGTGAGCGCCTGGCACAGGATGTTCCTTGAGTGCGAGCAGCATTCGCAGAACTCGCGAAGTGACATCCACCTGGCTCGAGTCTGCGATGCGGGGGACTTTGATCGAAATAGGCTTGCTGCTGAGGATAGTGGTCGCCTTGTTGAAGATGATGGAGGTGTCTCTGTCCCACACTGGGAAACCTCCGTCGGAGTTCTGAAGCCCCAGCACCCAGTTCAATCCACGTCGGATCGCGACGCCGACTTCAGGCATCTCCCGCGCGATATCCGACTTAGCGAGAGCCTCGATCACCATCGCGGTGTCGTCGATGTCAGGATAAAAGTCATTGTGATACTGAAACGCCCAGCCCCCTGGCTTAAGATGAGGGGCCTGCGCCGCCCAATCACCCGTGTTGAGGATTTGTCGGTTCACCAGCCATCGCGCCGCTTGGCGAAGCTGATCCTTAGAGAGCCCGCGAATCGATTCGTCAGAGGCCAGGAAAGCAGTTAGGACGCGAGCAGTGTCCATGATGGGGCCTTGAGTGATCTGTTGCTGACGAGCGCCCTGATCGTTTTCGCGTCGCCAGCCCAAAAGGCCTTCCCATGATGCGCGGATCTCGCGCGAAAAATCCGCTACACCTGCAGCCTGAGCCTGTTCCAGCGATAACATCGAAACGACTGTTAGCTGCAGCAACCCAGCCCAGCTGCCATCTTTTTGCTGACGCCTGAGCAGCCAGCCCAGTCCTTCTTGGGCCCAAAATTCAGGTGATTGAGGAAAGAAGCGCCCGGCCGCTTCCATTCGCGTGCCTGGCTTGATGCGATTGCGCGCCGCCTGGATCAAAACCCGAAGCGCGTTTAGCCCGTCTTTTAGGCCCGGCAAGCCAGCCCATGGTTTTCCGAAGGCTTCGCCTCCAGAGCGTACGCGCTTGGCATCCAAAGGCGAGCAGGTCAGGCCCAACTCGCAAACCGTCCGGTAATGCGCCCATACCGAAAGCGGAACGATGGCTGTTCTCCCGATGCCGATGTTGTGCACGTTGATGGGCGCTTGTTTTGGAAGGGAAAAGAACGACGGACTGAAAAGCAAAAGGCCTTCAGGCGGGATGGCGCCTGTCATGGCTAGGATCGATCGACTTGCCATGTTGATGCTGTCGGCTTCGCCTTGAGCTTTGAACCATTCCCAAGCCTTTTGAGTGCGCGAATCTTCTGGGCCGATTCCCACGGACTGAAGCGCGTAAAGAATCACGCCCGTTGCGTCAGCGCTGGGCGGTCCCTTGGGGTACGAGGGCCAGCCCACCGTCTTCGATTCGGCTTTCCAAGCGAAGATGCGGTCTAAGATCTCTTTTTGTAGCTCGGGTGTGAGCAAGCCGAGCTTTTTCCCGACGAGCAAAACCAGTGCATCGCTGGATGGGTCTGCGTCTACTGCTCCGTGCCAATGGTCTTGGTCCTGGAGTTCGGAGAGCGATTCGGTGAGTCGTGAGTAAAGTTCCTGCGTTTGCTGAGCCTGGTTTTCGGGAAGCGCCGCATAGCCAGCGATGGACCAAAACAAAAATAAGAGCGCCCCTAATCCTCTCAGTATCGGTTTCCCCATGACTCAAAGCGCTAATGCGTAGGCCGTATGTTTGGCAAGTACCAAATCCATCGCTATGCGATGCAGCAAGTCCGCGCTTTCAGTCAAGATCGCCCTCTTTTGCTCCGAAAAAGCTAGGTGGTGTACTGTCCGCTGAACCGCATCGCATTTTTCGCTCTCGCGCTCCTGATGGCGACGCCCGCTTGGGCGTGGCCGCCTCTATTTGGCCCCGAGTTTACGTTCACCAATCCTGAGATCGAAGCGGGCTCCAAAGACGCCAAAGATGTCCTGACAAAAGAAAACTCACGTGCGCTCGAAGCTTGGGGTTCCAAAGCAAAAGCCATGTGCGCAGAGCGAGGAGGTTGCAGTGTAATAACGGGGAAAGATAAGCACGGGCCCAATTACCGCATCACTTACGAAGACGGGTTTTGGTACCAGGTCGGCGTCGATACTCACGTGCTCGAAGTGCAAACCAAGCCGGGGACGACCGCGGAGTTTAAGAAGAACAGAGCCCGACTTCAGACGGATGTCTTTGAGTTTGCCGCTGCCCAAGGACTCAAGCCGCATGAGCGCCTGGGCGCCGGGCATTTCAACATCGGGATTGAATCGGGCTTTGGCGACGACCATCTTTTATTTCGAAACTATCTCGTGGAGCAAGCCAACCATCCTGAGTTTCAGTTGGGTGTCTTTGGAATCCATAAGGGCAATGCTCCCACGTTGTCTGACCAAGGTGAGAAGATGCAGCGCGATTTCATGCGCGTGATCGATGAGTACGACAAGAAGCCCACGGACATGTTCGATCTTGTCGCCAAGGTCGAATCGAAGGTCTACACGAGCAACCCCTATGATTGGGAACCGGCCCGCTCGTATCAAGCGCGCAGGCTTTCGTTCGTTAGCCCCCACACTCAGGCGTCAGAGAGGCGGATCGAAGAACGAGGGGTGAGGCCCCAGAGAAGTATCGATGACTTCATCCTACAGTGCGAGTTTTACGAAGCTCAATTGGCATGGTCAAGACGCCTCACCCGCCGCTCCCAGTAGATTCCCCATGCCGACATGACGCCTGGGGAGCTGAGATTTAGGTACCAGCAGCAGCTCAAGAAGCTCGATTGAGCATCAAGCGATGTGAGTTGCTGCTACCTGAGGAGATCGCGCACGCACGGGCCGATGGCTCTCGTGTGCCCTATGACGAGATCTGGGATCCCCAGGCAATCCGCGGTCGGAGACCGTCCAGCGGGTAAATGAAGTCGCTAAAAAGATGAGCCAGTTCAGGTCTCAAAGAATTCAAAGAAGGAGCCGCCAAGCGCGCGAACGATCACAGGGATCTTCATAACCAGCCGCGCATCATGAGCCAAAAAGAGAGAGCGTTGATTCAAGCGGCCGTTCATCAGCGAGCCCGGGCTTATCAAGCCCTCTTTGAGGACCTTCATTCAGGAAAGAACCTCGCGATCAAACAAGGCGTCCTGCCTGCCGAGGTGATGGATCGTGCGCTGAAAAAGGCCCAGAGCAGCTATGCCAGGATCCGAGCCACGCCTTGGGGCAATACCGGGTTTTATTACGGCCCGGACATCGTGCGGCATCCAGATGGAAATTTTTACTTTCTGGAAGACAACTCCGGAACTCCCGGCGGCCACGGCGATTCGGTGGAGGCGCGGCGCGATTTGCTCGAGTTCAATCCCAAGTATCAAGAGGTGCTCAAGGATGGAGGAGGCGAGTCTTTCGCAAAGATCTTCGCTCAGAGACTCAAGGAAATGGCTGGCTCACCTGACAAGGCGTCGGTCATCATCGTTCCCCAAGGAGATCTCAAGGAGAACACTCGCTTGATCTTCCAGCTCCAGGAGCTGGGAGTCTATGCCGTGACTCAGAACGATATTGAGATCACTGGGTCGCCCTATGCCAAGCAGTGGCTCGAGGTGATCAATGGGGTGCCGTACATGAGCTTCGAGCCCCGCGATGGAAACCCTGTCAAAAGAATCGAGATCGGAGCGGCAGCGATCCGAAACTTCTCTCAGGACGGGTTTGATCGAAACTTTCCGCTGACCTTCAAGTTGATGCAGTCCGGAAGGCTTCCCGTGATGGGCTATCCGTACACAGGCTTTGAGGCGATGTCTGACAAAGAGCTTTCGATTTATATGGAGAAGCTCATTCGCTTCTATCTCAAAGAAGAGCCGGTGATTCGCTACATCCCGACTCTGACCTTTCAAGAAGCGGGATTCAAAGGCCAGCCTGTCCTCGATAAGGCCGCATTCGACAAAGTTTTTTCCCAGCTTGATCGCTACGTCATCAAGCAAACCAATAGTTCGCAGGGCAACGGAGTTTGGATCGGTTCCAAGATGAGCGATGCGACCCGTAAGTCTTTGGCCGGGCAGATCGCTCAGGCCCCAGGGGATTACATCGCTCAAGAATATGTTCCGCTATCGGTAGTAGGCGATCAGATCGTGGACATGCGCGGCTACTCGGTGATCACGCGAGACAAAGTGCTCACCTCCGACATGTTCTGGGGACGGGCTCTTTCGGTGTTCGGGGATGGTCGAGTTAACCTAAGCCAAAAAGGGATCGTGATTCCGATATTCTTTGAAGGCACCGACGTCGTTCCCGAAGGGAGCGTGACGATCCCTGACAAGATATCTAAGCGCGAGCTGGCGTATCAGTTCGCGATGAGATCCGCGCGCGACAAGGGACTGGGATACGTTCAGGCGCAGGCCGAGGATTTCGCTAAGAGAGCTGATGCGGGCTGGAACCTGGGTGAGTTGCAGCAATACATTAAGACTTACGAGATGGTGCTGGCGTTCGGACATACTCCGATTCTCAAAGGTGGCTGGGGACTTTCGGAAGAAAATGCGGCTCAGTTCGCAGTTGAGCTCATCAATTATGCGGGAATGGGTTTCGCTTCCAAGCAAGTAGAGTTCATGCAGCGTGTGCTCACCTATGCCGTTTCTCAGCTCGATCCAGAAGGTAAGGAGTCCTTCAGCGAGCGATCCACGGATTTGATCAAACGTTTCGTCAAACTTTGTCTCGATCGATCCAGATGGGACCCTGCAGTCTTTGATGCGATGATCGCTCAGCACCGCGGCGGGGTAAGCGCACTGACCGAAGGCGGCATGTATCTTCCAAAGGATGCTTTTGAGCTTACGAGCGAAGGCATGGCCCGAGGAGACTTGAATCGCCGGGTCGCTCATCTCAAGAGACTGGCCCAGTCATCAGGTCTGAAAGCCGACTCCGAGACCCTCAAGGCGATGATTCACGAAGAGTTCTACAAGACGGGCTTTGAGATATTTACCAACCGATACGTGGAGGCACAGGACCTGCTCAAAAAGTACCCGGTTATCGGAGCGGAGCTTGGAAAAGAAAAGATCCATAACCTGATCAGGCTTTCTTCGGGGAATTTGGATCGACCTCGAACCGATTTGAAGATCTTTGGCGAAGCGATGACCTATGCGGCCGCTTCGACCGCTCAAGGGGGATTGGGCCTTCAGGGAATCGAGGCTTCGGATTTTTCGGAGTGGGTCGCTCAACGTAAGGACGCCAAGAGCTATCTCAAGAAGCACATGAAGGATTACCGGCGCGCACTGGCCTCCGGAAAAAAACAGGGGCTGCTTCCGGATGTCAAAGCCATCATGCTCCAAGTGCATCAGACGGCAAGCAAGGGATGCCTCGCGCGGATGCTTCTGACGATCAAGCGGGTTCTTAGGATCTCGCGTTAGCGTTTGGCGACCGAGGGGCGGGCCTTCATGCGGCTTACGAGGTCCGTCATGAGGCGATCGCGCGTGCGACTGAAGCCCTCGAGAGACTGGCGCGAGAGCTCGGAGAGAAATATTCCAGGAGGCGCGTACCAGGGACGCTCCACTGCGAGGGCGTCTTGAAGCCTGAAGCGATAGGTGTTGGGTTTGTCCGAGTCCTTAGTGACCGATACGGAGATATCCATTTTTTTTACGAGCCCTGAATTTCCCTTGCCCATCACCTCTTTGGAGCGGGTGGAATAAATGAAGCGCGAGCTGTGGTCGCTCACCACGTGAGCATCCACTCGGAGGAAGATCGGATCGTTGTGATCGTCTTTGATCTTTTGGACGACATCAAAGCGAACGCCGGGAAGGCGCTTGAACTTCGTGGCCACCGGGCCGCGATGAACTTCTTGGGTGGATTGAAGGTGCTCGATCCAAGACCAGTAGAGCGTTCGGACATTACCCAGTCCTTCGCCCGAAGCGGTGCAATCGGCGACCATCGTTCCGCGGGCTTGGTTGTGCGTGAGCGTCGGGGCGATTTCCCAGCGAGGCGGCTGGCAACTCCACGGGGGATTTGCGGCCCTCAAGGCGCTTAAGCTCGCCAATCCAGCGAGGGCGGCTACCGTACCGATGCTTAAGATAGGGGCAAAACGCGGTTTCACATCCTCTGGAAGAGCAAGGAGGGTGCCATTTAAAAGGGGTTTGGCCTGCAGTGCAGGACCCCAAAGCCCATAAGAAACGAGCGCTTTTACGAGGGGTTGGGCGAAGGCTCTCTGAGCTCGCGGGTCCGCCTAAGGGCGGGGGTGTCTAGCTCTTAGACTGTTGTAGGGTGAGTCAGCGGCCTAAACCAGAATGCCTGCGATCGCTGCGGTCATGTTGGTTGCGAGAGTTCCGCCCAGCATCGCACGCAGGCCCAGCTTTGCTAGGTCCTTGCGGCGCTTAGGTACCAGCGTTCCGATGCCGCCGATCTGAATGGCGATCGAAGAGAAGTTGGCAAACCCGCACAGCGCATAAGTCGCCAGCGTAAAGGAACGATCCGAGACTACGCCCTTGAGGCTCTTGAGGTCAACGTACGCCACGAACTCGTTGAGAAACATCTTCTTGCCCAAGAGCATGCCTACGGCGTGCGCGTCCGCCCATTGAACGCCTAAGGACCAAGCGATCGGAGAGAACAGCCAGCCCAAGAAACGCTCGATCGTCATGGGCGCTCCCCACACAGGAGGAAACAGGCCAAGCATCGCGTTGATCATTGCAGCCAGAGCGACGAACGCGATGAGCATGGCAGCGACGTTCAGGGCCAGTTGCAAACCTTCGGAAGCGCCTCGGCACGCGGCATCCAAAATGTTGGTGTCGTCTGTTTTGACGTCCACTTGGACCACTCCCTTGGTCTTGGACTTCTCGCTTTCGGGCACGATGATCTTGGCGATGACGAGCGAGGCGGGGGCCGACATCACCGAGCACGCCAGCATATGGCCCGCGTCCGCGCCGAAGCTCGTGTAGGCGGCCATCACACCGCCTGCTGTATTTGCCATTCCGCCTAACATGATGGCGTGAAGCTCGGAGCGAGTCATGCTCTCGATATACGGTTTAATCACAAGCGGGGCTTCGGTTTGGCCCACGAATACGTTGACCGCATTGGAGAGCGATTCGGAGCCTGAGACGTCCATGACCTTGACCATGATCTTGGCCATGACGTTGACCACTTTTTGGATCACGCCCAAGTAAAAGAAGATCGACATGAGCGAGGAGAAAAAGATGATAGTGGGCAGCACCGAGAACGCGAAGAAATGGTCTTTAAAGTTAGGCCCAAAGAGCATCAGCGCGCCTTGGTCCGAGAATGAGATCACCGCTTCGACGCCGATTCGGGCCTGGTCAAAAATCCAGCGCCCGGGCCCGGTCTTGAGTACCAAGATCCCGAATAAAAGCTGGAGCAGGACGCCAGTGATGATCAGTCTGAAGTTCATCCGCTTTCGATCGACTGATATCGCCCATGCCAGCAGACACATGAGGATGAGGCCGAAGAAGCTGATGAGTTTTTCCATGCCTTAATCGGTAGCTGGAAAAAACGAGGTGCGCTAGGGGGTTCTTTGCTTTGTAGTGAGCCTCGCTCAACTAGTCCGTCGTCGGATCAAACGGGGAGTTGCCGAGCTTTTTCTTACAGAACATTCCGCGCTCTAGCAGGCAGGTCATGCGGCGGCCGTTTTCCGAGACCATCACGCTCATGAGGTTGCCGGCGATATCAGCGATACGGATCGAAGTCTTGCGCGATCCAAAGTAGCCCTCTTGCAGTCTGACTGAGGCCTGCAGGCCCTCGGCAGTGGGTTTAAACGACGAAAAGGGCGTGTACACCGGGACGCCAAAGAGCTTGGAGTCCAAGGTCCTGGGCCCGTAGGCGAACGAGAGGCTTTCGTGCTTCTGTTGCATCACAACGCCGAAGTCCGTTCCGCCTAAGCGCGAGACGAACACTGCGCAGGAATGGCCTTCGGGAGTGCGGCCCCAATATCCGTTGTTCGAGCCCTGTTCAAAGGGCAGCATGACGGACAGAAGCTCCACCTGCCTGAGCAGGTTTCCGCGCTGAGCGCTGGTGAGATTTTCGGCCCTTGCATTGACGGATAAAAGCAGCCCCAACACACACACGATACTTCTTGTCATGGGGCGGGTGTACCCGCCGTCTAGCCTTGCTGCAAGCCCAAACTCAGGGATTACGGACTGATGTACTCGGCAATGCCGGGCAAGCCGTTTTGGGAATACGCAAAGATCAGCGTGTCTCTCACGCTGTCATAAGCCATGGAGTAACCACCGCATTCCATTCCAGGAACGGGATTAGGCAGCACGGTGTCCGTGGGACCCGTAAAGTCATACTTGCGAAGCTCTTTGGTCACGCCGTTGTAAGCGCAGTAATAAATGTACTGATTGCCACCATTGCGTCGGTAGGTAACGGCGACGTAAGGGGTGCGAGTAAGAGTAGCTACGACGCTCGTGTTGCCGCCGACGTCAAGGGCGGTGATTTGGTTTACGCCGTATTTAGAGATGAGCCAGCGATTTCCAACCGCGTCCCATTGGGCCGGATTGATGACGCCCTGGAAGAGCGTGGGCGAAAGCGAGCAAGTGGCAGTTGGCGTACCCGCCGCGCACCAATAAGGCGGTGAACCGGGGTCGTTGCCGTCCCCTGCGAGATGGCTTTGAATGCCCGTCGCGAGATTGAAGAGCTTGAAGTAGGCCTTGGCGGCAGGATTTCCAGAAACCCACGCTATCATATTGGTCCCGTCAAATCCCATAACGAAGCTTCCCGAGTGACTGATGTTTGTGCCCGCTAACCCGTCGCCCGCTTCGGTCCATGTGGCTCCAACGCCGCTGAAATACTCCCACTGTCCTGTAGCTCTGCGCAGGCGCCAGATCTTGTCATCCCATCCGCCTGCGGCTGACGAAAAGAACACGTCGCCCGTTGCGGGGTCCACACCGGTGTAACGCTCGTAGTAAGGCTGATAGTACATTCCGCTGGTGGTGGCCGGAATTCCGGTTGTAACGAATTCGTTCTTTCCATTACCCGCGATCAAATTGATATTTCCTCCGGGGGTGAGCTCGCGAATATTGAAGTTGCCCGGGTCTTGAACGATGACTTTGCTCGTCCCTGCGTCGTCCCATTCGTGGACCATGTAGCCGCCGCTTGAGAAGCGAGCGAGAAGCGCCTTTCCTCCGTCACCGTAGTTCGTGAGCTGGCCCGCGATCGTGTAGACGTTGCCATTGGTGTCGATCGTGCGGATGAGAGTGCCGCCCGCGTTGCCATCGGCAAAGTAGACGTCACCCGACGGCGAGATGTAGTAGTCGATGATGCTGACGTTGCATGCCGCGGCAGCCGTACCGTCGGCGCAAACGCCTGCCGTGCCAGTTCCTAAGACAAGCGCCGCGTCCGAAGCTCTCCAGACTCCTCCGGTGTTGATGACATACGCTTTGCCGTCCAGCGCGGTGTACATCCCGCCGTGATCGCCTGCCAGAGTTCCAGGGCCAGCGACAGCCAAGGTATTGCCCGTGTTGGGGTCGTGCACGGAGTAATCGAGGTGTCCGTTAGGAAGAGGGAGGTTGCAGTTTCCGCTAAAACCAAAGTTAGTCCAGAAGTCGGTGCGCGTGGAGTTGGTGATGTCAAACTGCAATACCATGCCGTAGGTCTGGCAGTTTCCGAAGTCGGTTCCAGGCCACGCGATCGTGCCCACTGCCGTGTTCGTAGGCGCGAGGCTGGTTACGAGGCCCGTGGCGGCCGAGTAGATCCGAATGCGATTGTTGCCCCCAAAGGTGATCGGGTTGTAGCTGTCAGTCTCAAAGTAGATGTCGCCGTTCGGTGCGGCGTAGAAGTAGGGGCGTTTATTGGCAAAGTGCATATTGCCGATTCGAACATTGGCTGCCGTGACTCCATTAGCAAAAGACGCCCCACCGCCGATGGCGAGATCGATTACGCCTGTCGTGTGGTTGATTCGGCGGATCTGTCCGTCAGCTCCGTCCTTTTGGTCCCAGACGTAGATGTAGTTGTTTGAGTCATAGGTAATCATGTTGATGTAGGCCGCGGTGGCTGCAGTGGAGAGCCCTCCGTTACCTGTCGTCGTTCCGGTGACGCGAAGAAAGAGCTGTTGGACGCCGCTCACAGGATCGACTCGCAGGAGTCCTCGTTTTACGTCGTTAAAATAGATCACTCCGTCCGGCATGACGATGAGCGATTGCATTCCATAGCCCGTGTAGATGCTGGCAAACGGAAAGAACATCGCAGATTGAGCGGTGGCGCCCAGGCCTAACTCTGTATTTCCCGCCAAGAAGTTGATGGGCGGAAAAACGTTCAGGGGCGATGGGGCGTAAAACGTCGTCATGCCGTTCTTGTCCTCGGCGACGATGCGGATCTTGACGTAACCTGCGGCTCCTGCGTTCGGCCATTTGTAACAGCCGTCATAGGAACCGGTCGGTACGCACGATCCATCGCCAGCAAATGGAATGCCCGTGGCGATGGTGTTCCAGGTCACCTCGTCTTGCGTGTAGTAGAGCGAGATGGGGTTTGCCAGCAGGTCTTGAGGCGCGGGGTCCGCGTCAGTGACTTCCCATTGAATGTAGGCGTCCGCCGCTGGAGCCACGGTTAGATCTAAAGACGTTGGAGGCGAGGCGGGTGCCGTGGTGCTGGCTGCAACCGCATTGACGAACACTGGAGGATGGCCCGGCGAATACGTGATCTGCGCGCGGTCCTGGCCTAGAGTGCCCGCTCCAGCTGCCGACATATTGGAGATGTTTCCGGCCGCATCCCTTACCCAGGCATAGACGTTATACATCCCGCCCGTAAATCCGATGCGGAAGTAGTAATCCACAAGGTTGAGCGAGAGAGCAGGCGTGAGGCCCGGAGGCGTGGCGTTGACCGGAATCCAGCAGGAGGCCGCAAGCGTCGGGGCGGTGTTGTTAATCTTGAGGCAGAAGTGCGACACGTTTGTCAGAGCGTCCGAAGCTTGTAGGCTCACTTTGACGTAATTGGAGTAGGTAGGCGTCACGCCGCCGTTGATCGACATTTGGCCTGCGGCGAGCACGGGTTTAACGCTGTCGATCGTGAAATCCGAAGTCGAGGTGACGGTGGTCGAGTTTCCAAGCGCATCGGTTGCGATGATCTGCACGCGGCAGGTCGTGAGGTTAGTCGCTCCGGGAACGTTCCAGCTGTAGGTTCCCGTGTTGGGAGCTGCAGCCGAGATCACGTTTGGATAGGTGGCTCCGCTGTCGCAGGAGTAATTCAAGGCGATAGGGTTTGCGCCAAAGTTGCTGTCCGTCGCAGTGAAAGTGATATTCGACGCC
>JBGAWT010000052.1:0-16702 GCA_044227445.1 Bdellovibrionia bacterium | reverse complement strand
CGGTAGGTGCGCTTTCTGCGCAAGGGTCTCCGCTGCAGTGGGTGGCAGGACATCGCGTGCATCACCAATTTTCGGATACCGAAAAGGATCCACACACTCCCCGAAAAGGGTTCTTTTTTTCGCATATGGGCCACCTGCTCGTCGAGAGCGGCCAGACGACCGAAGACTGGATGAAGTACGTTCCTGACCTAAGCGGCCAGAAGTTCTATCGGTTTTTGCATCGCTACCATCTTTTGATCACGCTTTCGGTCGTACCTCCTCTTTATCTGCTGGGCGGTTGGTCGTTTGTTTTTTGGGGGGGCTTTATGCGGGTGGTGCTCATGCTTCACGTGACTTGGCTCGTGAACTCGGCGACTCACACCTGGGGTTATCGCAGCTTCGCTACTCGCGATGACTCGCGAAACTGCTGGTGGGTTGCGTTGCTCGCGGCAGGCGAAGGTTGGCACAACAATCACCATGCGCAACCGAACTGCGCTGCGCACGGGCGCAGATGGTGGGAGTTTGATCTGACCTACATCATGATTCGAGGGCTCGAAACCCTGGGGCTCGCCACAAAAGTCGTAAGACCGGTTGCGGTCGTTGCTTAGGGGCGTTCATGGGCTGGATTTACGCTTCGCCCTCCTGGGCTCCGCGTCGAATCCCATGGTAGGCGCGCCTCGTGCGCGCCTCATTATTAAGTTACCCCGGCCATCAAAATGAACTGGAGCCCTAGCCTTCGGAAGTTTTGGATAGCATTTTGATGTTGGGGTAACTGGATTTACGCTCGCGCTTTCCTGCGCGAGCGTACTTCGTAAGGAGGGCTCCCCTCCTGGTCGCTTTTTTTCATGTTCGCCTTTGGCGAACGCTCGTGAACCATCGCCTCGCTGTGCTCGGGCGCTGCCCCAAACCTCAGGTCACCCGCACCAAATAAAAAAGGACCCCAAAGGGTCCCTTTTTATTTAATGGTCGGGGTAACTGGATTTGAACCAGCGACCTCTTCGTCCCGAACGAAGCGCGCTAGCCAGGCTGCGCTATACCCCGACTCAAACGGGAATCAACGAACGGCCGAAAAATAGGGGAAACATGCCCCAAAGTCAATTCGAGCGTTATTGACGCGCGCTTAGACAGCACGCTACTCACTTCCTGGGTGGGAATCGGAAAAACTCCGCAATTCTATTTGGTTTTTTTCCCTCTTGGCTTTGGGCTTAGGGGCCTTGCCGCGCGCAGCGCAGGCGGACTCCTTAGCACCCGTGAGAGCGCTTGAGCGCACGCATTCTCATCGGCAAAGACGCCGATCCGAATACCTCACCGCGTCTCACCTGCTTAAGCGGGGTTTTGCTTGAGCCCGGCACGCGGTTTCACGAAGCAGTCGATCAGCTTTCCCAGGACTATCCGCAGAGCGTGATTTTCAGCGCCAGTTCTTCTCAGGTCGTCCAAGCAGTTGGCCTCGAGTACCGCCGCGAGGAGATCTTCAGGCTTTCTCCAGTATCTCCTCTCGCTTGCTCGATTCCAGTTGCTCAGGCGCTCTTGTAGTCCGAGTGCCTTGCTGATTGCGACCTCATACAAAGATCTTTCCACCCATCGCCAAGTCCATTGAGCACTTGCGGGTGGCGCGGTTTTCGTGATGGGAATTTTGAAGATGCTCCCTGAGAGCATTACGCATTGGGATTCGCAGGCTCGCCCGGCGGATTACATCGCCAACTTCAAGCGCGCGTGGACGCAGCCACCTGCTTGGGATCACGATTCCATTCCCATGAATTTCATGGCCCATCCTTATGTGGGAATGCAGACCTATCTTTTGGCACGCAATCGCGGCGCGGAGAGCGGCCCGTGCCTGCTCTTTTTTCTCAACCGCGGCTTCGTTTGCTCGGGAGTACTTGTTTGAGTCCTGACGGGAGCAGCCCAGCATCCAAGACCTACTCTTTACCTCGACCCTGGGTTCGCTCCTAGGCGAAGGCAACTATCAACTCACGCAGCTGTTGCGCGAAAACGGATTTGAGACCTGGGAAAAGGTCATCGTCACGATCTTAAATCCCATCTACGTGATGGAAAACGGATACCGCTAAGCGCTTTGCAGGGCCCACTGATTTACCCAAAGCGTTAGGAACACAATCAACGCGATTACCAACGCCAAGAGCCAAGCTCGAAACAAGCTACGGTTAGGCGGCAAGATCCCGTACCACGAGCGAAACAAAAATCGGGGGTTTGCCCCGCTTTCAAGCACCGCGCGCAGCTTGGGCCACACGGTATCCACTGTCTCACCTAGGCTCGCCTCTCCGACTTCTCGCGAAGCTTCGCCCGGCGCACCCCAGTAACCATTGACCTCTCCGCGCTGCATTCGCCACCAGCGAGACAACCCTCGTCCGGGCGCTTCCATCGGAGGTAGGGCTTCGCGCATTCCGTCCACGACCGCGGGGGCGATCGCCAGAGCTACGCTCGTATCGATCTTGCCGCCGTGCTCCTGCGCATCGACCCACATCGGCGCGCGAGCAAAATCCTTCCAGGTCACCAGAGCCGACGAAGCGGAGATGAGCATCGGGCGTTTTCGGCGCGGGCGATGCCAGTGCCAACGGGAGAGCAGCTTGCCCGCCTCTTCGATGGCGCTCAGTTGCCGTGGCCCGCTATGCCCCGAGTAGCAAACAAAGTACTGAAACCCTTCGCGCACCAAAGACTTGCAGCAATCCACCAGCCAATCGCGCAGCACGTGAGCGCGCACTCGAATCGCCAGCGACGAAGTGTCTGAATCGATTCCCAAGGCGACTGACGGCATGAGCACGCATTTCCATTCGGGCATCTCGCGTTCCATGCGCTCAGCCGTGAGCTGGGCTAGGCGCGTGGCGTGCGCCAGATCCAAGCCCATCGGAAGATGTGGCCCGTGATCCTCAAGCGGACCGACTGGAAAAAAAAAGATCGTCTTTTCGCGCGAGAGCGTCTCAAACGCAGCTGCGGAGAGCTTGGCAAACTCAAGCATCGGCATTCACGGCCTCCACGTCTCCTAGCTTAAAAAGTTTTGCAGCGTTTTCGCCCAACACCAGCGCTTCGTCTTCTTCGCCCAGGAGCCCGGACTCAAAGCTATCGCGAATTCGGCTGAGGCCGATCTTTTGATTTCCGCCGATAAATGGCCAATCGGTGCCAAACATGACGCGATCTGAGCCCACGCGTCGGACTGCCTCGCCGATCACCTCAGCGGGCTGCCAGGAGGTTTCGAGCCAAACGCGGGGATAGCGCTCAGCAAGATCAATAGCCACTGCCGGCTCATGAAAATTGGTGTGAGCTAATACAAAGTCCACATCAGCAAAATCCCTGAACCAAGGCTCGAAGCGCTCCGCATGTCCCATGTGAGCATCCTTATAATAGGCACCGTGGATACAGCCCGTATGCAGGATGACAGGAACCCCTAACTCGCGCGCAAAACCCAAGATCCGTTTGTAGTGCTCGCAATCGGGCCCCTCCCCATCGGCGGCCGGATGGATTTTGATCGCTTTAGCGCCTTGGCCAACAAAGCCAGAGACGATGGCTCTGAGCTCTTCTTCTTTCAGTCCTGAGTAATCGCTCACGGCGGCAGGAAATTGAACGACGGGTACGATCTCCGGATGAAGGCGTGAGAGCTGAACGACCATTTCGTTGGACATGATCGGCGGATGGGCCAGCACCAAGGTGCGCGCAATGCCGCGCTTTTTCATGATCTTAAGCAGATCCTCGCCCGTGGATTCGGCCAAGATCTGCGGGGCCAAAAGCAACGGGGCCACACGCTCGGCGGCCGTTTGTACAAAGCCAGGGGCAAAGCGCAAGGAGACCTGCGCGCTATGCAGGGTCTTTCGGATCATTGCCAGGCCGGGCCTAGCGATTCGAAAGGGCTGGGAAGCCAATCCCATCAAAAGCCCGGTTGGAAACACGTGAGCATGTGCGTCGATGATTAGTCTCGGATTCTTCACTCAGATGTGGTTATAACAAGGAATACAGTTTCTGACGACACGGAGCTCCCTTTGCCAACGGCCATCGGTACCGGAATATTTGGATTACTTAGCGCGATCGCGGTCGGAACCCAGATTCTAGGCTGGGATGTCGAGACTTGCTTGCGCGCGGTCGCGGCCGCCAATATTGCCGGGTTTTTAGGCCTTCTCATCACTCTACGGGCGGAGCGCTCGGCCACCTTCAAAAAACGGGTTCTTAATAGCGGGATCAAAACTTGGATCTTGCTCAGTTCGGTTTACAGCGGGATTATTTTGGCATTAGTCCCCCACACTCGTGAGATCGGCGCCTTTTTGTGGATGTTCCTGCCGCTTTTGCTGAGTACGGGGTTTGGCATCATCGCTTTTGGGCCGGTCCAAGACCGGATTGTTCAAGGGCTTCAGCGCAAACAGCGCCCCCAGCCCAAGCAATATAAGGAGAGTGAAAATGGCAAGCTCAGGCACAGTCCGTAGGCACCAAGACGTCGAAGGCGAAATGAACCTGGTCGAATACTGGGTAAAAAAAGACATCAAGCGCTGGATCGCAGGCGCTTTTGCTGGCGCGCTAGCGGGCCTAATCGCCTTGGGATTTGCCGGCGTACTCGCCTCCGCTACCGGGCTTGAGTTCACCTTTCCGGAAAAGCTTTTGGGCACGATCTTCCTGGGTAACTCAGCCACTGAGCTGGGTTCGAATGCCCCAGGCGTAATCGCAGGGCTGATCTTTATGGAGATGCTCGGGGCCCTGCTGGGATTTATTTTCGCCCATTTCGTATTCACCAACCACGTGCCTTCGTTGCTTGCCATGGGGCTGGTATGGGGAACGTTTAGCTGGATCTTCCTTTGGAATCTGTTCTTCCAGTCCTTTCGTGCGTTGCACTTCATGTCTGTTTCGCCGGGCGCGGTATTTCCGGTGTGCATGGTCTTTGGGATCTCGCTCGCGTCGCTCGCCTTCTTTGACCGCATGGTTAAGGGCGGCAAGTAAGGCTAGCTGGGGCCTCTCCTTCGGGATACATTTGGCCGATGAAAACCCGCGCGTTGATCTTGCTCTCTGTCTGTTTCTCTTCTGTTGTTTTTGCGGCAGATAAACCGAAATATGCCTCAGGCACCGAACCGCTCTCCAAGCGGACTAACGCAGCCTATTTTAAGGCATCCAACGCGCCTGACTTTTGGGCGCTGATTCCTTACTACACCCAGCAGATCTTGGGGCAGCAATGCTCGGCAGCTAACTTCACGATGGTTTTGAATGCCGCGCGCGCCGGAAAAGAATTGAAAGCTTCGGACGAGCTGGTTTCGATCAAGAACCTCCTCGAGAAGTATACGGACGATCGTTACAAAACGTTCATGGGCGATCTGAGTTTTTCGCTCGAGCATTTTGATCGCAGTAACGTAGGCAACGAGCGACTTACCGAAGTTCTAGGTATTGCTGTTAAGAAGTTAGGCATCCAAGGGCCCGGCACCAAAGTCGAAATGGTGCTTGCCGACATGAGTGATGGCAAAAAGGGTCGCAAGCAGTTTCACGACGCTCTCGTTGCGAACGAAAAATCCGCGGATGACTTCATGATCTTGAGCTTCGTCCAAGGTGTAGTGACTGGCGACCCTGAGGGCCCCGCGCACGTAGCCACCGTGGGCGCTTACGACGCTAAGAAGGGCCTCGTGCTTCTCTTCGACCCGGACCGTCAATGGTACGAGCCTTATTGGGCGCCCGAAGAGACTGTTTTTAAAGCCGTCTTTAACAAGGATGCAGACGCTAAGGCTCCCGGCTGGATCTACTTCAAGGTTCGTTGAGTTTTTAATTTCCCAACCCAGAGGAACAAACACATGAAAAAGAAAGCTCTCGTCACCGGTGCAAGCGAAGGAATCGGAAACATCTTTGCTAAGGAACTCGCCAAGCAAGGCTACGAAATCACGGCCGTCGCGCGCAATGAGGCAAAGCTCAAGGAGCTGATCCAAGCCCTAGGCCCGGAGCACAGTCTGATCGCGGCGGATCTTTCGACCGAGGCAGGTCAAAAGAAGGTGGTCGCGGAACTCACCTCTCAACATTACGATCTGCTCGTTAACAATGCAGGTGTCGGAACCATTGGATCCTTCGCTGAGGCGGACATCGATCGTCAGGTGGCGATGATGCGCTTGAATTGCGAGGCGGTCGTTCGATTGGCGCATGCTTTCGTTTCAAAGTCCCAATCTGGCGACGCGGTCATCAACGTCTCCTCGACGCTAGCGTTCATGCCTATGCCGAGCTTCGGCCTGTATTGCGCAACAAAGGCCTTCGTCACGTCCTTCTCAGAAACCCTGTGGTTTGAACTAAAATCACGCGGAGTTTTTGTGATGGATCTCTGTCCCGGTATTACCTCGACGGGCTTTCAGGTCCACTCAGGTGGAAAGGTCGAAGATCTCCCTAAGAATTTGGCGCAGACTCCAGAACAAGTGGTCCAAACAGCGCTCAAGGCGCTTGCCTCGCGTACAAATCCAACGGTGATCACGGGCATCAAAAATGTCATGTTTACCGGCATGTCTCGTTTCGTGCCTCGCAAGACATTGGTGAATTTCATGGGAAAAATGATGCAGTAACCTGAGCTGCTCGCAGCCCGGGACTCACACAACTCTTGAATTTACGTCTTCTGATGTTCGCGCATCTCATCGAGCGAAGCCTGATATTTCTCGTGCATCTTCTCGATGTTCTCGTCTTGGCGCTTGCGGTAGTCCTCGATGCGCTTGCGTTCGCGCTCGGTGATTTTTTCGAATTCGACAGCATGCGATTTCTTAATCGCCTCGAGCTCTTTTTCGTGTGAGCGCTGAATCGTGTCGATGTCTTTGGTGTGATTGTCCTGCAGCTTGCTCAGCGTGACTTTGTAGTCTTTCTCCACGCCTGTGCGCTCGGTGCCGTATTGTCGCGAGAGCGACTCGACTTCTTCTTTGTGTTTTTCGGTGAGCTCGTCAATGAGGAGGCGATGCTGTTCCCGGCGCAATCTCATGTGCTCCGAAAACTGATCGTCCTCTTTCTTGAGTTCCGCCGCGCGGCCGCGGGAGATTTCCATCACCTCTTATTTTAAGGGCGAGGAAGGGCGGCTGAAAATAGGCAGGAAATGACCCGTTTAGGTCAGAAGAATGATGAAGGCTAAAAGAGCAGCAATCACTGGGGCTGCTTGTGCTACCGGAATCTGACGCATCGACAGCAAAACACGTACACGTTCCATACCTCTTATTTTATGCTACGCGTCAGACAGATGCTGCAGAATTTATGAATAATTTATCAAATAAAATCAATCATTTATGTCGTGTGGTTAATATTATTTAACAGAACGTGCCAGTATCGCTGTAGTGCTTTTCTGGGGCACAAGCGGAATAACGGCCACTTTGCCGCCCCAGGAGCGGACCTCACGGGCCCCTACCACTTGGTCAATATCGTAGTCCCCACCCTTAACGAGAATATCGGGTCTGAGTTCTTCGATCAGCTCCAGGGGGGTGTCCTCACCGAAGCTCGTAACAAAGTCCACGCACTCCAATGCGGCCATCACGCGTGAGCGATCAGCCACGGTGTTTACCGGGCGGGCGGGACCCTTGAGCCTGCGCACGGACTCGTCTTCATTTAATGCGACGATGAGCAAATCGCCTTTGGCTTTGGCGCTCTCGAGAGTCTGGATGTGTCCTGGGTGAAGCAGATCAAAGCAGCCGTTGGTGAAAACAATTTTTTTCCCCCTGCGCCTGCGGCTCAAAAAGGCTCGCAGCTTGTCGCGGGCATAGATTTTTTGAGCTGTTCCGGAGGGCTTCTTGGGGGGCACTGCTTATCTCCGTCGAAGCTTCAGGGGTGGGCGATCCATAGGCTGCAGGTCAGCCACCCAGTCATGCCAGCAGCGCTTGCGGCGATCCACGACGGACCACAGTACGCCTAAGCCCAAGAAACCGACGCTCGGCAAAAAGAAAAATGCCCGCAAAAATCGATGACCGATCGTTCCGCCTAAGGTGAGGCCAAAGAGCCACTTGCCCAAAGTCGTTCCGATAAAGGTTTCTTGCAGGGTAATCAAAGCCCAGTTGCCCAAAGCTAAGAACAGCGCCACGACAAAGCCTACGCTGGGGTTGAGAAGCACCTCAGGGCGGATATCCTGCTCCCAAAAATAATAGGATGCGCCAATCGCGATGATCGAAGATTGAACGAGCAGATCGAAGGCAAAAGCGAAAACGCGTCGAGGCAAGTAGCTCCAGCCAAATGCAGGAACAACCGAAAGCGGCGCCACGGGCTTTGCCGCGGTAGCAGCGTGGGCTTTGGCAGGCGCTTCGGGTTTCGGAAATTGAAAGGTCGGCGGACCGGCCGATACAGCCCCGCTTCCGGTGGCACGAGCGACTTGGGGGTTTTTGCTCTGAGGTGCATAGGGCAAACCGTCTGAGAAAGGATGAAACCCAAGGCCTGTCGAAAGGGGCTTGAATTGGATCTGGCCCTCTTGATCCGAATGATAGTCAGTCATGTGTTCTGAAACTCCTCTTTCATCGCATCAAAGTCAAGGCGCGCTGAACGCACAAAGCGCTGACTTCGAGCGCGGCCGTTTCGGCTCGAAGAACCCACGCCCCCATCGAGACTCTCTGGGTTTGGGGCGCTCGCGATAAAAGCTCACGCTCCTGAGGGCTCCAGCCGCCTTCGGGGCCCACGCAAGCTCGTAGAGGTTCAAGCTGCGACGGAAGTTTTTGAAGCGCATTCCAAAGCAGGGCATCGTGGTCCGCGGCCTCATCAAGCCAAAGACGCTCTTCGCCTGGCCGCATCGGCCGCGCCAAGTGCTGAGCAACGGGCACGGGTTCATGGATCACAAGCCGCGTGAGCCTTCCGCACTGCTTGAGCGCTTGGTCGGCGATCTTTTGCCAACGC
Organism: Bdellovibrionia bacterium; assembly: GCA_044227445.1. Classification (GTDB taxonomy): domain Bacteria; phylum Bdellovibrionota; class UBA1018; order UBA1018; family UBA1018; genus JBGAWT01. Next base: position 7,918 of record JBGAWT010000052.1, on the reverse strand, counting down.
TCCTTGAACGCCTCGGGGCCCTTGTGCTTGATTTGAATGACCGAATAATCGGTGAGCAGCGGAACAAGCTCGCCCACTCCCGCTTCGGTTGCTTTTTCGATGAGCCATTCCATGGCTTCGCCTTTGATCGCTGCTACTTCGAGAGTGAATGGAACGACGCGCGCTCGTTCGGCTGAAGTCGCGTCGCGCTCAAAACGGGCGAGCACATGCTTCCCGTGGCGTTCGAGTTTTCCGACCACTGCGCGCCCTTGCGCGTCGAGCAGCTCAACCTCGTCTCCTTCGGAAAGTCGCAGCACTCGCGTGACGTGGTGGGATTCGAACTCGTCCATGGCAACCGGGGGGCCGCCTTTGACGGGAAGTTTCTCCATGAGAGCGCGACGCAGACGGTTGTTTTCGCTCATGATGATCTCATCTTAGTCGACGCCTTCACCCATGGGAATCGAAACCAATCGCGTAAGCGAAGAGTAAGCTCCGCTACGAGACAGATCCCCTGTTTGAGGTGCAGCTCCTTCGAAGGCCTTGCGTCGGAGCACCAGGGTTTGCGTCCAGGTGAAAAGCGGAAAGTACGGAAGATCCACGAGCATCCGCCTTTGCACCTGCGCGAGCAGGGCTTGCCTACGGGTAAGATCCAGCGTGGTGACCGCCTCATCGAGCCACCCATCGACCTGGGGGTTAGAGTAGCGTGCGCGATTGAGCTTTTGACCCGTGCGTAGCGTGCGGTACAGGATCGATCCGTCAGTGATCCCCACCCAGCGCGAAAGCGACATCTGAAACTTTCCTGTGCGGAGTTGCGTCAGCAGCACGGCTGCCTCAATGACTTCGATCTTGAGATCTACGCCTAGGGGACGCCACGCTTCTTGGATCACGCGCGCAAGCTCGATGGTGTCGCGATAAGGACCGACTTTAAGTGTGAGCGCGAGACGCGGTTCGAGGATCTCTGTATTGAGTGGGGGAGCGGCAAGGCCTTGGGCGGATTCTTCTAAAAAAGGTGGGATGAGGCTCAATGTAAATCCTGCGTACTGTTTGTAGCGCGCTTCATGAAACGCTCGCGCCGGGATCGCTGCAGCGAGCTTTTGCCGCAGTCCCTTGTCTTTGAGCACGGGATCCTGAAGGTTGAATGCCACGTAAGTGAGCGACACGCCTGGTCGATCCACGAGGGTAAAATCCTCGGCTGCATGGGTCCTGAGCCACTCGGTCTTTGAGATCGCAATTGAGCTGAGCGCTGCATCGGCGTCACCTCGCAAAAGGGCTGCGATCTTAGCGGAGTCATCCGATGCGTAGCGGAGGCGAATCTCGGGTTTGCTTTTTTCGACCGGCACCAGCCTTACGCCGCGATGAAGATCGTAGGCGCTAGACGAGTCTTGCAGGGGCCGTGCTCGGTAATCCCCCGTTTGCTCCAATGCCGAGACCTTGGAGCGCTCACCTGAGGGGCAGATGTGGCCTTCTTCTTTAAAGAACCGAAGCAGCACCAAGTTGTGGATCGCGTAGGGATCCGGGTGGGCAAACTCAAGCACGAGTTTATTAGGCTCCTCTAGCCGCGATCCCTTCCAATGGGGAATCGCGCTTGCGATCGCGCCAGCGGGCCATTGGCGCGTGGATTCGGCGCATTCGAGCCACTGTTGGGGGGTGATGGCGCCAGGGTTGAGCTCAAAAACCAGGCTCTTTCCTTTCCAATAAAACCTCTGTGCCGCATCACCTACGGGCTTAAGATCTGCATTCAGGCTAACGAGTCCACGAAAAATCAGAGGAATCAGTCTTTGACTCGATGCATCAACTGCGAAACGGGGGTCAAGCGTTAGAGGGGGTTGGTCGATAAGCACCTGAATGGGACGCCGCTCGAAACCCGAAGCCAAGGTGGTCATCAAAACGCAGCCAGCGATGGTGACGTTTTCGATTTTAAGCAGTTTCTTGAGCACGGCGGCGGTGGCTTCCCTTCTGGAGCAACTTCCTACTACCGTGGCGGGGCGCGCGCCGGCAAGCCACTATCGCCACTCCGTTCAGCAAGAGAAGTTCTCTGTGGACGACCGTCTCAGGCGCAACGTCCAGTTCTGGGTCAAGGTCTACACCGAGCATCCTCAGACCGAGGGCGTGATCCACGATTCGCGCTACATCGATCACATCTACGAAATCGTCGATGTCTCGGGCCATCACGGCATGCGTCGGGCCAAAGAGAGCAAAAAGAAGTGGCGTGCCGTGCTCTCTCGCCTGCACAAGCTCTCGCGCGATGGCGACATCGACGTCACGCAGCTCTCGCCGGATGAGCGACATATCTACGAGCTCTTCTTGGACATCAACGAGCCGAACAAATTCCTGAATGCGACTCATCGCAAGCGCCTCCGTTTTCAGTTGGGACAGCGCGACCGCTTCTTGGATGGCTTTAAGCAATCAGGGCGCTACCTCACCGCCATGGAAGAGATCTTCAGGCGCGAGGGCCTTCCGGTGGAACTCACCCGCCTTCCGTTCGTGGAGAGCAGCTTCAATACGCGCGCTCGCTCCAAAGTCGGCGCCAGCGGCGTGTGGCAGTTCATGCGATCGACGGGCCGGCTGTTCCTAAAGGTGAACGATGCGGTGGATGAGCGCAACGATCCGTTGCTCGCCACGCAAGCGGCTGCGCGACTCCTGAAGCTCAATTTCGAATCGCTCAACAGCTGGCCTCTGGCAGTGACGGCGTACAACCATGGTCGCAAGGGCATGATGCGCGCTGTTCGCCGCACTGGAACCGACGAGTTAGAAGAGCTGGTATCCGAGTACCGTTCCCGCTCGTTTGGATTCGCCAGCAGCAATTTTTTTACGGAGCTCTTGGCGGCCATCGAAGTCGAGCGCAATGCCGAGCGCTATTTCGGAAAGGTCGCCCGCGAAACTCCCAACACGGACATAGCTGAAGTCGTCCTTCCAGATTACATCGCTTTTAGGGATCTTGTCGGGTTCATGAAGATTAACGCTGCGGAGCTCAAAGCGCTTAACCCAGCGCTCACTGAGGCGGTTTTCAAGGGCGAGAGGCTGATTCCCGCAGGCTATGCCCTGAGGCTACCTGTGGCGGGAGCTACTTTGGTGGGCGAAGGCTCTCCCAAGGGTCGCGAAGAGGTCCAAAAGAACTTCATGGCCGCTTACGCCGAGATTCCGGCCATCTATAAGCAGCGCTCCCAGCGTACCCAGCGCCTAGCTAAAGTAGCGGGCCGCAGGCATCGTCGCGTCAGCAGCATGAACTAGAGGCGCTTCGGCCCTTTTTAAGGTAAGGTCAGCCTACCTTTATGTATTTGGTAGGCATCGCGGGTGGCTCAGGCTCCGGAAAAACAACTTTCGCTCAAAAAGTGATGCAGCAATTGGGGCAGCAAAATGAAGTCGTTTTGCTTCACCAGGACTCTTACTACCAGACCTCTCCCTCTCCGCAGCTCCAAGTCCATGGCGAACCGAACTTTGACCATCCGGATGCGTTTGATTGGCCGCTTCTAAAGGACCATCTTCAGCGCCTCAAGCGAGGCGAACAAGTGGCCACGCCGGTCTACGATTTCAAGGCCAGCCGTCGAACGGCTAAGACGGAGCTCGTGGGCCCGTGCAAGACGATCTTGATGGAAGGCATCTACACGCTTTGGGATGCGGATATCCGCGACCTGTTTGATCTGAAGATCTACCTCTCGGTAGATGCCGACATTCGTTTCATCCGTCGCCTGCACCGCGACGTGCGGGAGCGCGGCCGAACGCTCGATCAAATCATCCGCCAGTATTACGATACGGTCAGGCCTATGCACCGCGAATTTCTGGAGCCCACCAAGCAGTATGCTGACCTTGCCGTGGGCGAGGAGACCGACGTAGCGGCTGGGGTCATCGCCGCGCGCATCCTGCAACAAGTTCGTACGACCCAGGAGACGGTATTTTGAGCGCACTTAAGATTCTTCCGATCGGCGGCCTGGGTGAGATCGGAATGAACTGCATGGTGCTCGAGACTCAGGAAGAGATCCTGGTCATCGATTGCGGCCTGCTTTTTTCGGACCTCGATCACTTTGGCGTTGAGTACGTGATCCCGGATTTCAATTACCTGCGTGAGCGCAAGGATAAGGTCAAAGCGTTTATCGTTACCCACGGGCATGAGGATCACATCGGAGCGCTGAGTTTCGCGCTTCGAAGCGGGGTTGAAGCACCGATCTACGCCTCGCCCTTTGCCTCGCTACTCGTTCGCCACAAGCTCACCGAAGCGGGCGTGATCGATCGCACCGAGATCCGCACCTTTCACATGGGCGATAAGATCAAGTTCAAGGACTTCTTGGTGACCACAGTTGCCGTCAATCACAGCATCGTGGATTCGGCCGCGCTCATCATTGATACGCCTGCCGGTAAAGTCATCCACACCGGGGATTTCAAGATCGACGCCACGCCGTTCTACGGCCAGAAGCTGGATTTGGATATTTTTCGCAAAGCCGGAGAAGAAGGCGTCACGCTTCTCATGTCAGATTCGACGAACGTCGAGCGCCACGAGCACAGCATGTCCGAAAGCGTGATCTACGATAAGTTCGAGCAGATCTTCGCTGCCGCTCAGGGACTGACGGTCGTTTCGATGTTCGCTTCAAACGTGGGGCGAATGGGCCAGGTGTTCGAAGTCGCTCGGCGCTTGGGCAAGAAGGTCGCTCTCGCGGGCCGCTCCATGGAGCAAAACGTCACTCTGGGCAACGAAGTGGGCTATCTCAAAGATGCTCAGTCGGTGATCATCAAGGCCGATGAGATCGAAAACTATCCCCGCGATCAAGTCATCGTGCTCTCAACAGGAAGTCAGGGTGAGCATCGCTCAACCCTCATTCGCGTGGCGCGCGGCGAGCATCCGTTCATTCGGTTGGAACCAGGCGATCTGGTTTTAATGAGCTCCAAGTTCATTCCGGGGAACGAAAAAGCCATCGGCCGCATGATCAACGATCTGTTTAAGCAAGGCGCCGAAGTGTTGTACGAGGCGGTACACGACATCCACGTCTCGGGCCATGCCACGCGCCCTGAGCTTCAACAGATGCTTGAGGCCGTGAAGCCCAAATTCTTCATTCCGATTCATGGCGAATATCGGCACCTCGTGCATCACGCCAAGCTAGCCTCCGAAGTGGGCATCGCAGATGAGAACATCTTTATCGCCACTGATGGCGATCTGATGGAGCTCACGCGCGAGAGCCTGCAGTGGGTTGAGAAGATCGAAGAGACCCGCGTACTCGTCGAAGGCCGCGAGGGCGGCGATATCTCCAAGCTGGTTTTGAAGGACCGCAGACACCTGGGCGAAAAGGGTGTGGTGTTCTCGATATTGGTACGCAACGCCGAGAGCCAGCGTGTGATCTCAGGCCCCGAGATCATTACTAAAGGATTGGCCTCGCCTGAGGCCGAAGTGGAGCTCATCCCAGGCGCCCGCAAGGTCGTCGAGCGCGTGCTGCGCGAGTACGACAAGACTTTAGACGAAGAGCGCGGCGCGCAGATGGATCTTCAAGAGAGCATTCGCATCGAACTCAGGCGCTTCTTTAACGAGAAAATCGGAAAGAAGCCTACCGTCCTGCCCGTCGTGCTGGATCTCTAAGCGAATCAATAAAACCGCGATGCTCCAGTGGACCTACCGTATGGGTCGGCTGCCTTCTCAATGAGATAGAGGCTTGGCTTGATGTTGTCCTCAAAGACTTTGTCGATGATGTCTTGGCCAGGATAAAAACCGCCGCTCCATTGATCCCGAGGCGAGAGCTCAAAGGTGAACGAGAAGATTCCCAGCTCACCCCACGCCCAGTCCGTCGTATCGCCGTTTGATATGTACAAGTCGCTCGATTGCTCTGGCTTGTAGTGATTCCATTTAGCCATCGTCTCGGCCATGTCTTGGTAGACGTCTAGGTCCGAGCGGCCTGTTTTAGGATCCCGGGTCGTGATCTTATCTTCGGTATAGCCCCAAGGATAAAGGATGAGCTCGCTGAATGTGTGGAAGCTCAGCAGGATTTTGAGATTGGGACGCGCTTTAACAAAGTCGCGAACCACTTGTGTCTCCGGCTCAGAGAAGGGCGCGGTGCCACGAAAAACTTCGGAGTCCGTTTCGTCTGAGGCGCCAGGACGACCTTTTCGCCATTCCCAACCATAGTTGCGGTTGAGGTCGACGCCGTAGTTGCCGTCGCCATTGTCGCGGCGGTTCTTGCGCCAGTAACGGTGCGTTCCTGCTGCGATGTCGTATTCGACGCCGTCAGGGTTCACCATCGGGATGAACCAGATGTCGCGGGTGTTGAGCAGCTGCCGGATCGAGTCCGTTTTTTGGTTCTTGAGCAGGTATTCGGCCAGCATCAGCGGGATCTCGTTGCTCACGTGCTCGCGCGCATGGTGGTTGCCCATGAACACGATGCCGGGCTTGCCGCTCTTTCGGTCCTGAAGGTTCTTGCCGCTGGAGTTGATCTGAAGCGCCCAGATATCCCTGTTGCCCTCGTAGCTCTTACCGATCGAGGATACGCGCGCCAGGTGGGCGTATTTGCGGGCCAAGTCTTTGAGGAACTTTTCGGTTTCTTTGTAATCATGAAATTTGTCTTCAGCTGGCGGAAAGCCAAACATGCTGATGTGGCCTCCGCGAGCTACGGACGCGGCCGAACTGGAGAGGATCTTGTATCCCTTCTTACGCAGGCATTCCATTCCGCGGGGGTGAGCAAAACCCCAGACGCTTCCAGTACGAATGGCTTCGACCGAAAGGCCGCACTCAGTGATTTGGTTGGCAGTCGCTGCGACGTTGACCCAGCGTCGATTGTCTTCAACTGCGAAAGACTTTTGGGTGAGCGTGAGCGAAGCGAGAACCGCGAGCAGCGTCAATGTGCGCATGTGATTTCCCCCGAAACCGTTATTTTCCGCGAGCATAACAGGGCGGAGTGAAATGGAAAGGGGAAGTTCCAGTTTGTGACGCGAAGAGTCAAATCGGTCGGTAGTGTTTCACAAGGCGAATTATTTCGTGAACATGCGCTGAGTCCGACTAAAATCCGGTTCATGAAACAAACCGTTTGATGAATCTACACAGATTCATTGCTTCAACAATATCCTGACTATTTAACTCAAGTTTAACGCGATGCTTACCGATAAGAGCTATGAAAGGCAGGGCTTGGACCATGGGCAAAGACGAAGCAGCAAAGAAAGCCCCGGACACCACCAAGGCGGCTCCTACGGGAGGCGCACCGACCCCTTCAAGTTCTGGCGGAGGCCACAAGCCCGCCACGATGAGCAATGCGGGCGGAAAAGGCAAAGGTGCTCCAGAGGCAGCTCCCGGAATGTGCAAAGCCACATCGGTTGGATGCAAAGCCAAAGCGACACGCTTTGATTTCTGCGAAGAGCATTACGACCAATTTAAATTCGGGTTGATCAAGAAGACCGGCGAGATGGTCCCTGATCACGAGAAAAAGATCGAGCACTACATGGCGTACAAGAAACGCATGGGTGCTCAAAAGGCTGCGTAGGCCGCTGTAAGCCTACGCTACGAGTGCTGTACCCACCACCTCCTCAAGGGGGCCTCAGGACCGTCAGGTCTTCGGGGCCCTCTTTCTTTTTTTTTTTTGTTAAACCGCTGTCCACGGCACGTGCGGCTCCCGAAAAGTAAATGAAATCTCTTTTCAGGGGGCACGATGCGAAACGCACACTGGATCTCGGTAGCTGCAGTGGTTCTTCTCTCCGGTTGCACCAAGGTGCAGCTCATGGGGCGAGCGACTTCAAGCGGGACGGGGCAGTACCAAGACAATCCGTCTTTCTCCGACTCGGTTTCGATGCTCAGGGAGCTCGGAGTGACCGAGCTGGAACTCGACGCGGGCTATGCGAGCATTCTCGAGCGAGGCCCAGGGCCTCGCGAGCAGGTCGAAGATTTCTGCGCACGACTTCCCAAAGACATGAGAGCCAATCCCTCGAAGCTCATTTCTGTCGCCGATAGCGCGCTCAAGAATCCCGTGCTTTC
>JBGAWT010000051.1:0-15889 GCA_044227445.1 Bdellovibrionia bacterium | reverse complement strand
AGCGCCGGTACGTAAGACGGCGGCAGCATCAGATCAAATTGAATGCCGCCCGGAGCCCTAAAGCCTGACAGCCCAGGCGTGGATTTGGGAACGCGTACGTCTTCGAACACCGTCATGACCTTGGTACGAAGTTCGGCTGGATTGTCGCTTTTGATAATGAAGCGCCAGATATCGGATTTTCCGACGCGAATCTTTTCTCCGACTTGGTCCACGCTCTCGAGAACCGACGAAGGATCGTCCTCGCTGGGGCCCTCGCTCTCTTCGTCCTCTCCGGCGAAGTCCTCGCGCGTCTCGGCTTCGGCGCCAGGGGCGTGATGTCCCTGAGCCAAGGGAGGTAAGGCATTGGGGTCCACCGGCGTGGCGGAGTTACCCAATAGAGCTTCGCTTAGGTCCGTGAGGTTGCGCTCGATGCCGCGCTCATAGAGCACGCGCAGTTTAGGGCCCGAGGAAACAACGATGAGCACGCCTACGACAAGCGCGGTGCCCTCGATGAGGGTGCGCAGGTACCAGGGAATGCGCTGCCAGGTGTTGAGCCTGGGGAGCTTACGCATGTCTGTGCGGTTTACGAGCCTGGCGAAGGGTTCTTTCTTTAGCGCCGGTGGAAGCGAGCTGCGCGGCAGGGTGCCGATGGCGGCGCTCAGCAGCTGGAGCCGCTGGACTTGGTTCTTGCAGCGTTCGCAGGTTTTTAAGTGGTCGTCAAAAGGTACGCGATCATCGCCGGCGAGAAGCCCGTCCATCCATTCGACGATGCGATTCTCAAAAAAGAAGCAATCGATCGCGCTCATTGCGGAGTGCTTCCTTCCCAGACTCGCGCCTCGAGGTTCCTGAGCGCGGTGCCGCGCTTGAGGGCCAGTGCGCGCTCGGGGAGCGAGGTGATCGCCGAGAGCTCGGCTAGGGGGATCTGATGCTTGTCGCGTAAGGTGAGGATGAAGCGATCCTCCCAGGCTAGCTCCGAGAGCAGGGGCCAGATGTTGCGCAGTTTTTGCGAAGGCGTCGTTTCGGCTACCGGATCCTTTGGGCCCGCGGTCGATCCATCGCGTGCGGCAGCCACCGCGCGCTGAGCCGTAGCTTCGGTAAAAAGTGGGTCACCATGCAGTTTTTGGAATCTGAGATAGGCTTGGCGCAAAACCCAGGGTCTGAGCATCGCGCCCCACTCTGCTGGACGGCGGGCTGTCGAGAGGCGCCAGCGGATATCCTTTAAGACTTGCCTGAAAAGCTGGTGGGCCATGGCCTCGCGTTGACCGCCTGCAGGGGCATGGGCGGAGAGAGTCGTGGCGAGATCGTAAAGCAGGTCACCGAATTCCTGGGAGATGCGGTCGAGTTGCGCCGAGAGGTCGTTTCGCGAGCGAGCCACTATCCAACTAGTTTAAGCTGACTCGTCCTCGGAGTCATCCGACAAGCGACCTTCGTAGGTCTCAAGCTTGAAGTAGACTTTCCAGCGATCCGGAGTTCGCGAAACCCCAGCGTGTAGGCTTGCGCTAGGCAGCCAAGCGGGCTCTTTGGGATGACGCACGAGCTTCATATGAGCTTGTTGGGGCGTACGACCGCCCTTGCGTTGGTTGCAGCTCTTACACGCAGTGACGATATTGTCCCAGCTCTTGCGTCCTCCTTGAACAATAGGAATGACGTGATCGAGCGTCAGGTGGTTGCGCGAAAAGCGGTTGCCGCAGTACTGACAGACGTGATCATCGCGGAGAAACACATTGATCCGCGAGAATCGGATGATGTGCTTCTTCTTCTTGATCGGAACGTAGTTCAGCAGCCTGAGAACGGCGGGAACTTTTATCGTCATCCGGACGGTGCGGACTTCGTCAGCGCCCTCTTCAATGACCTCTACCTTGCCTTGGAAGAGGAGTTGAATGGCTCTTTGCCAGCTCACGAAGTGTAGAGGTTCGAACGAGGCGTTTAGTACGAGCGCATGGCCCATTCACCTATTATAGATTTGAAAAAATAACGGATTCAACTCCCCTCCCCCCTTGTTTTGAGAGAAAATCGTCTTAGACGATGAAAAAACGATTTCGCGTGGCGTTATTTGCCGGGATTCTCAGCGCTTTTGTGATTGCGGGCTATGCGTATCTTTCCGGTCCAGAAGGCTCGGTTAAAGCGCCGGCATTTAAATTGGCGAGGCCCGACGGGTCGATGTGGGAGTCCTCAGCGTTGGGAGGTCGGCCCGCCATCGTTCATTTTTGGGCCGCTTGGTGCCCTCCATGCAAGGAAGAGATCCTGCAATTTTTGGAAATGGCGCGCGAAGTGAAGGGCCGGATTCAGTTCGTTGCCGTGAGCCAAGACCCGAAATGGGACGATGTGTTCGCGCTCGTACCTCGCGAGCAGTGGCCCGCGGATGTCGTCTTGCTATTGGACCCTAAGGCTCAGGTCGGCGAGCGCTTCGGGACGTTTCAGCTGCCTGAGACTTATGCTATGGGGCCCGAAGGCGAGATCTTGCGTAAGTGGGTGGGACCGCAGGAGTGGAGCGCGGTTAAAGGGCAGCTAGCCCATTAACTAAGGCCAACGCTTCTCAGCCGTCTCGCAAGCTTGTGCGACCCACTCGGCGATAGGAAGTTCTGCCTCAATGGCTTCGAGCTCCGCGCGATCAGCAGATAGAGCCGGATGGCGATCTGCAAACAACGTGCAGCAATCCGTTCCTGGTTGGATGCTTGTCGTATAGGTGTTCCAGATCTTCGCTTTGGCGACGATCTCGTCCTTGTCGTAGCCGATCAGCGGCCTGAGGATCGGAAGCTCATCGCACGCGTGATCAACGGCAGCCATGTTCTCCACTGTTTGGCTGGCCACCTGTCCTAGCGCCTCGCCCGTGACCAGAGCCTTGAAGCGATGCTTGATCGCGATGGCGGACGCGATCTTGAGCATGAGCCTTCGGTACAGCAGCGTGCGCACTTTGGCGGGAGCCTTGATGGCAATCTGCTCTTGGAACTTCCCAAACGGCACGATCCAAAGCGGGCCTGGGGCGGGTTGAAAGCGATTCACTGCGCGAGCCAACTCCTCGACTTTGTCGATGACTTCTTGGCCCACAAAGGGAGCGCCCCAAAAATGAACGAACCCGCTTGGAGCACCACGTCTCAATACAGAGATAGCTGCCACCGGAGAGTCGATGCCGCCGGAGAGCAAGCTGAGGACGGGAGAGTTAACGCCCACTGGAAGTCCGCCTGGACCCGCGTGATTTTGCCACGAGAGGTAGGACACGGATCGGTGCAGTTCTACGCCCAAAGTAAACGCAGGATCTTGAAGTTGGACCTGTAAGCGCCCCGGCGCTGACTCGAATTTCTGTTGGATCATTGCGCCCCAGCGGCGATTGAGCTGCTCGGAGGTCATTCCGAAGACTTTGTCGCTGCGCCTCGTGCGAACGCAAAAGGTTGCGGGTGCGCCCTTTTCCTGAATATATTTTTTTACGGATTGAAGCACCGCCTCGTCGATCACTTCAAGCGAGGTCTCGAACTTTTCGATCGGACTGAAGCTTGCCAGTCCAAACGCTCGCGAGAGCGCCGTGCGAGTCGCGTCGTCCCAAGGTGCTTCAAGCACGATACGCGAGTGGCCTCGTGTGACGTTGAGCGCGACCTGATCGCCATGGACGGCTTTGATGAGCTTTCGTGTGTTGCTTGCGAGCTTGGCCTCGAAACGATCACGGTTTTCTCCCTTGAGAGCAATCTCGTGGTACCGCAACAGCACCAATTGTGGGGAGCTCACTTCGATAACCCCAGGAGCTTCTTGATGCGTTGGGAGGCCGAGCTCATGGCTTGAGCCAGGGCGCAGGTGTCTTCAACGGTGTTGCAGAGGCCAAAGCTGATCCTCAGGCCCGAGGAGGCTGCCTGCTCAGATAGTCCGATGGATTCGAGTACGACGTCAGCCTCAGGCTTACGCGAAGAGCAGGCAGAGCCGGTGGAGACCAAAAAGCCTTCTTCTTCAAGCATCCGCGCAAAAGCAGATGAGGGGTACTTGGGCAGCGCGAGGCTTACGATCGAGGGAACGGCCTTGGAGAGATCCGGCGTGTTCCAAAGGACATCGCCTGAGGAGAGGAGCCCCGTGCTCTCTAGCGTCGTATGAAAAGCGTTCCTGAGGCTTTCGTAATGGCGTTGCTCGACTTCCCAGTTCTTAAGCGTCTCTTCGAGCGCGGCTCCGAAGCCCGCGATCAGCGGCGCCGGAACAGTGCCTGAGCGCAAGCCACCTTCTTGGCCGCCACCAAAGATCAGAGGGCGGATGCGGTTTTTGGTGAGCAGCTGCTTGTTTAGAATGATGAGTGCGCCGATGCCCTTGGGGCCACCGATTTTGTGCGCGGAGATCGAAATGAGATCCACCGCCGAGCCCGCGCGTGGGATCGGTGCCTTGCCTAGAGCTTGGACACAATCCGAATGAAACACGGCTCCGGGGGCTAGCTCCTTGGTGAGCTGGGCCAACTTCTCGATAGGCTGGCGCGTGCCCAAGATGTTGTTCACGGCGTGGACCGAAACCAAAACAGTGCGAAGTGTGGGGCCGTCTTGGAGGAGGGCCTTTTTGAGCGTCTCGGTTTCGAGCTCACCCTGGCGGTTTACTTCGAGGAACTCAGGCAGGATGCCAAACTCGGCTAGGGCCTCGCAGCTCTTTCGGACGGCTGCGTGCTCGATGCACGTGCTGAGGACCCGAAGCCGCTCGGGGGCTTTGCTTTTGAGCGATTCGATGTAGGCCTGAAGAGCTACGCCTTGGATAGCTAAGTTGTCCGACTCGCTGCCGCTTCCCGTAAAGACGACTTGATTGGGTTCGACCCCAAAGGCTTGCGCAAAGGCGCGTCGGGCGTCGCGCACGCGTCGGGAGGCCGCTTCGCCTGCAGCATGGGACGAAGAGGGATTGCCATAGACCTGCTCCCCGCATTCTTGCAGGGTCTCAAGCACTCGGTCGGAGCACTTTGTCGTTGATGCGTTGTCGAAAAATCGATAGCGTTCCACGGGGTTCATCCGTCATAGCAGGAAAAATGGGGCAGGGAAATGGCTGAGACATCGCCGGATTCGTCCACGCAAGCGCGCCAAAAGGCCTGGGTAGGCCTTAGGCAGGGATTTGAGGCCCTGGGTGTGCCATGGGCTCAGGATGTCGAGACGCTGAGGGCCTACTCGCAGGACCTCTGGCCTCGCAAGCTCTTGCAGATGCGCCGAGCAGGCGGACCCCTTGAGCCCCAAGTTGATGTCGTTGCTTGGCCTGAATCCACCGCCCAAGTCAGTGCCCTAGTAAGGTGGGCGGGTACGGTGGGTGTGGCTCTGTTTCCTTATGGCGCTGGATCCGGGGTCTGTGGAGCGGCTCTGGTGGGCGGAGATCGGGTTAGGGTGCTTGTGGACCTCAAGCGCCTGCGCGCCTTGCGCTCCGTGGATCGCGATTCGATGACCATTTGGGCCGAAGCGGGCTGGATCGGCGAGAATCTGGAGCGGGAGCTCAATTCGCAGGGCCTCACGCTGGGACATTTTCCTTCTTCTATCTATTGCAGCAGTCTGGGGGGCTACTTGGCCACGCGTTCAGCGGGCCAGCTCTCCACCAAGTACGGCAAAATCGAGGACCTGGTGGTTTCGGTGGAATTCGTTCTGCCGGACGGCGCGGTGATTGAGACGGGGCGTGCGCCACGCAGCGCCATGGGCCCGGATTGGACGCAACTGCTTTTGGGTTCGGAAGGGACGCTGGGCTTTTTTACGGCAGCTCGCCTGCAAGTTTCGGAGTTGGCCGAAAAGCGCATCTTTTGGGGATTGGCTGCGGACTCGCTTGAGCAAGCCATGCGCTTTGGGCGTTTAGCCATGCAGCGCGGCTGCAGGCCTGCAGCTCTTAGGATCTACGATTCGCAAGATACTAAGCTTGCGATGAACTCCGAAGCTTTGAAGCGCGCCGGCTTTGATGGATCGGTTGCGGTCGTCGTTGTTTTTGAAGGCCGCACGCACGTGTGCGAAGCGGAGTACGAAGAGGCTCGCGCGCTGGCACGCGAGCTGGAGCTTCGCGACCTGGGTCCGTCGTTAGGCGAGCATTGGTGGGAGCATCGCTACGACGTTTCGTATCGCCAGCAGCTCATCTTGAGTCACGACCGAATGATTTTAGACACGTTTGAAGTGGCTGCGACGTGGGATCGCTTGCCTGAGGTCTATGCGGCGGTCAAAAAGGTGAGCGTCGGGGCGGGTGTGATCCTTGCGCACTTAAGCCACTTCTACTCCACGGGAGCGAATATCTATTTTACTTTGGTCAGTCACGCAGGCTTCAAGGATCCCGTGGATCACTACGACAAGATTTGGGAATCGATTTTGAAAGCAGCGTTTGATGCTGGAGCGACGCTCTCGCATCACCACGGGGTGGGCATCCAAAAAAAGGAATGGCTAGTGCGTGAGCGCGGGGCCTTAAGTCCGATCTTTGCAGCCGTGAAGCGAGCGATGGATCCCAAGGGCATCATGAACCCCGGGAAGATGGGCACCAGTGATTAAGCAACTGACTCGCTTGGCATCCAAGGCCGTCGTCAAAGGCTGGCTTTTAAAGTTCCCCGGCGGTGATCCCAAGAGCTCAATTGCTTGCGTGTATTGTCCTGAGATGTGCCGGTTTTCGTGCCCCACGGCCGTAGCTAGTGGCAACGACGCGGTAACCCCTTCGAATAAAATGTCCTCGCTGCATTGGGGTAATGAGTCCTGGCCCATCTATGACTGCACGGGTTGCGGCCGTTGCACCGAGTATTGCGTTTACGACATGCCGGTAGCGGAGCGGCTTTTTGAAGCGCGAAAAAAAGCAGGTTGGGAGCGCGCGCACACCGTGGCTCGTGGTTTAGAGGACCCTTGGGGGGACTTGCACTGGGAGCTTGGGGTTTCGGGTGCCGAACCAGGGGCTGCCAGCGGTTGGATTGAACCGCAGGCCTTTTATTTCCATACGCGAGTCTTGAATCGCTCGTTTGCGGCGCCCTGGGATGGTTGGAGGTTTGGGACGAAAGTCTTGAAAGGTCGTTGGTTGCTTCATGAGTCCGTTTGGCATTCCCGAAGGCTTGGGCGTTTTGAGCAAGTCGATGCGTGGGCCAAGGAGCTTGCGTCCGCTGGCGTCGACCTGGTGCGGCCCTTTGAGCACGGGATGGATTGCGTGGATTGCGGCGGCGAGGGAGCCTATTCGCGATTGTTCCCTAAGCAGGCGCAGGTGATGGCACAAGATTTTTGGGATCGCGAAAAGGGCAGGGCAGACGGGATTTTATGTGTCAGCGATCGTTGCGCTGAACACCTCCGCAAAGTATTGGGCCCTTCAGTCCAAGTGGAATCCATGCGAAAGTGGGCATCGTGAAAAGCGCGATTAGAACGCTCATCGTTGTAAATCCCATGGCCCGCGAAGGCGAGATCGGCCGCAAATGGCCGCAGTTGGAGCGCGAGGTCTTAGGAGCGCTGGCCTCAGGCGAAGCGAGCGGCAATCCTGAGGTCACGGTTGTTCAGACCGAAAAAGAAGACCGCGGCATCCCACAGGTGCGCGAAGCTTTGAAGTCTGGCGTCAAGCGCGTCGTGGTCGTCGGTGGCGACGGGACGTTGTCAGACGTGGTCCAGGGTTTTTTTGAAGGTGGCCGCGCGCTGGCGCCGGATGCGTCTTTGGCTCTGGTGCCCGGTGGGCGCGGAGATGATTTTTTCAAGTCCCTGCTCGATTCCAAGTCATCGAGTGATTTTTCGTGGCGTCGGACGGGCTTTAAGGCTTGGGAGGCGGGTCTTCGCCTGCTGCAGGAGGGGCGACCCAGTCCGATGGATGTCGCGCGGTTGCGATGGTTGGGCGAAGTATGGCCTACGGACGAAGGCACCCAGCCTGAGACGGAGCGCTACTTCGTCAACGTCCTGAGCTTTGGATTTCCGGGCTTGGTCGTGCAGAAGGTAAAAGAGCGCACTCCTTTTTTTGGAATTCCGGTGAGCGCGTCGTGGCTGGGGCGTACGGGCGCGACCTATGTTCTGCAATCGCTCGCATCTTTGATGGAATACCGCGCTGTGCGCGCGCGCGTGAGCGTGGATGGCGTGGAGATTTATTCAGGCCCGCTTTGGGGCGCATTTGTTTTGAATGGCGCTTACAACGCGGGCGGCGTGCGTTGGTCCAATTTGGCGCGCTTGGACGACGGGCTTTTGGATCTGCTCGTTTTGGAGCCGCGTGGTCTGACCAAGATGCTCGCCTTGGGTCCTCAGATGTGGACTGGCCAGTGGAAGGGCACCTCAGGCGCTCATGTGGCGCGCGGCCGAAAGATCGAGCTGATTTTGCAGGACGAGGAGCGCAAGTCGCATCCTTTATTTGATGTCGATGGCGATCAGCCGGAGCCCGATGATTCGCGTGGCGTAGAGATCGAAGTCATTCCGGGCGCGATCCAGGTTTGGAAGTAGCCTACTCCCCGGTGTGAAGCGGAAACGCTGCTTCCATTCGCACTTCAGGCGAGCGATCTCGCTCCAGAAGAATTCGGTTAAAAAGCGCTGAGACTTCCCATTCCTCGGAAGGCTTGATCGGCGAATCCATCATGGATTTGACCAGGCCCATCGCCTCTTCGGGCGGCATGCCGGTCATTAAAACGATATTCATCAAAGGTTTTTCGACTGCGGCTGACAGCGCATTTCCGAGTTGAGCGTGCGCAAGGGTTTCGACTTTCTGGATTGCAGGGAACGTTTCGGTGATCGGACGCCCGCGGAAAATTTGAGCCTTGAACAAGGAGATTTGCTCGTGATGAGTATAGCTCGCCACGCGATCGTGTTTTTGTTGAGCCGCGAACTTGGAAACGACTTCTTGCGCACTCAGGCCTTTTGCGAGCGAGGCTTCGGTGAGCGCGACTAGAAAATCCATCGGAGCGGTCGTAGGCGCATCGCCCACCCGGATGCCCATCGTAAGAAGCTGCGACAGCGCGTCCATTCCCTCAGCGCGCTTGGCGCGGACTTCCTCAACTTTGGCTGCGATCTCAGCTGTGAGGGGCTCGATTTCTTTGTATTTCTTCCAAACGATTTCGGGTGTCTTTTTGTAAGCAACCGCTAGTTGAACGAGCGCGAAGCTGAGATCCAGACTTGCCTCTTCGCCCTGGATTTCGGCGAACTTCATGAGTACGTCGTAAGCAGCCTTCGGCTCGACATTATTTAATGAAGAAATTCGCAGCAAAGCCATGATGCTGGTTTCGTTGGGGCGCGTTTCTTCGGGCATCTTAATAAAATCAAAAACATGATCGTAAAGCTTTGCTACGGGAGTATTGGATCGCAAGGACGAGTCTGCGATCGATTGGGTTAGGCCCTGATGGTCGATCTCGCGAGCATTGGCTACGGTTTTGGACTCCGTTACTTTCGCCACCAACAAAACCTGGCCTGCTTTGATGGCCTCGGCAGGGCTGAGAGCTTCGATAGCGCCTGCAACCGTGCCCGCCACCTTGCCAGCGACGCTGTTTGCCACATCGAGCGCATTAGCAGTCGCTTTGATGCAGGCCGCTTTGGCGAGTTCCTTGGCTTTTTCCTTAGCCGATTTTTTCCCGCCCGGAGCTGCGATGACAGAGCTCGAGACGAGGAGGGCGGACAGAATCAGAAGACCAGACTTCGAAGCATGGGTTGAGAATGACATGCGCTCGCAGATACAATAATTGATAAAATTAGTCAAAATATGCGGCCTTAGAGATAAACTGTTTAAGTTTAGTTAACGAAGGGCATCTGTCTATTCGAGGAACAGGGGGTGTTCTCTAATTAGACTATTATGCTCAAGTTTTAGACGGTGCGGGCCGATAGGTTTCATAGAAGAGGTTACTCTCTATGATTAATTGGGAAGAGCTCCGGCACATTCACGTCATCAAAAAACTCGAGGAGATCCTAGCTCAGTGGTTCAACACCACGATCTTCTTCGTCGACGAACGCGGCCACATCCGCAATCTCGAGCAAGTCGACAAGACGCGTGAGTTCCGAAATTCCCTGGCCTCAGTCTATCTGGGCAAAGAGCGCGGCCGCCAAGCGCTGACCCAGTTCATGACCCAAGCCAACGAAAAAGCATTCAAGACCGAAGGCGCTCGCACGATCATCCCAGGCCCGACGGGCTGCGAGAGCGTCGTGGTTTCGCGCATCTCCCACGGTGGAGATTTTTGGGGCTGCGTCGTGGCGTATTGCACCCTCGAAAAGCCTCTGACCCCAGAAGCGAAGGCCAAAGCCCGCGCTCATCTCGAGACGTTCGGCACGGATTCGCACACTGCGGATCAGGCGCTCGATAAGCTCAAGGTTTTGAGCGACGCGCAGAAGACCTACTTCATGGAACTCGTGGATTTGGTGGCTCAAGAAATCCTGACCTTCCACACCGAAATCTCCAAGCGCGAAGAACGCATCAACGCACTGAATACCGAGTTGGGCGAACGCTATAGCTACGATTCGATGATCGGCAAAGCCAAGCCCATGCAGCAGCTCTACAGCATGCTCGACAAGATCAAGTCCTCCGAGAGCACTGTGCTGGTTCAAGGGGAGAACGGAACGGGTAAAGAGCTCATCGCACGCGCCATTCATTATAATAGCCCGCGCAAAGATTCCCAATTCGTCACCGTGAACTGCTCGGCGTTCAACGAAAACCTGCTCGACAGCGAATTGTTCGGTCACGTCAAGGGCTCCTTCACTGGTGCTGTGCGCGACAAGAAGGGCTTGTTCGAAGCCGCTGACAAAGGAACCCTGTTCCTGGACGAAATCGGCGACATGTCGCTTGCCATGCAAGTGAAACTCCTGCGCGTGTTGCAAGAAGGCTCGTTGTTGCCTGTAGGCGGCACGGAGATGAAAAAAGTCGACGTGCGCGTCGTGGCTGCGACCAATAAAGACCTCAAAGAGATGGTCGAAGACGGAAGCTTCCGCGAAGACCTTTACTACCGCATCAACGTGATCAACCTGGTCGTTCCTCCTCTGCGCGAGCGCAAGGAGGATATCCCCGTGCTGCTGGATCACTTCCTGTCGCGCGGCTGCAAAGAGAAGAATGTGACTCTTAAGACCGTCGCTAAGCGCGGCCTGGAAAAGCTGCTTGATTACCCGTGGCCCGGCAACGTCCGTGAGCTAGAGAACGAAGTCGAGCGCTTGATCGTATTGTCTGGCGACGATCCCCGCATCACGTTAGATCTCCTGTCCCCTCGCATTCGTGACTTTGGCGAGCAAGCTAAGGTCCAAGGCGTGCGCGTAGCGGGCAAATTGAAGGACGCGCTCGAAGAACTTGAAAAGACCATGATTCGCGAAGGCCTGCGCCGCACCAACTGGAATAAATCCAGGCTGGCTAAGGAGCTGGGCATCTCGCGCGCCGGTCTGATTATGAAAGTTGAAAAGTACGGCCTCGATAAGCGCAAACTCGCTCGTGCAGGCGAGGGCGGCGGCGAAGCGGCCTAGGATTTAAAACACCAGCAGTTCACGTTCCGGAGATCTCATGACAATCAGCAAAGTAGTAAAAATCGCGCTCGTAGGGATTATGACCGCTTTCTTCGCAGCCAATGCCGCGAGGACCGGGGACACGAAGCTTTCGCGAGGCCCGGCGTCGATGAGATCGCACCGCTAGATAGAGACTTGAAACAGGTCGTCTCGCTCATAGTAGGGCTCAAATAGGGCCTTATTCATGAGTATTCTTCGCGTCAGGATGACGCGTGCGCTAGCAAGCGAAGAAGGACACGACGTCCGGTACTCATGAATAAGGCCCTATTTGAGCCATCCACCCGGATACCGCCATCCCTTGTACTCAGCCGGGTCAACGGATGTGGGCTTAGGCGCTGTTCCGGCGGCGATATCCTGCCTCCAGAGATAAAAACGCATGAAAAGGTTTGCCGTGACCGCGGGCATAGGACCTATGGGTGCGCCGAAAAATCCGTTGGTCACGATCTCCGCTGTGCCCGAAAGCCCGATGGTGAAGTAAGGAGTCCATGCGTACATGATTCCGAATTCGCCGATGAAATTGAACTTCCCTGAGAGGGTTTGAAGGTTGTCGATTCCCCAGTTCTGAGTGGACTCGCGTGACCACATAAAAGGCGTGATGCCCACCGAGAGGTAGAAAATCGAGATCTGAAATTTCATCTCGGGATAGGCCGAGAGCATTTGGTAGTTCGTCCAAGTGGGCGCGAACGTGTTGCCCGCGGTGGAGCGAAATTTTCCACCGATGTGGAAGTCAAACGGACCGCCTCCGTTGGTCACGGCCAGCATCAGGCCACCTGTCCAGCTCGAGCCCAGGCTGCTGCTGCCGCCGGTCATCGTTGGAAAGGTCGGCGTTGCCGTCATGAAAAACGACAAGCCTCCGCTTCCTTCGAGATACAGCAAGATAGCGTGCGCCGGTTTTGGCACGAGCATCAGCGCCGTGATCCAGAGGGTTAAAAGGAGTTTTGAGCTGCGGCGCGTCACCGCTTCGGAATGCATCCCTATCTAGTGTACCTGCTTCGCCCACGCCACAAAATGGGTTATGAGGAAAGGATGCAACGCATGGATCAGTTGAAGGAATTGGCCCGGCGCGATCGCTTGGCTGAACAAGGCGGCGGTGCGGAACGTGTCGCCAAGCAGCACCAATCCGGCAAGTTAACCGCACGCGAGCGCGTGGAGCTTTTGCTCGATCCGGGCTCGTTTGTAGAGCTCGATAAGTTCGTCCAGCACCGCTGCACGGACTTCAACATGCAGGAGCAGAAGTTCTTGGGCGACGGCGTGGTCGTCGGCCACGGCACCGTGGGGGGGCGCACCGTTTGCGTGTTCTCACAGGATTTCACCGTTTTTGGGGGCTCGCTCTCAAGTGCCCATGCCCAGAAGATCTGCAAGGTCATGGATCTTGCGATTAAAACCGGGGCCCCGCTCATCGGGCTCAATGACTCAGGCGGTGCGCGCATTCAAGAAGGCGTCGAGAGCTTGGGTGGCTACGCGGAGATCTTTTGGCGCAACACCCAAGCCAGCGGCGTCATTCCTCAGATCAGCGTGATCCTGGGGCCTTGTGCAGGCGGCGCGGTTTACAGCCCCGCGATCACCGACTTCATCTTCATGACCGAGACGAACTCCTACATGTTTGTCACCGGTCCGGACGTCATTAAGACCGTCACGCACGAAGAAGTGACCAAAGAAGATCTGGGCGGCGCCGAGACGCATTTAGAGAAAAGCGGCGTCTGCCATTTTGTTTTGCCCAACGAGCGCGCCTGCATCCAAGAAGTGCGTAGGCTGCTTTCGTTTCTGCCTTCGAACAATTTAGACGGCGCGCCTCGCAAGCGCGTGGATGCTGCGGCTGACCCTATCGATCGCCCTTGCACTCAGATCGCCGCTGTCTTGCCCGACTCGCCCAACAAGCCTTACGACGTCAGGCGCGTGATCGCTGACGTGGTGGACGGCGCTGAGTTTCTGGAAGTGCAACCGGGTTACGCACCGAACATCGTCGTAGGCTTTGCGCGCTTAGACGGCCAAAGCGTGGGGGTTGTGGCCAACCAGCCCGCGCACTTAGCCGGCTGTCTGGATATCCTAGCGAGCCAAAAGGCTGCCCGGTTCGTGCGGTTCTGCGATTCGTTCGGAATTCCGCTGATTACTCTAGTGGACGTGCCAGGGTTCCTGCCCGGTGTTGCACAAGAGCACGGCGGGATTATCAAGCATGGGGCTAAGCTGCTTTACGCTTACGCCGAAGCGACGGTTCCGAAGATCGCCGTGATCACGCGCAAGGCCTATGGCGGTGCGTATGACGTGATGTCCTCCAAGCATATCCGCTCTGATTTCAATTTCGCATATCCTACAGCCGAAATCGCGGTGATGGGCCCCGAAGGCGCGATTAACATCCTTTATCGAAAGGAAATCGCCGAAGCGGAGAAGAAAGGAAACACGGCGGCCGTGCGCGCTCAACTCGTGGAGAAGTATCGCGATACGTTTGCCAATCCTTATAAGGCAGCTGAGCTCGGGTACGTCGATGAAGTGATCGTGCCGGAAGAGACCAGGCGCGTTTTGATTCGCAGCCTCAGGGCTCTAGCCGGAAAGCGCGAGCGTCCGCCGGCACGCAAACACGGAAACATTCCCCTATGAGCAAACGCGTCCTCATCGCCAACCGAGGTGAGATCGCTATTCGCGTTGCGCGCACCGCGCGCCGCATGGGCTATGAGACCGTCGCCGTGTATTCTGAGGTGGATCGTCGCTCCGAGCACGTCGCGGCTTGCGATATGGCGTACGAGATCGGCGGCGCCGCTCCCAAAGATAGCTATTTGAATGTCGAGCACGTGATCGGCGCAGCCAAGGCCTCAGGAGCCAAGTTCGTTCATCCAGGATACGGGTTTTTGAGCGAACGCCCGCACTTTGCGCGCGCATGCGCCGAGGCTGGAATTACCTTTGTAGGTCCCTCCCCGGAGAGCATGGAGCGGATGGGCGATAAGATCACCGCGCGTCGTACAGTCGATGAGCTGGGCGTGCCCCGAGTGCCTGGAAGCGCCGGTGCTGTGAAAACTGCGGCCGAGGCGCGCAAGATCGCCACTGAGATCGGGTTTCCGTTGCTGCTTAAGGCCACAGCAGGCGGCGGCGGCAAAGGCATGCGCCGCGTGGATGACGCGGCCTCGGTTGAGGCTGCCTTTGAGCAAGCCGGACGCGAGGCTCTGGGAGCCTTTGGCGACGGATCGATGTACGTGGAGAAGTACATCCTTGAGCCGCATCACGTTGAGATCCAAGTTTTTGGCGATGGAAAGGGCAGCGCGATCCATTGCGGCGAGCGCGAATGCTCCATTCAGCGCCGCCACCAAAAAGTGTGGGAAGAGTCGCCTGCGCCTATCTTGAATAAGCATCCAAAAACGCGCGAGAAAATGTTCGAAGCGGCCGTGAAGCTCGCTAGCGCCGTGAAGTACGCAGGCGCAGGGACATTTGAGTTCATCGTGGATGGGGCCGGGAATTTTTACTTTCTCGAAATGAATACCCGCTTGCAAGTCGAGCATCCCGTCACCGAATGGGTCACCGGATTTGATTTGGTGGCCATGCAACTGGACTTAGCCTCGGGCGAGATGAAGAAGCTTCCGCCCATTCCGGAGCGGCGTGGCTCGAGCATCGAAGTGCGCTTGTATGCTGAGGACCCGCATCACTTCTTGCCAGCGCCGGGGCGCATCGGGGAGGTTCGGTTTCCGTCTGGGCCCTTTGTGCGCATCGACACGGCGTTTACCGCTGCGGGCGAAGTGAGCGTGCACTACGATCCGATGATCGCCAAGATCGCCGTCTGGGCGCCGACGCGCGAAGAGGCGGTGGGGCGCTTACGTCAGGCCCTCGATGAGACGCGCGTCGAGCCACCGAGGGACGCGGACGGCCGCGCGCAGGGCTCGCTTAAAACCAATCTTTCGTTTTTGCGCAGGCTCGTGCGTTGCGCCGCCGCGATCGAGGGTGACACGACCACCGACCTGATCGCTCGCAATACGGAGCTGACAGCGCCCGTAGCGGGCCCTGAGGCTTTGAGCCCCGAAGCCTCGCTTGCTATCGCCATCGACCAATTGATTCGAGACTCCGAGTCCGGCGGCGAAATGTGGGAGGCCTCATCTAGCGCTTGGGCTGCGCGCTCGAGGCAAGAAGGACTGCGCACATGAGCGAACTTAAGGTTCGAGTTGGCAAACAGGAATGGACCTTTGATGCGCCTCCGAGGGGCCGCAGCGGAGTGGTTCACGTCCGCGACGCGAGCGGCAAGCTTTGGGATGTGAGCTACCGACGCGATTCGCAGGGCATCGAGCTTTTGTGGCCCGAGCGCGCTACAGGTTTTGATCTGGCAACCGAAGTTGCCGAAAGCGGCCGCTTCGCCTACCGAGCCACTCAGCGCGGAACAGATTTGCAATGGGAAGGGGTCGAAGTCCTTCGCGCTGGCGAGCAAGACGCTTCGGCTTCGGCAAGCGGCGCTAAGAAGCTGGCTCGCGTGCGAGCACAGATGCCGGGCAAAGTCGTCAAAGTCCTGGTCACCGAAGGCCAGGAGGTGAAGAAAGACCAACCTCTTTTAGTCATGGAAGCCA
>JBGAWT010000050.1:0-16820 GCA_044227445.1 Bdellovibrionia bacterium | reverse complement strand
TCCGGGCGATGAGACTCTTTGATCGTCTCGCGGGCGTTCCCGTATCGATCGACGACCCCAAGCTCAACCAAATGATTAATCTGCTGGGCCGAGGCGATACCCTAGGCGCCGCAGACGTCGCCGTACGCGACGATCGCTTTGTGAACATCACCGTTAAGCACCTGTTTGCAGCGATGGCCAATCGCGAAGAAGACCCACTGGGCTCTGCCAACGGCACCACGCTCAACGACTTCGTCGCTACCGCCATGGGCGTAGCAAGGGACGACCTCGACGCCCGCCAGCTGCTCACGGGCGACTACATTTATAAATCTTCGGTAGCCACGAGCGGCACGACCAACATCCAAACCGACGACGCGCTTTACCGCACGAATAGCCACTACGCTGCAATCGACAAAGACAACGTCAACTTGGCGCAGACTTTGATCAAAGCGCCCCAAAAAGCCTTCGCTAGCGGAAACGCAGACAATACGGCAGCAGGCGTCGTGCTGGGCGCTAACGCCGCGGGACTGCTCACGACGCGCCAATGGGCCCAAGCCCACCTCGTAGCTGGCACCAACCGTAGGCCCATTCAATTCGCCTTCTCGCAGTTCCTCTGTCTCCCAATCCAGCAATGGGCAGACGCATCGGTGCGCGACACCTATGTTCGCCGTGACGTCGATCGCGCGCCGGGCGGAAACACCCAAACCTTCTTGTCGAGCTGCCGCTCCTGCCACGGCGGGATGGACGCGCTCGCGGGGGCTTACGCCAATATGGATGAGTCCGAGAACAACGGTGGCGCGTTTCTGGTCTACACGCCTGGAGTCGTTCCCGGAAAATACTCCATCAATCGCACCGTCTATCCCGATGGCTACACGGTCCGCGACACCTCATGGATCAACCTCTCAACCGCAGGTCAAAACGCCGACATTGGCTGGAAAGGCCCCACTTCAGGATCGGGCATCCATGACTTCGGCGTGATGCTCTCCAATACGAGGGCATTCAGCCGTTGCTTCGCCAAGCGCGTGTTTCGCGAAGTCTGCCGCCGCGAAGTCCTCGCCGACGAGTCCGCCATTGTCGACGACTTAGCACGCGACTTCGAAGACCAAGGCTACGTCTTGCGAAGGCTTTTCGCCAAAGCAGCCATTCACCCACGATGCACCGGCAAGGAGTAACTATGAAAAAAGCAAAGCACCGCCGTAGCACCAAAACTCGACGCCGACCCAAGCTCACTGCCCACGAAGCTCTCCAGCAGCGAGAGCTCGCTTGGGGATTGGGCTTAGGCGTTCTCTTCGCGATTCTCGTCGTGTCCTCCGGATGCGATATGAAACGCATCGTTCCACGCTCGCTCAACTCCAGCGGCTACCAGATCGTCGCTTCGGACCAGGGCACGGTGGGTATCCGCAATTTCGCCCAGATCCGCGAATCGATGTCCGAAGTCACCGGCGTTCCTGTCAGCGACACGGACGTGACCAACTACTACAACGCTAACCGCGCGCGCTTCTCGCTCGACGGAAACGTCGAGAGCGTCACGCCTTCGATGCTGCTTGCGATCAGCAGCATGGCAGGGATTTACTGCGGCAAATTCGTGGCCGCGGAGCAGGCTCTGGCCGCCACTCAACGCAAAGCCTTCACGAGCGTGGACTTCGCGCGCAACCAAGCCCAGTTCACTTCTACCGTCGCATCGGACGTAGCAACCCGGCTGGCGCGCATCTTCTGGCGCCGCATGCCCTCGGCTGTTGAGATCGCCGCGGTTCAGGAGGTTTTGGACGAATCCAAGACCCGAGCCAATTCGACGAACGAAACCAGGAATGCCCTCATCGCCGCCTGCGCAGCACAGCTGAGCGCGCGCGATTTCATCCGTAGCTAATAAGGATTAAGACATGAGCAAAAAACAGGAAAAGAAAACCAAAGGTTACCAGCACGAAGGGCACGCTAAGCCCGTGACTCGCCGTGAGTTCCTGTCCCAGGGTTTTATCGACCTCTCGACGGTAGTCCTGATGCCGAGCCTCTTGGACATCGTGTTTCAAACCCACCTCGCGCATGCGGGCGAGCTCGTATGCTCGGGCTCCAGTTCGGCCCCGGGGCTCGTGCCTTACCTGACTTTCGATTGCGCCGGTGGCGCAGCGCTCATGGGCAACTTCGTGCCGATGGACAAGGGCGGGAACTTGCTGCCGAGCTACTCGCGCCTCGGCATGGGAGTGCAACCCACGCTGGACGCTCAGTTTGGCGCTCCGATGGCAGGGGTCAAACGCGGCGCCAACGCCAGCAAGATCCTCCAAGGCATTATCGACACGACGACGGCTCAAACGCGATCGGGCCTCAGGATGGGCATCATCGCTCACTCGGGAAACAGCGATTCGAACGACAACCTCAATAATGCGGCGATGCACATCGCAAAAGCTGGAATGGTCGGCAGCCTCATTCGAAGCCCTATCGGAACCAACAATTCGCGCTCCGGCGGAAATACAGACGTAGGCATCTACGACCCTGCTCTCAAGCCGCTTCAGATCCGAAACATCGCCGATCTGCAAAACGCTTTGAACTACGGGCCGACGCTTCGTAACTTGCCCGCCTCACAGATTCGCGCCATCGCCAACGCGACCCTCAAGATGAGCAAAGCGCAAGCGGATCGCTTCCGCGGAATGACGCTTGCCGATCAGTTCGCCAACCTCGAGCAGTGCGGACTGACCAAGAACGTTGACTTCGCCGGAACAGTGAGCGGCGTCGACCCGCGCCAGAACGCGAGCTTTCAGTCGATCTATGGCATCGCGGCCAATAGCAACAACCGCGACTCTCAGATCGCCACCATCGTGATGAACGTGCTCAATGGAACGACCGGACCTGGCACGATCACCATCGGCGGTTGCGACTATCACACCAACGACTCGGCTACGGGCGAAGCCAAGGACGCTGAGATCGGTCGCGAGATCGGCCGAGCCATTCAAGCGGCAGCTGCGCTGGGAAAACCTTTGGCGTTTCAGATCCTCACGGACGGCGGAATTTCTTCTGCCGACGGAACGGGCGCCACGACCACAGACGCAGAGCGAGTCTGGACGGGCGATGATAACGGCAAGAGCATGACCGTAGTCGGATTCTTCAGTCCTCAAGGCGCCGCTCGCATGGTCCGCAATCAAGTGGGCTACTACACCTCGGGCCAAAGCGCTGCGCGCGAGACGTTCGTGGGCTCCAGCACCCAGAACGTGGGCCACTCGGTGTTTCTCAATTACTTGGCTCTCTCCAAGAGGATGGACTTGCTCGAAAAAGTTCTTCCTCCCAACACCATCCCGTCCAATATCCGGGATTCGCTGCTCATCTTTGGGAGCTAGACCATGCGCAAGCGTGGCTGGGCTTCCGCACTTCTGCTCATCGCCTTGGGCCTTACGGGCTCAGGCTGCCTTCAGCTCGGAAAGATCAAGGGCGCCGTCGGAGCTCGCAGCGCCGCGAGCCTGGGCGCGGGCGGCGGCAAGGACTACTTCACTCAGCAGGTGCATCCGTACTTCAGGCGCAACTGCGCTTCGTGCCATGGTGTGAGCCAAAACCCGATGTTCGCAGTGCCCAACGTAGATGAAGCTTATAAGACGTCTTCGCCCATCGGCCTGGTCGCCGACGCCACGCAATCGGATTTTTATCGCAAGGTTAAGGACGGACATTGCGGCAGCAACTGCGCCACCGACGGATCGGCACTGCTCAAGCTCATTCAAGGTTGGATCGCAGCTGAGAAGAACTCAGCCAGTGGTGCGGTTAAGATCGGCGTTCCGCCGCCCGTAAATACGATCCTTACTGCAAGCCAAGCTCTGCCATCAGATGTCGCGACGGCCACAGGCAACACGTTCCGGACGATGACGTTTCAGATGTCGACCAACACTCCGGCGCCCGTGGGATTGCCCACCAACATCAGCTTCCGAATCGAAGTGCAGCAATTCAGCCCACGCTCTCAAGCGGGCCCTGGAGCGTATCGTTTCAGGAACCCTCGCCTCGTGACCCCTTCGACAGCCGTGCACGTGCGAGGCATCCGTGTCGTTGTGAACGGAAAGTATGATCCTGCATTCAGCGAGTTTCCAGATATCGACACCGTCGTGGCCGCGGGAAGCACGGCCACGAGCACAGCGATCTCCACTGCACTCCTGCTCATCGTGCAAGACAAAGACGCGGGCGACATGATTCAGATCGGTTTTGATGTTCTCGAGCCAGGTGTCGCAGTCACGGGCTGCAAGAACTTGGCAAACTTCGCCACGCTCGTTTCTCCGGGCATGCACAACCAATGCATGAACTGCCACGGAACGATCGGAAATCCTGCTTACGCTGCCATGAGGCTCGTGCAAGACAACGGGCTTACAATGGCGACGCCTCAGGACACCGCAGGAAATTGTGTGCGAGCCCTACAGCGAGTGAACGTCAATACGCCCGCGCAAAGTCGCCTGGTCTTAAATCCCACGGGACAAAACGGGCATTCGACGGTGGGTGGATTTACTTCGGCAATGAGCCTGCAATGGCAGCAGTGGATCAATTCGGAGCGATAACCGCCTACCGAGCAAAGAAAACACTAAACAGCGAATGGATCTCGCGACCTTGTTTCCATTGTTCCTCAACTTGTCGGGCAGAGACCCCGTACACGCGTTCCAATACTGCTAAAAACTGATCCGGCAGCACTAAATAGGGATGCGTGCCCTGAACGCCTTCGACTCGTGCGCGCGCCTGCTCTTCGACAAACTTGCGAGCCTCGACGTCCAGCGGATCGATCATGCCGACGTTCAAAAGCTTGCGGGCGCTAAAGAGCCCCCGCGCTTTTGGTACCCAACGGAAGGATGCCCCACTTCAGAAGCTCATCCACTTTAAATACGTCCTTTGTGGCCACCGGAAAATACTCGGGCTCCAGATGAAAAAAATCAGCCGTCATGGATCGGGGCCCGAATACTTGGGCGAGATCCTCTGGATCCAAAAGCTGCAGATCGATCGCCGCGTCGCCGAATCGCATTCCAGTTTCTTGCTGTGCTCGAGCACCGTATTGATCTGGGCGGGAGTCAGCAAATTGCGCTCTTGGAGGTATTCACCGATTCGTTTTGGGCTCATGGCTCAAAGAGTAACTCACAATAGGGCCGCGAGCGAGAGCAGCGTTTTCGGACTTCCGGTCCAGCCCTCGGACTCGCTCTCCCCGAAAACAAGCGCTTTGCGTTGGCACTCTCCTTGCTCATGAGGGCCTCATGCAAAAACACTTCCCCGTCCACAAACTCTCTGTCGAACAAATTCCCTTACCCCGCGCCGTGCTCGCTGACTTAAGGCCCTTGCCCCCTCACATTTACCTGCAAGGAACGCCCGAGGCGCTCTCGCTTCTCAAGCGCCTGCCGCGCGATGGACTCGGCGTCGTCGGAACGCGTATTCCCGACGCTGCGGCCATCCGCTGGTCGCGTCAAGTGATCTTGGCTCTCAGGGCTTCGCGACGCGTGATCGTCTCGGGGTTTGCCGTGGGCATCGACGGCATGGCGCACGAAGCGGCGCTCGAGGCAGGCCTGCCGACGATCGCCATTCTGGGCACTCCGCTGGACCGCGACTACCCCTCGCGCCACTGGGGATTGCGAGAGCGCCTGCTTCAAAGCGGAGGGCTGCTGTGGTCGGAGTTCGAGCCGGGAACAGAGATTTTTCCGCACCACTTTGCGCTCCGAAATCGCTGGATCGCTGCGCTCTCTCAGGCCACCTGGGTGGTTCAAGCCCCCGAGGAAAGCGGCTCGCTCGTCACTGCGGATTGGGCGCACGCCCTGGGGCGCGACGTGTATGTCACTCCTGCAGCTCCTTGGGAGATCAAGCATCGCGGAAATCACGAACTCCTGGCCTCTGGCGCACTCCCACTCCAGGGCATGCAGGATCTGGGACAAACCTGGCCGGAGCTCATCGGAGGAGCTCAGCTGGAGCTTCCCAGATCCGCTGCACAGCGCTCGCTTTTTGTGGAGACGCTGCGTTCCACACCCTCCGGAATGACGGAGGATGACTTCCAAAAATGGGCGCACGAACACCGGATTCCGCTGCTTGAATGGTCCGATTGGCTCGAAACGGAGATCCAAGCAGGGAGAATTTTCAGAGTCGAAGATCGATGGTTAGCTGGTGAAACCAATAAGGAAAGTGTCGTTGCGAGTGGACTAAGAACTCACTCCAAAAATCAAAGCCTCTTGAAAACATCCGGTAACTCCGACTAGATAGGGAACATGGCCATGAGAAACCATCTTAGAAACTCCTCCGGCTACGCCTGGCTGCATGACGCCCCAGTTGCGTTTTCCGCACTCACGCTCCCGCAACGTAGCGCAACTACGTTTTGGTCGCGCTCGTTTGTGCAGCCTTACTGGAGCGTCATTCGCTCAGGCTCGCTTCGAAGGGGTTTCTAAGATGGCTTCTGTCGTGAAGAAAGCATTAGTCATCGTCGAGTCGCCATCGAAGGCCAAAACGATCCAAAAATATTTGGGTCGCGAGTACATCGTCAAAGCCAGCGTCGGCCACGTCAAAGACCTGCCCAAAAGCAAATTGGGCGTCGATCCAGATAAAGGATTCAAGGTCGACTACCAACTCATTCCAAATAAGGTCAAAGTCATCGACGAGCTTCGTAAGTTCGCCAAAGACGTGCCCGAACTGTATCTGGCGACTGACCCGGACCGCGAGGGCGAGGCCATCGCGTGGCATATTAATGAAGAGCTCAAATCCAAGGGCAAGAAGATCCACCGCGTGCTTTTCAACGCGGTGACCAAGCCCGCAGTTTTAGAGGCGATGCAAAAGCCTTTGAAGCTTGATTCAGACAAGTTTCACGCTCAGCAAGCCCGCCGCGTGCTCGATCGCCTGGTGGGTTACAAGATCAGCCCGCTTCTTTGGGACAAGGTCAAACGCGGCATCTCAGCAGGACGTGTGCAAAGCGTGGCTTTGCGCATGGTCGTGGACCGCGAAGCAGAAATAAAAGCCTTTAAGCCTGAGGAATACTGGCACATCGGTGGCACGTTCGAAAAAGATGGTACGACCTTCGACACCAGGCTCTTTAAGGTCGATGCTAAAGATCCGGAACTGCCTTCTAAGAGCGTCGTTGATGGACTGCTGGGCGCTCTCAAAGGCGCTAAGTTCTCGGTGCGCGCCATTGAGCAAAAAGAGCGCTCGCGCAAACCCACGGCTCCATTCATCACGAGCCGTATGCAGCAAGAGGCTGCTCGCAAATTAGGCTTCAGCGCCAAGAAGACCATGGCCCTAGCCCAACGCCTTTACGAAGGTGTGGATCTGGGCGACATGGGCATGAACGGTTTGATTACGTATATGCGTACTGACTCTGTGCGCATCGAACCCGCGGCACTTCAAAGCGTCCGCGAGTACATCGGGCAGCGCTATGGCAAGGAGTTTCTGCCTGCCGAGCCCCATCATTATAAGAGTAAGAAATCGGCGCAAGACGCCCACGAAGCTATTCGTCCGACTTCCATGGAATTCACTCCAGAGAAAGTCCAAGGCTTCTTAGAAAAAGACGAATTCCGCCTCTACCAACTCGTTTGGAATCGCTTTGTCGCTTCCCAAATGAACCCGGCGGTCTACGATCAAACGGCCATCGACGTCATCACCAAAGACTCCAAGGGCCATGAGGTCGTGTTTCGCGCCACGGGTAGCGTTGTGAAGTTCGCGGGGTTTACTGCCGTCTATCAGGACTCCGAAGACGATCCAGACGAAGAAGATCGCGCGCTCAAAATCCCCTCACTCAAAGAGGGCGACTCCGTCAAAAACACCAAGTTCGATCCCACTCAGCACTTCACGCAACCACCTCCCCGATTCTCGGACGCATCGCTCATCCGCGACCTCGAAGAAAACGGCATCGGTCGCCCTTCGACTTACGCGACAATTCTCTCCAACTTGCAGGATCGCGAGTACGTCGAGAAGCGCGAGAACCGCTACTACCCCAGCGAGCTGGGCACAGTAGTCACCGAACTTCTGGTTCAATCCTTTCCAGACATCCTGAACGCCGAGTTCACGGCGGATATGGAAAACCAGCTCGCACTTTTTGGAAACCTTTCTCCAAGACTTTGGAGACGGCCAAAAAGCAGATGAAGAATCTCAAGGCCCAAGAGATCAAGACGGATGTCATGTGCGATAAGTGCGGCAAGTACATGATCATCAAGTGGGGCAAGATGGGCTCGTTCTTGGCCTGCTCAGGCTACCCCGAGTGCACCAACACCCAAGACTTCAAGAAAGACGACCAAGGCAAGATCGTCGTCGTGCCCAAAGAGTACACGGACAAGAAGTGCGTCAAGTGCTCAAGCCCCATGATTGTAAAGAGCGGCAAGTTCGGAAAGTTCCTGGCTTGCAGCGACTACCCCAACTGCAAATCCACGGCCCCGTTCACCATCGGCATCCAATGCCCTGAGTGCAAGGCGGGCGACATCGCTCAGCGCCAGTCACGCTTTAGGCGAATTTTCTACAGCTGCGAGACATGGCCTAAATGCGCATTTGCCCTTTGGGACAAACCCATCGAAAAGCCTTGCCCTCAATGCAAATTCCCGCTGCTCACTGAGAAGATCACCAAGCGCGCGGGCCTCATGCACAAATGCCCTAAGAAGGAATGCGGCTTCGTCGAAGTCATCGACCCGAACGCCGGCAAGGCCCCGCCTGAAGAGAGCGCGGGAGAAGTAGCGTAAGCCTTATCCCCGCTCCATGCTACTCTGCCTCCATGTTCGACGAATCCGAGATCCTCTGCCCTTACTGTGGCGAGCCCAACACGGTATTCTTTGATGCGGGCGAAGGCGCGCACAGCACCGTCACAGATTGCACGGTGTGCTGCAGGCCCATCAAGCTCGCTATCAGGATCGAAGAAGACCAAGCTGTCGTTGATGCTCAGCGCGAGTGAGCTCGTAGATCACCGACCGAACGGGCGCGCCCAGCACCACCTTTTCGACCACCTCAACGAGCCGGGCGCCTAACTTCTCCACCGCGCGACGCGAGCGTACATTGCCCTCGCCCACATGAAAGAATACGCGCCCCACGCGCTCAAACGCAAAACCCAGCATCAGTCGCTTGAGCTCGCCGTTTCCGCGCCCGCCCCAAAACTCGCGAGCCAAAAACGTGTAACCGATGATCACGCTATCCTCGCGCCACTCGTAAAACGTCGAGCTTCCGATCACCCGCCCCGAAGCACGCTCCAGCACAGCCAAAGGCCCCTCAAAAGCCAAGATCGTATCGAAGTAGCGATCAAACACGGGGCGCTGATAGCGCGTGGGCTGAGGATGAACTTCCCAGATCAGTGGATCCGAAGCGGCGGCAAACAGCGCCTCGCGATCACTCTCGTGCAATGGCCTGAGCTCCAGCAGCTCGCCGATTAAACGCTCAACCTGAATGGAATTCGCGGACCAAGGCATCCTTGCGTTTCTGCCTCGCGAGCGCCAATTCCACAAGCTCTGTCAGAAGCGCAGGGTACGCCAAGCCCGAGGTCTCCCACATCTTGGGATAGATGGTGATGGAGGTGAATCCCGGGATAGTATTGATCTCGTTCAAATAAAACTCGTTCGAATTCTTATCCAAGAACAGATCCACGCGCGCCATGCCTTCGCACTCAAGCGCCGCAAACGCACGAGCCGCGATCTCGCGCGCCTTAGCTTCTTGGGCGGCAGGCAGACCTGAGGGCAACTTCAAAGCGGCGCCGTTGTCGTCCAGGTACTTGGCTTCGTACGAATAAAACTCGTGATGCGGAACGATCTCGCCTGAGCCACTCACGCGAGCGGGCTCTCCGGGGCTGCGATTTTCAAGAGCCGCCAGCTCGATCTCGCGAGCGGCGATGCCCTTTTCAACCAAAACCTTCGGGTCGTATCTAAACGCGTCTTTCAATGCGGCTCGTAGATCCCCCAGAGCCTTGACCTTGTGCACGCCCACACTCGAGCCCATCGTCACGGGCTTAACGAACACAGGCATGCCCAGCTCTCGCTCAACGCGCGCCTCCACAGCAGCTGGGTCGCGCTCAAACTCGCCCGCCTTAACCGACACGTACGGCACGATCGGAAGGCCCGCGTCGCGCGCCAAGCGCTTGGAGACCTCCTTGTCCATTCCGATGGCGGAGGCCATCACACCGCAACCCACAAACGGAACGTCAGCTAACTCAAACAAACCTTGCAGCGCACCGTCTTCG
Source organism: Bdellovibrionia bacterium (assembly GCA_044227445.1). GTDB lineage: Bacteria > Bdellovibrionota > UBA1018 > UBA1018 > UBA1018 > JBGAWT01. The sequence continues at coordinate 6,715 of JBGAWT010000050.1, read as the reverse complement.
CACAAAGGACCATGCACCACGGGGAACGCGACGTCGAATTCGATCGGCGCGCCTTTGCCATCGAGCGAGACCAATCGCGGCTTGCGATTCTCAAAACGCTGCGGATAAGGCGGCATCACGAGATCGCGTCCGCGGTCGTAGATCTTAAGAGACTTTTCGGTGGATCGCTCCATCTCGGCGAGATCGGGCTCCTTCCAGCGACCTTGGTGGTCGATGCCTACGGCCAAAACGTCGTAGCGGGAGCGATCGAGCTTTCTGAAAACGGATGCGGCGGAGAGAAGGGAGATTTCGTGTTCACCAGAGCGGCCCCCATAGAGGACCAGGACGCGAGTTTTCATCCCCTCCAGTGTAACACGGGGAGTGGTTGCAAATGACCTCCGTAGCGAGGAACACCGAGATAGGCTCAGGTGAGGCGCCCGTAGGGGTGAGCGAAGGAGCCATCCCAGGTTCGGGCTGGCGTACTGAGCGAAATCCCCGAGGACGCCTCAAGCAAAGCGATCCTGAGCCATATATCGGTGACCGCAGTAGGAGGTGATTTGTAACCACTCCCCTTAAGGTGAGCCAAACACCACGTGAGCGAGGGTTTTCTTGAAGAACTTATTCGGATCGCGCTGCCACGCTTCGAAATAAATGAGCTTTCCGCGGCGCATCGTGTAACGCACTTCGGTCTCAATGGTCTGCATATTGTAGGTTTGTAGGCTTCCGCGTTGCGAATAATAGCGCTTCCGAGGTGGCTCGACCGTTTCGCTCACAGCCCAATCAAAGAGCAGATCGACTAATGAAGTCTTCTCGCCCGTCGGGATATGCGTCGTGGAGGTGAGCGTCACCATGTCTCCGCTTTGCTCAAGCTTGGTAAAAGTGTTCAAACGAAAAATGACGGCTTCTTCGCCCGGGTTGCTTTCGAATTGAAATTCTAAATACTCAGGTGAGGACATGGGATGCCCGTCCTCACTATAATCAACGATCTCAGGAACGCCCAAAACCTTGAGCTTCTGATCCGAATGCGGAAGGACCGCCTCGGCGAGTTCCTTTCCGGCGCGCTCCAAAGGAGTTGCCATCTTTAAGCCGGTCCAATCGCAGGGCTTTTCGGGCGTCGCCCATGCGCTTAAGGACATCAAACCGGAGATCATCGAGACAAGGAGTACCTTCTTCATGGCGAGCGGGTCGTACCAATGTTGATGATAATTGTCAAATATGTCGGCCCCACTTGCCCTGAGTCCGCACCCCCGCTATCTCTATGAAATGCCTCCAAAAGCCCCGCCCTTTGAGTTCGTTCTAGAAGAGCTCGACTCGCTCTCGCCCTACACCAAGCCCATGTTTGGCTGCACGGCGGTTTACGCCGATGATCGAATTCTGCTCGTTCTCAGGGAGCGGCCTACGGCACCCGAGGACAACGGGATATGGATCGCCACGACCCGCGAGCATCACGAGAGCCTGAGGGCAGAATTCCCCTCGATGCGCTCCATCGGGGTACTCGCCGGGGGCGGCGAGACAGGCTGGCAAATCCTTCCTGCCGATAGCGACGACTTCGAGGACTCGGTGATGCGCGCCTGCGCTCTGATCCGTGCAGGGGATGCGCGGATCGGCAAAATTCCAAAGCGCAAAAAGCCTTCGGTGGCGAAGAAAAGGCCGAAGTAAGAGTCAGGCCCCACTCAACAGACGAATCGTCCGCTCAAGCCCACCTGACTCCGACTCAGAGTAGCTTCAGCAGACGATCGGTCTGCCGAAGGTGCCTTGACTCGCCGCCACGCCCCCCCCCTGAAACCGAAACTGCTTCTTCTAATTGACGCCCTTTCTCGAAATGCTACAACTTCTGGCATATGCACACCGGAACGAGCTCTCACCTTTGGGATAGCAGTGACCTCTACAAGAACTCCGTACTTGAACTCATGGAAGCCACTCGGGTCATGAAGCTGGATCCGAATATCGCTGAGCGCCTCAAGGTTCCGAAGCGCGCTCTCGTAGTGAGCGTTCCGATCCGCTGCGACGACGGTAGCATTCGCGTTTTCGAAGGCTATCGCGTTCAACACAACATGACCCTTGGACCAGGCAAGGGCGGCATTCGTTTCCATCCTGAAGTCTCGCTTTCGGAGACCGCAGGTCTCGCGATGCTCATGACTTTTAAATGCTCGCTCGTCGGCCTGCCTCTCGGCGGCGCCAAAGGCGGCATTCGCGTGGACCCAGGGCAGCTCTCGCGCCAAGAAGCGCAAGCCCTCACCCGCCGTTACACCACCGAGATCAATATGATCATCGGACCGGACCGCGACATCCCCGCTCCGGACGTCGGTACCGACGGCCAGACCATGGCTTGGATGATGGACACCTTCTCTCAAGAGCGTGGCTTTGCGATTCCTGGTGTGGTCACCGGCAAGCCCGTTGAGATCGGTGGCTCTTTGGGACGCGCCGAGAGCACGGGACGCGGAGTCGTGTACACGATTCGCCACGCCGTGAAGCACTTAGACTCCATGGGCAAAAAGGCTCCGCGTCTAGATGCCAGCACCACGGTCGCTGTTCACGGATTCGGCAAAGTCGGCAACATCGCGGCCCTTGAGATCGCGCAACTAGGCGCCAAGGTCGTTGCGGTCAGCGACGTCACCGGCGGCATTTACAACAAGAACGGCCTGAACATTCCTGAAGTCGCGAAGTACGCCGAGCGCAACCGCGGCGTCGCGGGCTTCCCGAAGCTGAGAAGATCAGCAACGAAGACCTCCTCGCACTCGATGTGGACGTGCTCATCCCTGCTGCTATCGATGGCGTGATCACCGATGCCAACGTAAGCAAGGTCAAGGCGCGCATCATCGCTGAGGGCGCCAACGGCCCGATCAGCTCGAGCGCCACGCGCGTGCTCGAGGAGAGAGGTGCGTTCATCATCCCAGACGTTCTATGCAACGCCGGCGGCGTGGTCGTGTCCTACTTCGAATGGGTGCAAGGCCTCCAAAGCTTCTTTTGGAGCGAAGAGGAAGTGAACGAAAAGCTCGCCTCCGTGATGGAAAACGCTTTTAAGCGCGTCGTCGCTCAGCAGCAGAAATACCGCTGCGGAATGAAGACAGCCGCTCTGATCACGGGTGTGGACCGCCTCAATAAGGCCATGCTGCTGCGTGGGTTGTTTCCGTAAAGCGGGGCTTTTTTTCTTACTCGTCGTTCCATCGGCTCAGGCCTGGGAGAAGCATACCCTTCTCACGGAGATCATCACGACGACTCAAGCTCAACTCCACGCGGACGATCGCCCTAAGTGGGCCGACAAGAGCTGGAACGTAACTCTTCCCTGCGGGGGCGAAGAAAAGCAGCAGTTCGCCAAGTGGGCTATGGCCTTCGAGCTCAATGCCGAGCGCATGCCGCCGCTGACCACTACCGGTTGCGGCGAGAAAAAAGCCATTCCCGTAGCCACTCTCATGAGCCGCTTCGTCGACGAGCCTGACACCGGCATGGATCAGGAGCTCCCCGACGCCTTTGACTCCAAAAACGAGCGCGCTTGGATGGGTGGCAAGAAGGGAACGGGCAGCCAGGGCTTTAGGCACATGCTCTTTTTGGGCTGGAATTGGAAGGAGCCCCTTGCGAGCCTTCAGATGCCGATGGAGCAGGTGGGCCAGGGCCACGCGCTTCGGCATGTGGCTACGGCTTGCTCTCTCCAGCGGCCGCGGAGAGCCGATCTGAGCCTCTTTTGGCGCATTCGCGCACTGAGCTGGTCGCTCCATTTTTGCAGGACCTCTCACAGCCTTGGCACAGCACGCAGATTCCGGCCGTAAGGCTCATTCCTGTGGTACCACCTGGCGCATTGGCCGATCACCGAGCAATTCAAAACGATCGTGCCTGAGACGACGCGCATCTTTTCGAACTACCACCTGGGCTACGAGGTCTGGATACTCAAGCTCATGCAAAGCAAGTACCCCGACCTGTTTGGTTTTGATCAAAAGGGCCGCTGCTTTTCGGATTCGGATCTCAGAGCGGAGCTAGCGGCAAAGCTTCAAGAAAGCCCCGAGCGCTTAGCCTTGGAGGTAGCCCGGCGCTCACATCGACTGGCGCATGATCTTTCGATTCAGTTGGCCGAGCTTTTTGGACCCGAGATCAGGCGCTCGGGAGTCGAACTCGCCAAAGCGCCTGAGGATTGGGACTACGAAGGTATGACCCGGGATCCCGATAAGACCGCAGCCCGCAGCGAGGCCCTTCATCTTACTTGCCAGGCACTCAAGCTTGCCGCCGAGGGCACCCGCGTCACGATCGATCTGGGCCAAAAGATCCAATAGGCGCCTAACGCGCTGCACATCAAATTGGAATTTCCTGCCCACCCCCATTTAAGGCCTCTTTGCCTGCGACCGAGTAGCCAAAGTATCATTAAACAATAGCGGTGTAGTTCTAACCCAAGGATGGGCAGAGAAATGAGACCTTCGCTTAAAGCTAGACAGCTTCTTTCGTTGCTAGCGGTTTTCGCTTGGAATCCCCAATGGGCGCTCGATGGATCGCAGACCCACTTTCAATTGGGCTTCGATTCGACGCTCTATCCGTTCCTCTCGCGTTCGTTCCAGACCTTCGAGGCCCGCAGCAAAGCAAGCTGGGTGGGCAATGTGGTGGAGGGAGGCGTTCAGGCCGAGACCTTCGTCATGATCATGCCGCAGGACCCCTTTCATTTCGAAGTCAACGAAGCCTACGTCAGCACCTCGCGCAAGCTCGCTCCGGTTCAGCTTTCGTTAGGCCGCCAGCTGCAACACTGGAGCGGCGTGGACGAAGTTTGGAAGATGGGCGTCTGGCAGCCGCGCTTTGTTTGGGACCCGCTCAATCCAGACCCCGTAGCCTTTACAGGCGCGACGCTGATGGTCAAACAACCAACCTTTAGAATTACGGCTTTTGCCACACCCCTGTACTTGCCGGAGCGCGGCATGGGAATGTCCGTCGCCAACGGAGCGGTCACTTCGGCTTCGCCATGGGTGAGCCTGCCTCCGACCTCGATGACCATCTTCGGCCAGAACACGCCGATGCGCTACGACGTGGCGATGCCTTCGATCACTTCAGTCCTCATTCACCCGGGCGCCTCCGGTTCAGCGCGCTTTGGGGGCGATGTGGGTTTTTGGGGTCAGCTGGGCTACGCCTACAAGCCGCTTAACCAGATCATCATGGGCTACGACGGATCACTGGGTACAGATGGAGTGCTCAACGCGACGGTCTATCCGCGCTTTCTGTACCATCATCTCATAACAGGCGAAGCGGCCTACTCCTCGCAGGAGCTTGAGCTTTCGCTCTCTACGATGGCCGAAGTTCCGGTTCGCGACCAAACCCCCTCGGCTTGGAGCACGCAAGAAGTAACGCCCTCCGTAGCCGGAAGTTTTACGGCCGAATGGAAACCCAACCGCACGCTCACGATGCTGCGAGCCAGCTACCTGCTGCAAGCCGGTGGCAATGCTCCAGATCAAGGCGCCCTTTCGACCGGTGGGAGTCTCTTTGGATATCGCTACCCCTTTCAAAACGCGCTGCTTGCTGAGATTGACCTCAACCCCGTGCGCTTTTCGGGCGGTGGTCTGCTGATTCACTCCAAGCTCACCTACGATCTGCTTCACCAAGGATTCATCTTCTCGCCTCAGGTCAAGCTAGCCATTCTCCACTCGCTGCTCTTTGGGCTGGGTTTTGACCTTCTGGCCAGCGCGGGAACGGGTTCAGGTCCTGATTTCGTGAGGTCCAACTTAGGCAATAGCCGCGTTTACAGCGGGGTGAACTATGTTTTCTAGGATCACGGTCGTTAGCGTCGCGTTGATGCTCTCTTCCTGCCTTCAGATCGGGCCGCTCTCCTCGCTCAATGGCAACGGCGGCACCACCAACGTCGGCATCAGCCCCGGCGGGGACATGCGCTGCTTGGATAGCGCGGCGCAAACCATCCTGGATTACTGGCAGGTCAAGCTCAAAGACGAACAACCAGTGAACGCCTTCTGGAACTGCCTCTCCAGCGCGCACGATCTTTTTTCGCAACGTGTGCGTGGCGCCGTTCCTGGCGAATACAGCGCTCAGGAAGTCCGAACCTTCGTATCGAAGTATTTCCTCGTGGGCGCGGTGATCAGCGACGAGCTGCTGGCTGAGACCATGCGCATGAAGGCTGCCTTCTTAGGAGGAACAGCCGAAAAACTCACTCTTGCTGAGATCCAGCAGGCCAAGAAGTGGATCGAGGTTTTCCGATCGGCTTCCGTCAAGCTTCAACCCTATCTCCAACAACTCCACGACGGCACATCCCTCAACGATCGTAAGGTCGAAGAGATGTCCCAGCGTGCCCAAGAAATCGCCGCTTCCTTGGGGATCGTCTTGCGCGACGGAAAAGTCGCTTTTTCATTTCAAAATCTCACGGCTTTACTGAACTACCTCAGCACCTTTGTTGAGAATCCAGAGCTCTCGCGCTCGCTCGCTCAAGCACGCGATTATTCCGCTCTTGCTCCTCAAATCAAGGCTGCCCTCATGGGTGGATCCCCTGATCAGATCGATAGCGCGGAGTGGCCCAAGATCACGGACCGCATCAGCCGAGGCATTATCCAGCACCTGAAGTTCCAGCACATCTCGTACGCTCCCGAGACCATCTTCACGGGCGTAGGCCGTGAGCGCCTCGTGTCCTGGATCTTAAGCACGGTAGACCTGCTCAGCGAGCTCATCGGAACGGCAGGTGGAGTGCTTCCATTTGAGACGATCAATGCGTGGATCGATGCCGCTCCTCTGAAGGAGCTTTCGATCAGGCCATCATCTC
>JBGAWT010000049.1:0-16817 GCA_044227445.1 Bdellovibrionia bacterium | reverse complement strand
AGGAATCTCGAAGCTACCTCGTCCAAACGATGAAGCTTCTTTAAGATGGCCATCATCATCGGAGGAAGTCTCGAAATCCTCACGAAGCAGGGAAATCGCTCGCATGCGCGGATTGCTGGCCTCCGTGAAGATCTCAGCCGCCGCGATTCAGCCCTATCTCCCGCTTACCCCTGCAGCAGTCGGAGACTGGAGCCAAGAGAAGGTTTCGGCAGCAATTGACACTCTAACGAAGAACATCGATTCGCTAGGCGCCTCCATTGAAGGCAGTGCTAGGCCGTATTCGATCTCTGATTTCGATTCGCTGCTTGCGGTCTTATCCGAAGGCGAGACCGAAGCCGAATCGCCCATGATCGCTCAGGCAAGACGGCTCATCCCCCTGTTTTCGGCCGCCAAGGCTGTGTTCATCGACGGCAACCCTCAGGAGATCCAACCGGGCAACTGGAAGACGTTTCTTTGGGAAGGGTCTCGGCTTTTTGGATGGGCCCTTCGATTTGGCAATACTGTAGGCCGCGCAGCGGGCAAGTCGTGGCTCTCGTATGACGTCAGAAAAGAACTCGTGGAGCACGGATTGGAGCTCCTAGCAGCAGCCGAGCGAGCCACGATGCGCATGCCGGGCGAACAAATTCCGATGGGTGCGCTCGATATCTTGATTGACCAAGTCTCACCTCTGCTGACTCAAGGCGGGTTTGACATCCAGGCCATAACGCTCAAGCAGACTATCCGACCAGTGTTTAACCGCATCTTTGGTGATCCAAGAGATCCCAAGGACATGATCACGCCCAGGAGCATTCAACGAATCCGCACGCCCTTTGTCCAATGGTCTGAGGGAATGAACTACCTGAACCTGGCGTTCGCCAAACTTGCGAAAGACCCCAAAGAAAAGTTCCCCATGATTTCGTCTTTGGACCTCCTCAGGCTGAGCGCCTTGGAAACGCTCGGACCTGACTACGAATGGAAGCAAGGCTCCGCCATCGGCATGCGCATGATGCGTACCTTGGTCAAACGTGGCCTACCTTTGTTTTACGACGACTCAGGGGAGATTCAGTACAAACACGTTCCCGGCGCGCCTAAAAAGCCCATCATCGAAGTGGATCTCACGCACAAGTTCTGGACGTATACGATCTGTGATCTCTTCTTCCGATCCTATGCGGCCAAACAGCAAGTGGCCACACCCGAGGAGTTCTTGGAATATGCCAGAGACTTTGCCAGATCTCTCGACCTCAAGCATGCAGTGAGGCCTTTTAACAAGCCCTACATCTTAGAGCAGTTCCAGCAAACCAACTTGTTTACTGACGCCGGAAATGGCGACCGGTTCTTGGATAAATTCGAGATCTCTCAAGACCTGCTGCTCATGATGTCCTCGAAAAAGTCCTCCAAGGAAAACGCACGAGGCCGCAGCGCGGACTGCGCCATTGTGCCTACCAAACCCGACATCTGGGGCCTACCTACGCTGGATAGGGCCTGCATGAGACACAGCCATTTTGCCCAGCAAAACGGCCATGGAAAACTCTGACCTCTTGAAGTACTATGAGCTCCCAACCGATCGGCGCGCGAGTTTGAGTCGGCGTTTCGCGGTTCATTATAATGGCGAGGAGCTCAAAGAAGTTCAACCCACGGTTCTCAAAACTGCGGGATGGTGCATTATCTGGAGGCCCTGTTCACTCGATTTGACGCCAACCATGACGGGTTTTTGGATGCCGCCGAAGGCCGGGGCGCGTATCCTGTTTTCGAAGACGTCATGCGAACCGCAACGGGCGACCCCAAGACCCAGCGGCACGATCCTACGAGCAGCATTTGAATACATGCTCGAGCAAGCAAGATCAGGCATTTGGAGCGTGCTGCGGCAACTCGCTCTGGGCTTCAAAGACCCCCCCTTCTGGGCGGACCGAATCACGGTGCTCAAGATCTTCCAGAGAGCTTTCGAAAAACGGCGCCAGCAAGAAGAGCAAATAGCGCGCCCCGCCTTGTTTTTAGGCTCAAGCGCCTCTAGTTTCGTAAGGGCTTGCGGGGAAAACACCTTACACAAATTTTGTTGGGCTTGACCCTTTCTCTGGGCACCCTCACGGGATGTCGATGGATCAATTCGCCCTTTCAGAAACCTGGCCTAGGCGAGCCGGGTTGTTTGACGCGCAAGCTGCTCTGGAGTCCTATTTTTCGGGCAACGGAAGCGCGCAAAGCATCAACGCTCTTTACCCTTTTGGATTGCACGGACAAGCTGCTCGATACCTTCAAGACTCGCGTTTCGGGCGCCAAGGCGGAACCTATTCCACTCTTGAGCTGCCTCCTTGCTGCAAGGCTACTTCTCAAGCAAACCACCGTCCGTGGAGACGCTGATGCGCGAGCCTCTCGCGGTTAAAAGCGCGTTCTTAGGCGGAACCGAAAACGAGCTGACTCACGAAGGAGATCCACCGCTTCCAGTAGTTGCTCTCGCTGCTCAGGCGCTGGATGCCAGCCCTCAAGCCCTACTTTCCGTTAGGCGCGACCTATTCGGAGGGCGTCCAAGAGCTGCCCGAGCTTGAAGCCTTTCTTGCCACCTTGCAGGCGTTTGCCCAGGACTTAAGCACCGAGCTCGTTGAGATCGCCGCTCCTTATAAGCTCGAGCGCTTGGAGTGCTTACTCAAGCTGCTCGCTCGCGCTACGGACGCCGGAAGACCGTGGACGCGTGGTTTCTTTGTTTCGAGCTTTTTCTGCCAGCTCAAGGCCGCCAAGAATGTCTTGATCGATCACAATGAACAGACGATCGCGCCTGAGAGCTGGAAGATCTTCTTGGATTCGGGCGTACGCGCCTACTCGGTCTACCAACGCTACCGCTTCATTCTCGAGAAACGACCCAACTGGTACTACGGAGACGGAAGACGCATCTTCACGGCTTCGATCTTGGAGTTCCTGCGCTTGCTGCGAGAGACCACCGAGCGCACCCCCAACCAGGCTCTCGTCAGCACGGAGCTTGAGAAGTTCGCGGAGCTTTTGCCCTTTGAGATCGGAATTCGTCGCTCGACGTTAAAAAAGATCTTTGAACCCCTGTCGCGGCGAATCCTCAGGGTTTCGACCTGCGCCAGTGAATCGCGGAACATTACGCCCACCAATCTTGCGCGTCTGGAACGAAGCTTTAAGCTTTGGGCCGACACGCAAGAGGCGCTCGAGGAGCGCTTCTTAAACAATCACGATCTGCCCGAGAGATTATTTCTTGCGCAGGCGCGCATTGAGACCCTCATGGACCAGGCTCCTTTTCGAGGCCTGCGCTTTGATAGCAACGGGGAGCTCGTTCTAAAGGAGAACCTCTCGATCGCCCCTGCTCTCGAGGGTCGCGCGGCATTTGAGGACCTCTCTCCTAAGAACTGGCTTGATATCGTTTCGTACTCCCTGATGAACGGATACCGAGATGATGAGGACCGAAAAAGACCCCGCTCCGCCAGCAGCACCTTGGATCGCAAGGGCCCTTGCAGCTTTTGGAAGATTGGGGAGACCTGCTTGCCGATCTAAATCTTGGCCCCCAACTGGAGCATGGACGAGGCCTTGGGCTGTTTGATCCTATCGATATCATCAATAGCACGAGCAACGGGGACGGAAAAATCAAGGCTCTCCAGAAGCCTTCGAGCAGCTCTCGGGCGCTCTTTCGATGAGCCACTGGCTGGATCGCGTTTCGAATCTCCCTTTCCTCGCTGCAGGCGCGTTGATCTGACCCTTAGTGGCCCCGATTCTCGAGGGAGACTGTACTCTTATAGTGGATGAAATCCCATCTCAGCGAAATATGGCGCGGGCCCTACCTGGGTTGCGCCGTTCAGACCCAGGCCTGATCGGAGACCAAGCTTTGGAACGCCTTCACCCTCTTGAATCCGCATGCCAAGGAAGGCACTGCGGATATCGGGCTTCAGCAAGTTTGTGGTTGAGCCTTTTTCTTAGAGGATGTACCAGCGCGTGATTCAACCGCTCAGGTCGGATCGAAGAGCAAAATGCTGATAACATACACCGCCAGACGGGTCTTGCGCGACGCCGCACGCCTGCGCAATTCCAATTTCCGGGTACTTGACCTGCTCTAAGCACGCCCGGCTTTCGTGCTCCAGAGCAGGCGTTCTAACACAGCGAAGATGATGGGGTGGTTTGCTGGTCTATACGTGGGCAAAGCCTCTGTCGTTTGATCGAACCGACCTGATTATAGGCTTTATTGCCCGCGACCGCCATGAACCTGATAATAGTAAACATGAACTGGGTATGCATCGGGTTCTTACCGCTTGTGCTTTTTGCTGGAAGACGAGCCACGCAGCCATAACAAAAACGCACGCGACACCTCATCCGTTCGCGCGACACTTCAAAAATCCTGCGCCGAAAGACCCGAACCTCCCGTAGCGACTTGGACCATGCAATGGGCCCGCACTCCCCCGGAGATGGAGCGAGCCTTATCGGGTCGCACTCAGCCGTTGGCGTTAACAAGGCTATGGGCTTTGACATCGACCTGCTCCATGGCCACGCGTTTTGATGGCACCTTCATCCCGCTTTGGATCTTGTTTTTTGACGAGCAAAGCCGCCTCAGTGGATGGAAGGTGATGAAGGTCGAGAACAATCCCGCAAACCCCGTGACCCTTTATTCCTCCGAAAAGCCCACGCGATTTGCGATGGAGATCAGCCCCAAGGCCTTGCCCGCGACGGCGCTGCAAAAGCTCAAGGGATCCCAGCTCTGCGTTATTTCTTCTTCTTCGGCGCCGGTTTCGGCTCCGGCGGCAGCCCCAGGGCGTTGAGAATCGCGCCTAGATCCACTCGCGTATAGTCTTTGGGTGGATCAAAAAACCCTGGACCCAACGGCTTTTCTTCGATCTTGGAGAGCACCATCTCGACGATCTCCCGAATTCGAACTTGAGCTTGGCTTTTTACAAAGGGATTTCCTTCCACTTCTGTGGCCTGAAAAATCTCGGCATCAAGAGGCCTGCCATCCCACTTGAGCGTTCCACGAATCAGATCGCAGGCTCTCCGTCGCACTCTTTGCCTTTTTGCACTTAAGCCCCATTTTCGAATAGCAGGCTTCCCACTCCGTTCCTGAGCAAACAGGAATTTGGATCGGCGCTTGGGTGGCATCCATCTCGACGATGAGCTTTCGGGTACGAAGCCAGCCCTCTGCCTTACGAGTCGGAACGTTGACTCGAACCGTGACGGAGCCTTGAGGCCCTTTCGAATCCATCCTCACCCACTCGCTCTGGCCGCGAAGCGTGAGGGTATCGTCGGCGATCTTCTTTCCGTCAGGATCCTTGTGCATGACGGCTAAGTTGGCGCTCCAGTCCGCGCTCACATTCTGAGCCGCAAAACAGGATCGCCAGTACGTTCATTTTTCCTCCTGATCAGCCAAGGCCGCCAGGATGTGGGAGCGAACAAAGCTCGAGATTCCGTTAATGGACTCCATGAATCTTGTGAACGTGAGTATGAGCTCGGGCTTTGCGTGCGGAACCCCTTCGATCAGGTCGCTTGCCCTGTGATTGATGGGGCCATCCTCGTTGTCGTTCTGCAGAACAACGCCAAACTTCAATCGCCGGAGGGAAGCAGCTCGACGTAATTGCCTAAAAGGTGGCATGAAAATGCGGGACCTTAACTCGTCTTCGCCTTCTTCTTCCCAATAGATCTCAGCGATGCGATCGCCGGTTTTCTTAGCGCGCCCCACCCACCAATGCGCCACGCCCCGCTCCGGGGCTTGAATCACGTTAGTAGGAACGGACTTCAGCTGAAGGCCCTCGAGCTCGATGGCAAAATACCGCTCAATGGCTTCGCTCAGCTGGACGCTGGCCTGGTCTTGGAGTGTAAACTGGAATCCCGTAGCTCGGCCTGCGTGATGGGCACAGCGGGCCTTTACAGCCATCGCCTGGCCACCGATCACGATCGTCAGGTCCACGACCTGGCCCACGGGAATACGTTGGGGACGAGCATAGCCTCGGGCCATCCCCACCCCGAGTTGAGATATTGGATAAGGCGTGGGCTTCGCCCCTCTAAAAATGACATGCATCAGTGAAAACCTGCAAGCGAGATTCGAGAAGAACGCGGTTCGGGGATGGTTTGGCGGGTGCTGCACAGGGTCTTGGCTCGTGGGGCCATAGGTCGGTTCAGATTCTCTTTCTTGTAGGTGAAATACTACCACAAAGCCCTTTCGGGTCCCTCGTTGATCCTCGACGCAGCCTGTGATACCCCCCTTTTCACTGCTAGCAGTCCTTCGGTTGGGGTTGTCGGCAGAAAGTGATAGCTGGCAATTTGATTCCGCCATTCTGATTCGAATCACTAACGCAGCCACAATAAAGCCCCGCATTGCGAAAGCGATGCCGGGTTGGCTGGCTAATGAACGACAAAACGCGAAAGCGTTTTGTACACTACGCGAGGATTCGAAAGGCGGAAGCATCCGGGTACCCGCTTGCGGGTGGATGCTGAGCCCAGCCTGTAGGCTGAGGACGTCAGTCCGAAGACCGGAAGGCGAATCCTAGCACCTCAGCCCAATCAGACCTTCATCCGCTCCGTAGGAGCTCCGCAGTTTTCCCATCAGGGTGCTCTTCGGCACGTTGCGCGTCACCCTTCGTTGGATGAATCGTTCCATCCTGATGCTCAGGCGGGCCGTAAATAGTGTAGAATGGAGCGAACGCCTGCCGGTATTCGCCACATTGCAAAGCCTGGCTCCAGCAGGGCAATGATCGCGATCGTCGGCTGACCTGCGATTTTCCGTCGATCGAAACCCGCCTTCGCCTGTGCTTCAATACGGAAAAACTGATCGTGCTCTTCATGCGTCTCTTCTCCGATCTCTTCCCCCGGTAGAAGAGTCATGAGAACGAGCTGAAGGTTCTTGCCGGTATAGATGACGTTCCGGAAATTCGCGTTTTCCTCTGTTAGTTTCTCGATACTATCGATAAAGCCCTTCATAAATTCTTCCTCCGTTTGCTTTGAACCAATTTGGGCTACTCGCCCCTTCTGTGATGAAAGACGATTACGGGACACGGTGCGGCCCGAACAACCTGTCGCGTGATACTGCCTATGAGCGCCGCGGCGAGGGGACCGCTTTCGGCCGACATCATGATGAATCGCACTTTCTTCTCGCGAGCATGCGTCAAGATGGACTCGGTGACCGAGTCGGACCTATCATCGATCACGTAATCACACGGAATGTCGCTTTTTTTGGCTTCAGCCAAAACCCTCGCCGCGAGCTGCCGTTGCCCGTCGGTTTCGTCGTAGAGATTGCCAGGTGTGGGAACCCAACCGCCGCCCATGAGATAAACACCGGACTGAACGACAGCCTGCACCGGTCGGGGGTTGGACTTAAGCAGCGTGACCTTTCCACCCATGACTTGGGCCATGCGAAAGGCCTTCTTAAAAAATGAGGATTCTGGGTCGGTAAGATCATTCGGAAGGAGAATATCCATGTTCTCGCCTAGGTTCTGGCTATGGCTCCCGACAATCAAGACGGGCACATCAGATTGAAGAAGAAGCTCCTCCGCGAAACTTCCAAGGGCCAATCGCCCGAGCCCTTTCCGCCCATGGCTTCCAGCGACAATAAGGTCGTAATCGCCTTTTTTCGCGAACCGACTCAGAAGCTCCACTGATTCTTTTAGTGACGGATGATGCTGGGTCAAAACCTGGGGGGGCTGCAGGCCGGGAACGGAAACGTCCTTCATCTTTTGTATCATCGCCTTTTTCGCAGCCTGAGTATTGCCGGCTAAGGGCGTCGAAAACTCAAGTGTGACTCCTGACTCAACGGGGCTCAGGATATAGACAGGGTCCACCTCGATTTGAGTCCGATATGCGATGGTCCGGAGCAATTTCTCCTCTTTGCACTGGACCTCAGCCAGCTCATCGAACGCGTCCACTGCCCAAAGAATCTTGAACTTCCGATTAGCATCCATTCTATCGTTTCCTTCTCTCTGAGGTCTGGTGAAGCAGAAATCGTGCCAGGCGAAGCACCTCCTTAATTGAAGGGCTAAGTCGAAACGAGGGAAGAGAAGAGACGCCTTTGCTGAAGCGGGAGACAAAAAGTCTCGCCGCGGCGAGGTACGGAAACCGACCCGCACCCTTAACGCGAGAGAATGAGCGTCATTTTGCTGAAATCAGCGGAAACAAACCGTTTGGCACGCTTCTCGCTAAGTGTTTTTTGCCTTGAGAAAACAAATGGAGAAAAAAATGAAAAAAAGAAAACCAGCCCTGACCGCCCTAGAAACTCTCGCACCACGCCGAGACGATTTGAAGCTTCAGCGACATCTATTTCCGGCCGACGCAAAAGAGCAATGGGAGCATATCGAAAAGGATCTGCAAATATTGGAATCCGAAGCGAAGCGACTTGCTATCGAATCGAAAAAAACCTTTGTGGAAGCCGCGAAAGACATCGCCCCACTGATTCAAAAAATTGAAGCCTCTCTCCTCCGAGTCCAAGAGGGAGTGAGGAGACATCATTTGTCGCAGGCACTCTAATGAAAGGCAAGTTGGCGGAAGCTCTCGTACAAACCCGTGCCTTCGGCCTGGCGAAGGCACTGGCTCTCGATCTTCTTTCCCTCTATTTGCGGGTTGAAGTGAGCGGATTCGAAAAAATCCCGCGCACCGGTCCTGCAGTCGTTATCGCCAACCATTCCGGGTTCTCAGGGTTCGATGCGGTGATTCTCGCGCATATGATCAATCGCCATGCGGGACGGGACCCACGAATCCTGGCGCATCGAGCGTATTTCGAGTGGTCCGATACGATCCGAAACCTTTGTTTCAAGCTCAAGCTTAGGGAACCGCACATAGCGACGGCAACTCAAACGCTGCAACACGGCCACGTTTTGATTGTCTTTCCAGAGGGCGAAGCGGGAAACTTCAAATCCAGCCTGCATCGCTACCGCTTGCAGCCTTTTCATTCCGGTTTTCTGAGGCTAGCGTCGCAGTGCGGGGCGCCTATTTTTCCATGCGTCATTACGGGCGCGGAGGAAACGCACCTGAATTTGGGCAATATCAATCTTACCCGCTGGAAGCCTCAGCTGCGAATACCCTTGCCGCTCAACCTGTTTCCTCTACCGGCGAAGTGGAAGATCAAGATCCTTGACCCTCTCGCGATCGCGCCCCCAGGGAACTTCGCGCGAGAAACTAATGCGATTCAACGAGCGATGCAGCATACGCTCGACCGGGAGGTCCGAAAAAGAAAGTATATTTACTTCCCTTCTCCGTTTGAGTCAGTGGCATCACGACGAAGAGCTGGAAAAATATCAGCTCAAGGATTGCGCGATTCGCGCTGAGGTAGAATTGGTCCGCCAGCGGTGAGAACTTAGACTCTACGTACTTCTGAACCCACAGAGTAAACCCTAAGCTTTTAAAAAATCTAAAATCCTATAGACCATGAACCCAGGCCACAGGAAGGCTTTCCCGACGCCCTGGACACCGTCCCAAAACGAGGAAGCATGGCTCAAGTAATAGACGAGGGCTCCAATCATGCCCAACCCATAGACAGCGTCTCCGTGATTCATTTGACGGCTCCTTCGCTTAGGCTTCTCTACCGACTGCCCGTTCCCTACTTTTTTGCTTTGCATAGAGCATGAGATTTCTTGAAGTTTGTTTTCCTGGTCTTCATGTGATCTCCCAGAGCAAGCATTGAGTTAAGCGGCTGTTTCAAGCAGGTCCTTGGGAATTTGAATCTCCAATACCCCGCCTTTAAATCGAGCTGAGATGCTTCCCAGAAACCCCTCTGCGGGAACCCCAAAGATCCAATAAAAGCCCCGCTTTTCGTAGGGGCCCACCTTCTTTGCCAAAACGGCGATCTCGCGTTTGGATTCATTCGCTCGAATACCAATGTCTTTTTCGTCGATCCCCAGCAGGTTCATGACAATCGAATATCCCGAGCTCTTTTCAAGAAGGGCGTGCGGAGGATTGGGCGAGGGCAGAGCATTCAACACATTGAGATCAAGAAATTTGGCTAGGTTATTCACTGTCGTTCCTTTCGGGTTGAACAAATGTTTAGCGCTGACTGCTTTGGGTAAAGCAAAAAAGATGCCAACATCAGCGCGATCCGCGTGTGCGAGAATCGAGTCTCTTGAGAGCCAAAGAACTCTTTCGAGGCAAATTGTCTCCTCTGTCGGGCCCATTGGCCCGCGCAAGTCTATTGGTGAGGCTCGATGAACTTAGAAGACCCCAGGAATCAATAAGAACCGGGTCGTGTTTTGATACGCACGATAGCCTCCGAGCTCCTTGGCCAAGAAGCGGTCCTCCATGACAGTCCTTACAAGGAGGTTGGCTACGGAGAGAAGGGTTGGGACAATCGACCAGAAGGAGAGGAACAAAAAGGGAAAGCCCATGGTTCCGATGATCATCCCGAGATAGCCAGGGTGGCGAACGATCTTGTACGGTCCGCTTGAGCACACGAGGTGCTTCCTGTCGTCTTGAATACGCACTACCGAACTAAAGAATTTATTTTCCGTCATCGCTCGCAGGAAAATACTCATTCCAGCGACGTTGAGCGCAACACCGAAGAAGGACCACTCCCAAGGGATCTGAGGAGACCAAAAAAAACGCCCCGTATCCAATCCAGCAATAACTAGAGTGGCCAGAGTCAGTAAAAAACCTACCCCCAAGATAGCTCTGTCCCATTTTTGCATTCCCTTCCCTGGTTTGGAGCGCTCTTTGGAAAGATCTTCTTGGTCACGTAAGACGAACTGAGTCGCTAAGCTCATGGACAAACTGATGGCCGCATACACCCATGCCTGCCAGTAGTCCAAGCGACCTGCGCTCACGAGAAGAAGCGACAAGAGAAAAAGGGTAACGGCAACGCTCCTGAAGGATTTACTCAAAATGCTCAACGGTTCCTCAATATATCTCGCTTTCCGCCCGGGAGCGGAATGCTGAGTTCCAATCCGACGTAGGATTGCTGAGTAAGCAAGGGTTGATTGGCGAATGTGCCGGTAAATGCAGATGCCTCAGGCCTGCCCTTTAAGGATGCGGGAAGCGCTCTCAGTGTAAGCACCAGCGGGTCGCGGTCTTTTCCATAGAAAGTAATCTGGACTGAAGAAGGATGGACGTCGCTTGGGCGGTCCACCCGAACAGTCACGCTCCCTTGAACCGAATCCACGCTTACCGTCGCCTCATGAAGGGAGCTTTTGAGGACCTCTGTCTTCACTGAAGCGAGAGCAGACGACCCCACCAAAACCAACGCAAGACCTGATCTCCAAAACCAGTTGATATTCATATTTTGTGTTTCCTTCCTTCAGTGTTGCAAATAGCAAGACGGGTGCCAGACGAGTTCCGGGCTTTGGCACTCCAGTTGCTAGTTATTGCTCAGTAATGAAGAGGAGCAAAATGAGACAAATCCCGCAGATCCAGAAATTTATGACTCAGGTCCCGATTTCCATTCGGAAAGCCACGCCCGCGAAGGTCGCGGCGCGAATGCTCCGTGAATACAAGGTTCGCCACCTACCCGTAATCGACTATGGAAAGCTTGTTGGCTTGGTGAGCGACAAGGAGATCATCTCGGCATGTCGCTCTGCCCGCGCTGACGCCCTGTGCATGCAGGACATAATGTCCCATGACTTGCACATTGTGTCCCCTGAAGCACTTCTCCGAGATGTTGTAAAAGACATGCTTCGGCTATCCCGCGATTACGCGATCGTCCAACAGACGAACGGAAAGGTTATCGGGATCTTCACGACCATTGACGCGCTTCGCGTTCTTGGCGAGATGTTGATCTCCGGAAATCGGGGAATCCCTAGCCTATGAGCTTATCGATCCAATTTCTGGGCGGCGCAGGCACAGTAACAGGGTCGAAGTTCCTGGTTCAATGCGATCAAAAGAAAATCCTCGTGGATTGCGGTCTATTTCAGGGCCTCAAGGAATTGCGCCTCCAGAACTGGGCCCCCTTTCCGATCGATCCATCGACAATTGACGCTGTTTTGCTCACTCACGCCCATTTGGATCACACCGGATATCTGCCGATTTTGAAGCGAAACGGGTTCTCTGGACCCATTTACTGCACACATCCCACCCGGGATCTCAGCAAGGTCATCCTCTACGACAGCGCTAAGATCCAAGAGGAGGATGCTGAACGCATCAACGCTGCTGGGTACTCTAAGCATGTTCCCGCCAAACCACTCTATACGACTGAGGAGGCCGAATCCGTCCTGAGCTTGATTCGTCCGATCGAGATGGAAAAATGGATCCCCTTGTTCGATGGACTGGACGCCCGATTCACTAATAGCGGCCATATCTTGGGCTCGGCTTTTATCGAATTGAGGACTCCCAAAAGCACGATTGCTTTTACAGGCGACCTCGGGCGACCTGAACCGCTGATTTTACCGCCCCCGAAGTTCATCCGAAAAGCGGACTTCCTGGTGATCGAGTCGACTTACGGCGATCGCGTCCATTCTCCTCTTTCTCCTCTTAAGGAGCTTGCTCGAATCATCAATGAGGCGATTGACCGCAAAGGACACATCATTATCCCTTCCTTTGCAGTCGGCAGGACCCAAGACATCCTGTACTTAGTCTCCGTACTAAAGAACCAATCGCAGATCCCGAACATTCCCATCTTTCTGGACAGCCCCATGGGAACGGACGCCACTGAGATCTTTCTCAAGTATCCGACGTCTCATCGCCTGTCGGTGGATGAAGTCGCTGCCCTTCAAAAAGACGTGACCATGGTGAGGAGCCAGAAGGAATCCGAGAGCCTGCTCGATCACGAGCCCAGCACTTTGGTCATCGCTGGCAGCGGGATGCTAACCGGAGGGCGCGTGCTTGCCCACCTGCTGAAACGACTGCGCGAGCGGGAGAATACGGTCGTGTTCGTAGGGTACCAGGCAGCCTCAACTCGGGGGAGCTTGCTTAGGGCCGGAATGCCGGAGCTCAAGATCTACAACCAATACGTACCTGTTCGGGCGCGAATCGAGGAGATCTCCACCCTTTCGGCCCACGCCGACCAGAAGGACCTGATCAAGTGGATGGGCGAATTCGACTCGCCCCCGAAAAAGACCTTCATCGTACATGGAGAGCCTCAGGCCGCCGACGCTTTGCGAGTGCGATCCCGAGATTCCTTGGGGTGGAATGGCTTGATCATTCCGAAGCAAAATGAGCGTTTTGAGCTTGAGGGCTAGATCGAGGCGGCCACGGGAAAAAAAGTGCCCCCGGCTTGAATGTCCCGTGCGCTCGAAAAGAAGATCAAGAGCACTGATCCAGCGCCGGCTTGAGTTGGCATAGCTCCTGCTTAGTGAGGGTCAAAAGGAGATATCTATGATGACAAACATGAAATTGGCTTTTGGGTTTTTGGTTTTTTCAGGCTTAGCGTTTCAAGGGTGCGCGCATAGTTCGCTCGATCAGAAGATCGATGCAAAGGTCGCACAGGAAGAAGACGTGAAGACCCAGGCGGACCTTGCAAAAAAAGCCACAGACGAAATCAAGACTGCTGCGGGACTGACGGAATCGCAAAGGACCAAACTGCTCGCGCTGCAAGAGTCAACGCAGGAGCAACTCAAGCAGCTTCGCTCCCAATCTCTCAAGCTGAGATCCGTCCTGGTCAAAGATCTCTTCTCGCAGGATGAAAACGGCTACGAAATCGAGCTGATCAAGCGCCGTATCCAAGACATCGAACGCAAGCGTCTTTCGGTGGCCTTTAATGCCCTTGATCAAGCGAATTCGATCTTGGGTCGCCAATCTGCTAGAAACCTCCGATTGACTCTAAACGCTTTAGCGCAAGGAGAGCCTCACTCTGGCAGGTATTAGCCCAGCGTAGTCTCCCCGCACATAAATTTGCAGGCCAAAGAAAATGCACCCCCGGGGACTTTCGCAACAAGAAGCCTCACAAAGACTCCGGGTGCACGGCTACAACGAGATCTCGAAAGCCGGCACCCGGACCATCCTTAAGATCATTCTTTCGGTTCTTCGCGAACCGATGGTTCTTCTGCTGGTGTGTTGCGCCTTGCTGTACTTCCTTATGGGGGAGCTCAAGGACGGCGCGCTCCCTCGGTTTCTCGGTCTTCATCGTGGTAGGCATCACACTTTACCAAGAGTGGAAGTCGGAGAAAGCGGTTGAAGCACTCAGAAGTCTTTCGAGCCCCCGTGCCCTCGTCGTGCGCGATGGGGTCGAGGTCAGAATCGCGGGAAATGAGGTTGTACCGGGAGATCTCTTGATCGTCTCTGAGGGGGATCGCATTGCGGCTGATGCCGTGCTGCAATCCTCGCCATTTCTAAAAGTCGACGAATCCATACTTACGGGCGAGTCCATTGCAGTGGAGAAAGCGACGATCGCCTTGGCTTCCTCCGCTCAGATCGACGCCCCCCAAAGCCGCCTCTATTCCGGAACATTGGTCGTAGCGGGACACGGGTATGCCTTGGTGACCGAAACAGGTCGAAAAACCCAGATCGGGAAAATCGGGCAGAGCCTTGCTCAAAAGAAAGACCAGGACCAGACCCTGCTTCAAAGAGAGCTCGGTAAACTAGCCAGGATCTTCGGGTTTGCTGGTATAGGGGTCTCGCTCCTGATCGTATTGATTTACGGCATGACTCAAAGAAGCTGGCTTCAAGGCTTATTGGCCGGGCTTTCGATCGCTATGTCTCTGCTTCCAGAGGAGTTCCCTGTCATCCTTACGGTCTTCTTAGCAATGGGAGCTTGGCGCATTTCAAAGGCCAATGTGCTAACCCGGCGCATCTCGGCCACCGAAAGCCTGGGCTCGATCACCGTACTTTGCGTGGATAAAACCGGAACGCTCACTAAGAACCAAATGGAGGTGGGGGCTCTGGATGTGGAGGGAAAAACGGTGTTCCTACGCGAGGGGATAACAACCGCATTTGGCACCCAACACGAAGCCCTGCTCCGCTGCGCAGCACTCGCTAGCCCAGCCAATGCCTTCGATCCGATGGAAAAGGCCATTCGAAAGACTTTCGAGGAACGCTTACCTGCTGAATCCCCGGAACAATCTGAGTGGCAGATCGTTCGTGAGTACCCGCTCTCCAGCCAGCTGCTCGCCGTAACGATCGCGTGGAAAACCCCAAGATCCCAAACAGTCTTGCTGGCATCTAAGGGCGCACCCGAGGCGATCCTGCGACTATGCAGAATTCAAGGCTCTGAGGCGCAGCGGGTCCTGGCACAGGTGCAGCGCCTGGCTGAACAGGGTCTCAGAGTGTTGGGTGTTGCTACCCACGAACTTCAAGTTCAGCGGCTTAGTCGCCTTGCTAGACCCCGTGCGCCCGGAAGTCCCACAGGCGCTTAAAGAATGCTACAGCGCCGGGATTAGGGTCATCATGATGACGGGAGACTACGCAGGGACCGCGCGCAGCATCGCCGCGCAGATTGGCTTTTCGCATCCTGAAAAAGTTCTAACGGGAACTGACCTTCAGCATCTGAGCGATTCTGAGTTTGCCGAAACCCTTAAGCATACGAACGTGTTCGCCCGAATGGTGCCGGATCAAAAACTTAGGATCATCAAAGCTCTCAAAGCTCAGGGAGAAATCGTTGCCATGACGGGCGATGGGGTAAACGATGCTCCCAGCTTAAAATGGGCGGATGTAGGTATCTCCATGGGCGGTCGCGGCACCGACGTCGCGCGCGAGGCCTCCTCTCTTGTGCTCTTAGACGACAACTTCGCCTCAGTCGTTGCCGCCATACGCCTAGGCAGGCGGATTTTCGACAATATCCGCAAAGCTCTAGGGTTCGTGCTTGCGGTGCACGTACCTATCGCTGGAATGGCGTTATTTCCCGTGTTGTTCGGATTGCCGTTGGTTCTGCTCCCCGCTCACATCGTCTTTCTGGAGCTCGTGATCGATCCCGCCTGCGCGCTCATCTTCGAGGGCGACCCCGCCGATTCCGATATCATGCGCAGGCCTCCGCGCATCCTAGGTCGGCCTCTTTTTGGAGCTCAAGAAATCTTCGGAAATGCTCTGCAAGGAGCTTTGACCTTTGGACTGATCATCGGATCCTACTTGTTCGCGCTGAAGAGCGAGGCCAGCGAAGCCTCGGCGCGGGCCGTGGCTTTCAGCGCTTTAGTGCTTTCCAACTTAGCCCTTATCCTCGTGAGTCGTTCAGGAGGCTTTAGCATTCGCGAAATCTTGCGGGTGAGAAACTCCGCGTTTTCATGGATCGTCGGCGGTACGCTAGCGCTTCTCGCTTTGGTGTTTTCGGTCCCTACGGCCCGCGTACTTTTCAAATTTTCGATTCCTAGCGGAGCTGGCATGATTACGGCCGCAGGTTGCGGTATCCTGACTCTAGCTTTGGGCAAGGGTATTTTTCGGATACGGGAGATGAAACGCGCGTGAATGTATCCATATCCCAAGCGATTGAAGCCATTCGTTCCAGCCAGCGAGTATTCGTGCAAGGAGGAGCCGCTACCCCTCTAGCTCTTCTTTCGGAGCTCATCGCGCAAGCCGACCGACTGCAGAATGTCGAGCTCATTCACCTTCATCTTGAAGGAGGCGCTGATCACGCTCTCCCGCGGTACTCTAAGAGCTTTCGAGTAGTGAATCTTTTCGTCGGCCCGTCCATGAGGACTCACCTTGATTATGGGCGTGTCGATTACTTACCCTGTTTTCTCTCCGAGATCCCACAGCTCTTCAGATCCGGAAAAAGGCCGATCGACGTAGCCCTTATCCACGTCTCGCCTCCCGACGCGCATGGACTTTGCTCTTTGGGCCTAAGCGTCGATGTCGTCAGAGCTGCCATCGCATCAGCGAAAATAGTAGTCGCTCAGGTCAATCCCAAGATGCCGCGCGTGCACGGGGATGCTTTCATATCCATGGATGAGATCGATTTTGCCGTCGAAGTGGAGGCTTCGATTCCAGAAAAGCTCCGTCATGCCCTGACGGCGGAGGAGCAAATGGTGGGATCCAACGTAGCGAATCTCATCGAAGATGGAGCCACGCTTCAG
>JBGAWT010000048.1:0-16149 GCA_044227445.1 Bdellovibrionia bacterium | reverse complement strand
AACGCTGCGCACCCGCTACATCGAGTTTGATTCGAATCATGTCAGGGTACTTGCCCTTTTGATCCTCCGATTCGGTGTCCCATTTGGAGTCCCAACGAGTTTGGGCTGCGTTCCAGTATTCGAACTTCAGAGACTTGATTCCGTGAAGCAGCGGAAACTTGGCGATCGTCGTCGGGCCTCCGCGAATCCCTTCGTCCGCAAAAGCATTGGTGTCTTCCGTCTTAAGAAGGAGGCTCGCGCCCGGGACGTCTTTATTGCTGCTTTCTTTCTTGAGCTCGTAGGTGACTTTAATGAACTCGCTTTCCTTGGAGTCCTTATAGAGCCGGATATGCGAGGTCGAAATGAAGCTCATCGTGACGTCGGTGCCCTGAAATCTCGATGGCCTGATGCCCGTGTCGTTGATCGCTGCCTGCCAGAACTGCGTGGCGCGGTTGGAGCTGTCGGTTGGATCAAACACGTTGCTAGGAGCAATTGCTTGCTGCGGCGGGATAGGCATCCCCGGAAGCGTGGGCGGCGTGTTTTTCGGCGGATTGAGCACATGTGGAGATTGCAGATGCTGGATATCCCGCTGAAGCACGTTCATCGAGAATCGGATCGAATTATAGAATGTCCCTTCGACGCTCAGCACATCTCTGAGGCGAAAAGTGGATTGTGTGGCTTGGTAGATCGCTAGGCTGATGAACGCCAAGATGATCATGGAGATCATGAGCTCAATGAGTGTGAAGCCAGAGCGGTTCATGCGCTAGGGCCCTCCCGAGAGCGTGAGCTCTTGATTGAGGTTGACCCAGAACATCGTGATGTCGGTGCTCTGTTCCTTATCCCCGCGCTTCCAAGTCACGGTGACGATGATCTGTTTCATCGCCTTGGAGAGGTAGCTCGTGATGGAGTTGGAGATCATGTCGGCAATTCCGCCGCCTTGCTGCTGATCTTGCCCTTGTCCTTGCTGGGTGCCCGACATGTTCGGAAACTCCAGGTCCTTGATCTGAATCGCCCACTTATATTCTTGATAAGGCTCCTCGAAGTTTCCGTTCGTTTCCTTGGGAATTTCCAGGAAAGCCTTTCCTTGGATCGCTAGCTCCGTTTCGATCATTTTGTTTCGAGCCAGCATGGTCACGATGTTGATCTGCTTGGCTCGCGTCGTCGCGCTGATGCTGCCGCTTTGAACGGAGAGAATGGCCGCAAAGGCGATGAACATGATTGTCATGGCGATCACGACTTCGATGAGGGTGAAGCCCGAACGATTATCAAGGAGACGCATAGGCCTCCTCCCGATCGACATACCTACGGTAAACGCTGGTTTCGCCGCCGATGGCGTTGAGTACCAATGTGACTTTGTGCTGAGAGGTGTCCTTGAGGTGCACGATCACTTGCTCGCAGATCCCGTGCGGGAAGATATGCGCATAAGCACGGCCGGCGGTGATGGGATTCTTGGATTGCTGGCTGATGATGTCGTCAAACGAGACACCTAAAGGAAGGGTCGAGGGTTTGCGCATCACGCTCTTTTCGATGCTGAAATCGCTCTCTTCTTTTTTCTCTGTCTTTGAGGTGAAGCGGGTTTTGAGGCGTTCTTTTTCTCGAGTCGCTTCGGTATCCAGAGTCACGCCATAGGGGCCTGACTCGACCCAATACGTCCGTTTATCGATGTCAAAGACGATGCGGTGAACTCGGCCCGTGACGACAGCCGAGTTGAAGGCCTCTCTGGCGATCGAAGCGATGCTTCGCGTGGAGGATTCGATGGTCACCGAAAAATAGGAGGAGATGGACGGCAAGGCGAGGACGGAGATCAGCGCGATCACGATCACGACGACCAGGACCTCGATGAGCGTGAACCCGCCCTGCCGTTTCATCAGTGCTCCTTAGTCTTGGTCGTCGGAAGAAAGATCCTTGTTGATCCCTTCGCCGCCGATTTGAGCATCAGCCCCCATAGACTTGATGAGGTATTTCACTCCGTCAGACTCGTAGAGGTATTGGTTCTTCCAGGGATCTGTCGGAACGGATTTGGCTTTCAAGAAGCCTTCAGGGTCGTAGCCTTTGCACTCACGGCCTTGAGGGGCGTGCAAGAGAGCGTCCAGTCCCTGTTCCGTCATTGGGTAGAACCCGCAGACGCGCCTGAAGTCGTCCAGTGCGTTTCCGAGCTGGCGAATCTGAAGCTTGGCAGTCGTGACCTTGCTTTCGTCCAGACGCTTGGCGACGTTCACGCCGATCAAGCCAGCAAGCAAGCCCAGGATCGCGATGACGATCATCATTTCGATGAGCGTGAATCCTGCCTCCGCTGTCTTACGAATATTTTGGAGTGGTGTGTGGTTTGTGGTTTCCATTTTTCCGTCCTTTCTAACGGGTTACTTCATATTGATATTGGTCATGTCAATCAGAGGCATAAACACAGAGAAGATGATGAAAGCGATCGTCCCGCCCATGAACACGATCATTCCGGGTTCGATCAAAGTCGTCATGACTTCGACTTGGCTAGAGACTTGGCTCTCGTAGGTCTCAGCTACGTTGTTAAGCATTTCGGGCAGCTCGCCGGTCTTTTCGCCGATGGAGATCATATGGATCATCATGGGCGGAAATTCGCCACTGCGCTTAAGCGGCTCGGCGATGGACTGACCTTCGGTGATGTTCTCGCGCGCTTGCATAATGGCATTGGCGATCGGAATATTGTCCACGAGGTTCTTGGCAATGTTCATGGCGGCGATAATCGGCACGCCGCTTCCGAGCAGCGTGGACATCGTGCTAGCGAAGCGGGTGATGGCCAAAAGCCGGAACATCTGCCCGAACACGGGAAGGCCTAGCTTGATCCGGTCCCACTTGGGGCGTCCCTTAGCTGATCCCGTCCATCGAACGAAACTCCAAGCCACAAATCCAATCACACCAAAGATAATGAACCACCAATCCACGACGATGCCGCTCACGCCGATCATGAACTTAGTGAGCGGGGGGAGGGGTTTGTTCAACGAATCAAACACCGCGCTGATCTTAGGAATCACGAACGCGAAGATCGCCACGAGTAGCAGGAGCGATACGCCCATCATGATAGCGGGATATGTCATGCCGCCGATGACCTTACCGCGGATGCGCATCTGAGATTCGCGCAAGTCAGCCAGTTTAATGAGCACCAAGCTAATAGTGCCCGAGCTCTCGCCGGCCTCGATCATGTTGACTGAGATATTGTCAAAAACCTTGGGGTGCTTGCCGGTGGCTTTAGCTAAGCTTGAGCCTTCGTTCACGTCTTGGCGCACTTGCTCCAAAATGACTTTTAGGCGCTCGTTTCCGGTTTGCTCCACCAAGGCGGTGAGGGCTTCGACGAGAGGAATATTGGCTTTGACGAGGCTGGCTAGCTGCCGGGTCATCGTGGAGATCTCAGCGGCGCTGATGCGTCCGCCGAAGAAGGGAATGCTTGATCCGCCCTGAGGCCGGGAGGCGCTCTTTTCGGAGATGGCCGTGACCATCAAGCCTTGCTTCTTGATCTTGATGCGTGCGGCTTTGACGTTCTCGGCTTCGACGATTCCTTTCATCGGTTTGCCGCCCGAATCAAATGCCTTGTAATCAAAAAGAGGGGCCATTTGTCGTCAGTCCTATAAATCGCTATGCGTGGCGCGCATGAGCTCGTCCACGGTTGTTAAGCCTTGCAGAACTTTTTGCACGCCGTCTTCGCGCAGCGTTTTCATGCCGGCGGCCAGCGCAGCGCGCTTGATCGTTCCTGCGTCCGAGTTGCGTACGATGAGGCTTTGGATCTGCTCG
This sequence comes from Bdellovibrionia bacterium, assembly GCA_044227445.1. Taxonomy (GTDB): domain Bacteria; phylum Bdellovibrionota; class UBA1018; order UBA1018; family UBA1018; genus JBGAWT01. The sequence goes on along the minus strand of JBGAWT010000048.1, from coordinate 12,408 downwards.
TTGACCATCATGAGCTCGTGAATGACAGTTCGGCCCTGATAACCGCTTTGCGAGCAAGTCGGGCAACCCACGGCTTTGTAGATCTTCGATCCTGCGGAAGTCATCCCGAGCTCCTGCATTTCAGGAGGTCGGGGTGTGCGGCTCGCGGCATTTCATGCAGACTTTTCGAATCAGGCGCTGCGCTACGACACCTAACAGGGAGCTGGCCACCAAGAAGGGCTCGACGCCCATGTCGTTTAGACGCGTGATGGCGCTCGGCGCATCATTTGTGTGTAGGGTGGAGAGCACCATGTGACCGGTGAGCGAAGCGTTAATGGCGATCTCGGCCGTCTCTTTATCGCGAATTTCGCCGACCATGATGACGTCGGGGTTTTGACGCAAGAACGCGCGCAGTGCGCCGGCGAAAGTCAGGCCGATCTTGGCGTTTACTTGGACCTGGTTGATGCCTTGGATTTGGTATTCAATCGGGTCCTCGACCGTCATGATGTTGCGCGTGGGGCTGTTGAGCTTGACCAGGCAAGCGGAGAGGGTCGTCGATTTACCCGAACCCGTAGGACCCGTGACTAAGATGATGCCGAACTTTCGAAATACGAGCTTCTCGATGACTGCCGTGCTGGCTGAGCTAAAGCCGAGTTGTTCGAGCTGAAGCGGGGTGCCGCTTTGCTCCAAGATACGCATGACGACGCGCTCGCCAAAGTTGGTAGGAACGGTCGAAAGACGGATGTCGACGTCCTTGCCCGCGATCTTGATCTTGATGCGTCCGTCCTGAGGAAGGCGTTTTTCGGCGATGTCGAGGCTTCCCATGACTTTTACGCGAGAGGAGATGGCGGCATGCGCGCGCTTGGGTTGCCTAATGATGTCATAAAGAACGCCGTCGATCCGAAAGCGCACGACGAACTCTTTTTCAAAGGGCTCGATATGAATATCGGAGGCCTTCTCTTTTACCGCGCGAAAGATCAGGGAGTTGACGAACCGGATGACCGGCGCATCGTGTTCGGTGGCCTCAAGGATATCGATCGGGCCCTCGAGATCGTAAGTCTCATCGAATTCCTCGCCGATCTCGTCCACGATATTCGTCGTCACTCGCTCGTAGACGCGGTTGATCGCGTCTTGGATACGGGCCGACGTGCTCACGCACAAAAGAATCGGCATCTGAGCCAGCACGCGCAGATCGTCGGCGATCGTGGGATTGAAGGGGTCCGACACTGCGCAAACCAGGACTTCGCCTCGCGCGGAGTTTTCTTTCTTAAGGGGAATGACCTCTTTGGTCTTGGCGTAGTTGATCGGGATATTCGCCACAAGCATCGGATCGATTTCTGAGGCCTTCAGGTCTTCCACGAACTGCAGTCCCAGCTGCAAGCACAGCGCCTTGAGGATCTCGTGCGGCAGGATCATCTGCTTTCGCACGAGAATCTCACCCAGAAGGCCGCCCTCGTCCGCTTGGATCTTGAGGGCTTCTTCGAGCTGAGCCGGCGTGAGTGAGGTGTGCTTAAGGAGAATGTCCCCTAAGCGTTCCTGGTGCCGCATCTATTGGCTTCCTCCCGGTGGAGCGGTAGGGGGCGCCGGAGGCGGAAGCTCACCCGCTGGGGGAGGAGGCAGTGCGGCTTCGGGCGCAGGAGGCGGAGCTGCAGGAACCCCTTGGTCCACAGGCGTGGCTTGCGGAGTGGTCTGCGGCGAGGTCTGCGAAGTCGGCGGCGCTTGCGTGCCGTTGTCAGATGGCGGAGCAAGCACTGCGGGTTGATCTTCGTCCAAGTTCACGGAGGTCTGAACCTTCTGGTTGAGAAGCTCCTTGAGGTCCGGAAGCTCACGGATCATGTTGTCACGCTTGCCGCGCATCGGATCCTTGCCGCCTGCGTTGGTCTCGATCCAGTCGTCTCGTTCCTTGAGTTTCTTGTCGAGCAGCGCGCGGACCTTCTCGTACTTACGAACGATGTGCGGAGTGAGGAAGATCAACATATTGGTCTTCTGCATCTGCGTCGTACGGGACTTAAACAACCAGCCCAAAATCGGGATGTCTCCCAAGATCGGAACCTTGGTCTCTTGATCATCGACCTTGTCGCGGATCAAGCCGCCTAGCACTGCCGTGTCGGAGTCCGCGACGATGACTGTCGTCTTGGCAGAACGATCGATCGTGGCCACTGACCTGCCTTGCAGCGAGCTGGGTACCTGGCGGCTTGAGACGTCGCCTGATTTGGCTTCGACTGCCAGCTTCACGAAGTTGGAGATCTTGTTGATCTGCGGTTTGATCTTGATCGACAGGGTCAACGGAAGCGGGGTCACTTGCGATTGAGCCAAGCCGTTTGCTGCCATCGTCGTGCCGCCGTCCACCGGGATTTTCTCGGTGTTCGTGAACTCGGCTTCTTCGTTGTCGATAGCCAAGATCTGCGGGGTGGCCAGAACGTTCGCATTAGCGTTGGTCTGAAGCAACTGTACGAGAGCCATCAAGTTGCCGACTGTGTACGAGGTGTTGTTGATGGTCACCGTTCCCGTGCCAAGCGCCGAAAAGCCCAGCGCTAGGCCTGAGAGACCTGCAGTCAACCCGCCGTTTTGCAAGAAGCTGCTGATCGTGCCGGCTGAGGCCGTCGTGTAGCCGATCTTGGAAGTCGGGCTGATCAGGTTGGCGCTGAAATCAAACGTTTTGCTGATGCCGATTTCCATGATGACGACTTCGACGTAGACCTCGTCGCGAGGAATATCCAAGCGATTGATCACGCGCTCTACGGTCACGAAGTCAGCAGGCGAAGCGGTAACGACCAAGGAGTTGGTCGCCTTGTCCGGCGAGACGCGAATCGAGCCTTCGAATAGCGTGGCTGCTACAGGATTTGTTCCCGTGCCGCCGGCTGCGCCGGGCATCCCGGCTGAGGCAGACCTACTGCCCGCTCCTTGAAGCAGGTTGTTGATAGTTGTTGCGATCTGCTCGGCGTCCGCAAATTGAAGGTAACGAACGTGAACTTTTCCGCCACCGGTAGGAGAGGGGATCTTCTGGTCGAGTTTGGCTACGAGCTCGCGCACCTGATCAGCGCCCTTGGCGTTAGCGTGAACGATCAGAGAGTTAGTTCGCTCATCGGAGATGATCGTATTGATGACGCCGCCTTCTTTGGTGCGACGCGAGTTGAAACGACCTCCGCCGCCACCAAATCGAGGAGGCGCTCCGGGGGAGCCGGCTCCGCCTGCGACACTGGTCCCTGGCAGCAAGCTATCGATGAGCTTGGAGAGCTCGCCGGCGCTAGCGAACTTCACCGGCACCACTTCGATGCCGGCGTCGTAACCTTCGACGTCCAGAAGGTCCAAGATCTTAGTGAGCTTGGCGATGTTCGAGCCCGTATCCGTCACGATGATCGTGTTGGTCTGCTCGTATGGGAAAATACGCGCCGCGGGCGGAATGAACTGATGAAAAGCGCGCGCGACTTCTTCTGCATTGATGTACTTGAGCTGGAATACCTTGGTGATCAGCGCGTCGCTGTCGGGGCTTTGCTCGCCTGAATAGATCTTGAGCTGCTTTTCGCGCGCGTCGCGGGCGCGTGCGATGCGGATAAAATTGCCCGATGGAATCAGGGCCAAGTTATTAATGTCCAACGCGGTCAAGAATGCGCGCCACGCGTCAGCCACCTTGATGGGGCCGTTGGTGATGACGGTGATCTTTCCTTTGACGTCCTTTTCTAAGATGAAGTTCTTGCCCGTGAGTTTTCCGAGGGTCTTAGCGATGTCCATGATGTCGGCATCGGGGAAGTTGAAGTCCGTTACAGTCTCTTTGCTTCCCTCGCCGCTTTCGCTGTCGATGCGGATGGCGTCGACCTTATTGCGCGAAATAACACCACTTCCGCTTCCGCCGACGTCGATGCCGCCTGCGGTGCGTACGGGATCCGGGCCATCTGACTTGCTTTGACCTCCCGCGGAGATGCTGCTTCCGGCAGGAAGCGAAGATCCTTGAGGTATCCCCCCGCCGGTCGGCGAGGCGGGCCTTGCTGGCGGATTGAAGTCTTCCTCATCGTCTTCTTCGTCATCCGATTCCGCGGCGACCGAATTGGAGAATGGATTGGGCGTGAATGGCTTGGCTCCTGATTGGAAGCCCGGTTTGGGCGGGTTCTGTGCGCTGGCTTTGCCTAGCGTCCAGAAACTCAGGACCACCGCTACGAGGACAACAAAGTTCCTACCGACCAAGGATGTCATAGCTGAAATCCATCGCCTTTCCTTCGCGTTTAACCTTCAACTCTAAATGGTTCATCGTCTTAAGGCCGTTCATGAAATCCAAAGCCTTTTGGATGTCATTGACCTGCTCGCCGTTGAGGCCGACGATGGTGTCGCCGTTCTTGAGGCCGAGCTTGTCGTAGATGCTGCCGGGAACGATCTGAAAAAGTTTGTAGCCTGCGGGCAACCCGTTTTCGAAATTGGGCACAGCGCGCGCCTGGTCAAGATATTCGAAAGGTCTCCGATGGCCTTATCCACTTCGCCGCGCAGAGATATTGAATCGATTGGCCGAAACCTGCTCGATTCCGCCAGTCGATGCCGTGGGAGCCCCCAAGTTGATGCGTGGAGCGGTGGTCGAGTCCTCTGGAAGCTCAGAGAACTCCCTTCGACCCGAAGAGAGATTCACGAAGATCACGCGCCTGGGCTCGACAGCCAACACGCGCAGCTTGCCGGGGATCTCATCTTCCATGCGCACCGGAAAGACGAGCGAAGCGGATTTGTCTTCGATCGTAGCGATCGACTTGAGCTCGTTCGAGAGCACCAAGGTCCCAATGAGCTGGATAGGCAGGCTCGTACGAACCGGGGCGCCGCCTTGGTCTTGAATGGGCCCCTCTTGTGGAGCTTCTTCGCCGGGGATCTTTCCTTCGCTGTTGAAAAGGTTTCGACCGAAGATGGCGGCGTAATCTTCGGGGGCTCTTGGTCTTCCAAGTCCTTCACCGGGAGGAGAGTAAAAACCAGGGGACATACCCACTCCGCTTGGAGCAAAGAGCGGGGTGGTGGGAATGAAAGAACCAAGCCCCAGGGCCACGATGTCAGCTGCGAAGTAAGTGCTTAAGACGATCGTGCCCGCAGTGACATAAAAATTTCCGCCCTGCTTTTGCACAACCTGTGCAGCTTTTTCGAGAAGTACTGAGGGCTCCCACTTGGACGGAACTTTGAGGCGCGCGCCCCACGCCTTGAGTTGCGCCAAAGCGTTGTCGCGCCAAGAGCTTGACGCCGATTCGGCGGGCTCGTTCGGCGGAGTGGGCGCCTGTGGAGGCCGCGGAGTGGAACCCGGAAGTTGCGGATCTTGGGAATCTGCCATTCCGAAGGACCTGCATCGCAAGGACAATGCCAAGTGCGCAGAAAAAAATCGGTGCCTCAACGAGAGCACGGCGCATCTGAAGGTCGATTCCGCCCTCCTAAACTCTCTTATTTTGACAATTTGTCAGGAAGCCCGAGGGTTGCTACAAGCACATGACAAATTGTCAAAGGAGCTTCAAATGGCTGGTATCCCAAGCGCAGGTTCTCCAAGTTTCATGAAGTCGCTTTTCTTCGGCGAAATCAGAGAAGATTTGGTGTTTCCGTTTCCCAAGCTCGAGTCCGAAGCAGCCGAAACGGTGGGCATGGTGCTGAGTTCTTTGGAGCGCCTGGCCAAAGACAAATTCAAGTCGGCCGAATGGGATGAAAAAGGCGAGATGCCTCGCGAGATTCTCAACTATATGGCCGAGCTTGGAATTTTGGGTGGAGCGATCCCCGAGGAATTTGGAGGATTAGGCCTGCCTCAAAAAGGCTACGTTCGCATCATGCAAGAAGTCGCCGGAACCGACGGCGCCATGGCCGTGACGTTGGGCGCGCATCAAAGCATCGGCTACAAGGCGATGCTGCTTTTCGGAACCGATGAGCAAAAGAAGAAATACCTCCCTGGCCTTGCCAATGGAGAGCGCATCGCGTGCTACTGCCTCACTGAGCCAGGCAGCGGCTCGGACGCTGCTTCGATCAAGACGCGCGCGACGTTGTCGAGCGACGGATCCCATTGGTTGATCAACGGAAACAAGCTTTGGATCACAAACGGGGGGATCGCCAATTTCTATACGATCTTCGCTAAGCACGAAGTCGAGGAGAACGGCCAAAAGAAAGACAAAGTCAGCTGTTTCTTCGTCGAAGGCCCTGTTCAAGGAATCACTGCTGGGCCTCCTGAGCACAAGATGGGCATTCGAGCTTCTTGGACCAACGCTCTTCATTTCGACAACGTGAAGATCCCTCGCGAGAATATCCTCGGTGGCCTGGGCCAAGGCTTCAAAGTCGCCATGAACGTGCTGAACCACGGGCGCTTGGGGCTTGCGGCGGGTTGCGTGGGCGGCGCGAAGCTTGCGGTTCAAGCTTCCATTCAGCACGCCAACGAGCGCGTGCAGTTTCAGAAAAAAATCGGGGAGTTCGGCATGATCCAAGAAAAGATCGGCCGCATGATGATGAACACCTACGTCGCTGAGAGCATGGTCTACATGACTACCGACCTCATCGACCGAGGCACGGTGGATTACTCGATGGAAAGCGCCGCGGCCAAGATCTTCGCATCCGAGATTGTCTGGGAATGCGTGGACGAAAACCTCCAGATCTGGGGCGGGGCGGGCTTCATGAAGGAATATCCCTTTGAGCGCTGGATGCGGGATGCGCGCATCAACCGCATCTTCGAGGGGACCAATGAGATCCTGCGCGCCTTCATCGCGCTCTCGGGGATGCAAGGCCCCGGGCAAGAACTAGCCGGCCTGGCCGAAGCCATCAAGTTTCCGCTCAAGGGCCTGGGTCTGGTCACGGACTATGCGGTCCGAAAGATCAAGCAGAACGTCGTAGGTCAATCGATCAACAAGGCTCATCCTTCGCTTCACAAGATGGCAGGCATCCTCGAGGAGTACGTTCCAGAGTTCGCGACCCAGATCGAAGTGTTGCTGCGCAGGCATGGAAAGAAGATCCACGAAAAGCAGTTCGCGCAGAAGCGGGTTGCCGATATGGCCATCGATTTTTATGCGATGACCTGCGTGCTTTCGCGCGTCTCGCGAGCGATCCAGGAAAAAGGAGCCGAAGCTGTGGCGCTTGAGATCTCCATCGCGGATGCGTTCTTCATGAGGGCTAATCGCCGAATTCGAGGCAACTTCAAGGCTATCGATCGCAACGATGACGACGCGATGAAGCTCATTGCATCTAAGGCCTACGAGCTGGGGTCCTATCCCTTTGATTTCGTAAAAGGAAATTGAGCGTTTGTGAATTCAGTGAGTACCGCACATCCTGTGCTTCGTCGCCTCTTTGAGGCCAGGATGGCCGAAAAGTGTGGTGGTCCGGTGGATCATGCCGGAGCGGGACGCGTAGGCAAACCAAGCGCGCGACGACCGGTCCGTGGAGCGTCGTGCTCCACGGCCGTCCAATGGACGGTCACACGCCTCAGACTCCTGTCTTCGGCGGACGCGACGAATTCTCACTGAATCCACCAAACGCTCAAATAGAGTGGGGTCCCCCCCTTTGACAGATCTGCCCTGATCCGCTACTGCTTGCCCAGGGAAGATGGAAATGAGAGGCGTGTGGAAACCCCTCATCTCTGGGCTTTGTTCTTTGTGGGCTTTCGTGCTCATCGCTTCCTATTGTCTTTTGAGTCCTGCCTCAGCTTCAGCTGGAAACGTCTTTTTCATCATCAACATCTCTGCGGGAACGACCTTTCAGGGCAATCCGGATTATTTCGAAGAGTTTCACGAGGCCAAGCTTTTTAAGAGGTTTCCGGACACTCACTTTGTTCGGGTAAGAGCAAACAGCGAGGCCGATCTTTACAAGCAGCTTTCGTTTTTGATGGGCCCAAGCACCCAAGTGGATGGTTTTTTTCTGATCTCTCACGGCAGATCGGATTGGAATCCCATCTCAGGTTACGAAGCCATCGTGACCTCAGACAACCAGGATGGATCCATCCTGCGAAATATGGTGAGCGCTGACTCCGTCCACATGATGTTTGGCCCCTTGATCGGTAGGTTTTCGGACCGAGCTCTTTTGCTCTTTGGTGGCTGTGACTTGCTCATGGCAGGGTATGACCAGGTTCGTGAAGATGCGATGAAAAAAGTCGCAGCCAACTTTGGGTTGCGCTCGGGTGAGATCTACATGAACCGAAAGCAAGGCACTTATTTCACCGACGTGATCATTAAGCAGCCTCTTCAGAAGCAGGTCAGCGGTTCGGAGATCGCCAGACATGCTTTTTTCCAGCTGCTGGCCCCAATCACCTATCCCGTGTTTTTGGTCTCGGATAATCTTATCTACAACAAGGGCTATCGTCTCGAGGTCTCAAGGACCGGCGGGACATTCTCCGAAGATCGCTTTGAAGCGGCAGAGGTCGGCGAAAAAGCCGGCAAACCCATCGATAGCTGGTTTGCAGACACCATGCTTCGCGCTTCGATAATGGAGTAAGACCTACTTCTCGATTGGATTTCCTGCGTCTTCCCAATCCGGCATCCCGCCTTGGTTCACGCAAACGATGTTCGAAAGACCCGCCTGTCTCATGTCCATGAACGCATGCATCGCGCGGCGGCCAGCGCGGCAATAGACAAAAATCTGAGGATGCTTTTTGAGCGCCTCGACGTGCTGGTGTACTTCGTCAAACGGGATGTTCTTGGCGCCAGGTACATGGCCTTCGCGGTATTCCTCATCCGTACGAACATCTAAGATCAAGTCCTGCGGACCCTTGGATTTGAGCGCTTCGGGAAGTTCGAGCATCGTGATGTTTTTCATTTTGTCTCCTACCTGAAATTTTCGTAGAGCGATTCTTTGAGCTGCTTGGGCGATGGGCCAATGTAGGATCCCGCTTCGCGCACAAACGTCGCGCGGTCCATCTTGACCATCGGATTGATCTCAAGCACCGTTCCCCACGAGGCGATCCTTCCGCCTTTTCCGTCGTGTCCAGGCAGAATCCATTGATCCGGTGTGAGCAGTTTCTTGTATTTCTCGATCGTCTCGAAATGCGTCTCAGGGTCGCCGCCTGGCAAGTCATTGCGGCCCGTATCGTCTACAAAGAGCGTATCTCCGGTCATTACCCAAGGGCCCCAGCACAGAGTGGTGCCGTCTGGCGTATGGCCGGGGGTCATGAGGATTTTAAAGGGCGCTGCTTTGCTGGGCCAGCGCGTGTCGCGTGAGGAGCGGATGTCGATCCTGGGCGAAGGGCTATCTTTGTGCAGAACCCACGGCGCGTCCGTGAGGCGGGCTAACTCGTAGGCACACGAGATGTGATCTGCGTGAGTGTGCGTATCAAATACGGCGATGAACTGCGTTCCGTTCTTGATGAGCGTACGGGCGATTTGTTGAAGCGCGGGTAGATCCTCGCGCATGGGATCCACGATGATCGCCTCGCGCACGACGGGATGATGGATCACGTAGGTGAGGTTGTCGTCGTTGACGATGGCCTGAAACTCCCAGTCTTTAGGTTTAGGTCCTGGGAAGGCTGAACTCATTTCTTCGAAGGTCTTGATCTGCGTGGATATCATCATCGTCCACCTGTGATTTCTTCGCAGCCCCTGGGGTCGTATCCCGGCAGATCGGAAGCAGCTGAAAGCTTCGCTAAGCGAATACCTTCATCAAGCGCGTTTTCAATAGACGCACGGCGTGTGGAGACCGAAACGCGCGGGCGGAAATACTGAGCCCACTTAAACTCGGCATAAAGAACTTCGGTCTTCCGATATCCACCATTGATCCTCACGAGCCAGGCCAGAGAGCGGTAAGGGTCGTTTTCAAGCTGAGTGAGTCGCTGCGGAAGGAGATCTGGATTTTTGGGTCCCTTGCCTTGCGAGTCGTAGAGGAAACACTTCTCTTCTTTTTTCATGCGCTTCCAAAACTCGTCGACCGGCAGATCGCTCCAGTCGTAGATCACGCGGCCTAGAGCATGGGTCTCGCCGATTTCCATGAGGGCTACGGCAAAATGGTGGCGATCCGTGAGGTAGAGCTCGCCTCCGGGTCCACGCACTAAAGGCATGAGGTGAGCTTTGAGCTCGGCTTTGAGCTTCTTTTTGCTCCAGTCCTTCATATCTTGGGCGCGCTCTTCGACTTCGAGTCTTCCGACTGAGAATTGAGTTGGTCTCAAGTCGCTCAATTTAACTTCGATTATCGCGTTCGAAGCCGCCAAGACGGCAGCCGATTGCAGGAATAGAAAAAACCCACCCTATTTTCCGAAGGAACCGAAGTCAATTGCTGTGTGAAAATTGACGCAAAAAGTCAAACATGTTAGCGACTCTGTTGCGATGAGGATCCGAGGGTTTTTTTCAGCACTTTTGGTGCTTTTTTCGACCGCTCAGGCGGCCCCGGCTCCTTGTCTTTTTGCCCTCTCCGGCAAGCCTGGGGATCGGAAGCTTCAAAAGTACTATGAACTCGCCCGTGCCCACTATGGAGCGGCACGTGATGCCGTTACGGGCGCGCCGCTACTCGCAAATCTGAACGAAGGTCTTACAGCCCTCGAGCTCATGGGCGCGGATTGGGTGACCAAGGCGGCTTGGTGTATTCGCGATCTCGTCCAGTCCGATGAGGCGCTCAAAGCGAGCTTCACGAAGCTTGCAAAGCTCGATGGTCAAGTCGTGGCTCTCGCCATGGAGCTCAGGAACATCTCGGGTGCCGGAAGCCCGCTTCAAGGCGCCCAGCAAATCGCCATCGCTAGGCACCTCGAGAGCCGCAGGGGTTTTGAGAACTGGATCGCGCGATTAGGCGTCTCCGAGACGCGATATGAGCGCTATGTCGAAGCGCTTACCGCGCGGCTTTCGGATTACGTCGCGAGCGTCACGCCCACGGTAAAGGCCCGCACGGGCGATGCTCAGGTGGGAGTTGCCACGGTAATGTTTCCGCGTGCGACGGGCGATCTCTACGCTCAGGTCTATTTTCCGGAGACAGGCGGCGATCATCCGGTGATCGTCTTTGCTCACGGTGGTGGATTGGATGGGCGGAGTCACGAGTTTTTGGGCCGTTTTTGGGCAAGTCACGGCTACATCTCGGTGCACCCCACCTTGCCTGGGGCAGATGCGAGTATCTTGAGGCAGGTAGAGTATTCCAAGATCACTCCTGAGGATCGGGAGTTTAACCGCAAGGCCTTGGCTGGTCTGGGGGCTTCGCGCGCGCCTATAGAGCGCTCCATCGAGGATCTGAAGTTTTTGATTCAAAAGCTCCCGGCAGCGCTCAAGAAAGTTCCGGGATTTGGAGGCGCCCCGGATCTGCACAGGCTAGGTGTCGCAGGATATTCTTACGGTGGCCAGGTCGCATTGGCGGCTGCTGGTGCCGGCGGCAAAGTGATGCCGGGGGTTCGAGCCTTCTTGTCCATTTCGCCACCCGCGGGGGGCTTTACTTCGTTTGGTCCTCAGAGCTGGGAAGGCATCAAGGCCCCGCTGTTTACGCTCTCAGGCACCGAGGACGTAGGGATGCTGGGCGAACCTGCGGAGCTTAGAGCGGAGCCTTTCTTGGGATCGACAGAAGGCGATAAGTACCACGCTCTTTTTGATGGCGTGAATCACTACGGATTTGTGCACCGAAGGCCTGATCCGGTGAAGGGTGCGGCTGACGAAATCGTCCGTGAGCGGATGAAGGTTCTTACACTGCTCTATTGGGATAGCTATCTGCAGGGCTTGCCTGAGCGCCGCACTTTATTGGAGTCCCCCGCGCTCAAGAGCGCATTAGAGGGTGTTACGGTTTTTGGACGGTAGGGGCCGCTTGTTTTTCGCCTAAGATTTCCACGCAACTCGAGAGCATCCAAAACACTGCCAGGGGCTCGCCGCGAGCATAGCCCTCGAGCCAAGGGATACTTTGAGGGGCTATTCGCATCATCTTGAATCGCGGGTTTTGATCAACGGAGACCTCTACTTTTCGGTCGCTGTGAACTTTTAAGCGAATCTCGTGGGTTTGGCCATCTATAGGGTTTGTCGCGAATTCTGCTTCTTCGCCGAGCAGGAGGGATTCGCCGTTCCGCATTTGAAGCTTCTTGTTCATTTTGAGCTGGGCGAACCAATGTTCGTATTTGTTTCCAAAAAACCAGCTTTCTTCCGGTCGGATCTCATCGGAGGGGTAGGCCTGAAAAAGAACATCACCCTTCTCGTTTTGAAAACCCTGGCGGATCTTGAGGTTTTTGGGCGCGGGCGGAAGCGGGAGAGCTCCCATTCGATCGGGTTTCGAGGGATCAATCTGAAAGCGTTCAAGATTTTCCGGCGAGGGGGTGATTTGCTTGCCTTCCAGGATTTGCAAACCCTGCTTGATGAAAGGGGGGAAGCGCACATCTGAGGAAAAATTGAGCTCTTCGCAAAGAGAGTTCTTCGCCAGCTTGAGGCGTAGTTCGCCGTTATCTGTAGTCACCAAGAAGTGGATGTCTACCTGAGTCAGTTTGCCCGGGTATCCCATGAACACCCGCACTGGAACCTCTCCAGAGCTTTGGATGGAGTGGGTGGGGTATTTTTTTGAGAGGTA
>JBGAWT010000047.1:0-16441 GCA_044227445.1 Bdellovibrionia bacterium | reverse complement strand
CACATCAGGCGAATGCCGCACGAAAACCTGCAGCTTGGCGTCAACCATTCCCCCCGGAAGGTCGTAGGGTACAATGTTTCGCTCGGCCACGAAGAACAGCTGGGGCTCATCTTTGACAAAGCCATCGAGCACCGATTTCATGACATCATCCGCCGTATGCGCGAGCTGGCCAGCGAGTAGCTCTTGGCCTTCGGAGAATCCAGCGGCGCGAACGGTTACCGACCTAAACTTCTTAGAGAGCCCCTGCTGAGTGAGACTATCCATGTACTGACGAATTCCGGCTTCGCTCAAAGCCATGATCCCTTCGCAATCGTCGCCATTGCAGCCCATGGAACCACCGCGACTCTCGATATTGCCGATGAGCTGCTTTCGCCGCTTATCGAAGGTCTCTGTAACCATTCCCTCGGCTCGACGATTGGACTTGAGCATGTCATCGACAAACTCTTCAGAAGAGACCGCAGCCTTGAGCTCCCCTTCTTTGGCTTTCATGACTCTCTCTTGCACACTCCTAAAGACGCCTTGAAAGTCCTCGGCAGCGGCTTCGCGCATATCGGCGAAAAACATTCCCATGTTCGGATCCGTAGGAACTTTGGTCGGAGCTTTGATCGCCGATCGAATCTTGAAAGGGTTCGGAGCGTAAACATTTGTCATCTTGTAAAGCGACCAGATCCTATCCAACGAGTCCTCTACTCTCTCGGCTGTGTGTTTAATCCCGAAAACTTGTTCGACCTTTTCGCGCACGTAAAGACGCTCGGCCATTTCGCGGCGAGCGGCATTGGGGCTCGCCAACGCCATTTCTAATTCTTCCTTGGCCCATCTGCTTTCGAGCTTGAGCGTGCCCGCTTCTGCACCTGCTTTGGCTTTGCGCAGGATTCCTAGCAGCTTGATATTGATGTCCACTGTTCCGTTCTCGCCCAAAATAACGAGTTCTTGCGAAGTCAGGCTATCGGCCACCTTTGCGCGGAGCTGTTTGGTCTCAGAGCGGATGTCCAGCGCCAAGGAAATGTGCTCGCGGATGCTGGCGTCGCCTGAGCGGACAAGGGCGGGCGGATGCTTAGTTAAGCTCTGGAGTCGGGAGTTGGCTACTGCATCATCGACCGTGGAACCAATGCCTCCGTGAAACGCCCGCTTGAGGGCTTCCTGGTTAATAGGGTCCTTGCCTTCGGCCTCTAGGAGCTGAAGTACCGTTCGCTGACCACGGCCGTCTTTGAGATCGATGCGCTGATTGGCCATCCAATCGTAAAGTTCTCGATCGACCTCGTCCTTGGCCTTAAAAATGCGCTCCTCGAGCGCGCTCTGCTCGGCCAACGTCATGCTCTTGGTATCAAATAAAACCGTCGTGTCTTTGAGCTGCTCGCTGAAGATTGCTTCGGTCTTGCCATCGGGGCGCGCTATTTTTTTCCAGACTTCGGGGTCCGATCTCAGCTTGGAGATGAGAATTTCTTTTTGTTTGTAGCCGACTAGGTCCGTAAGCGCAGCATTGGGAAAACGCGTGTTGAAGGCCTTTTGTAAATTGTTTCCCGTGTAAAACGCTTTGACGTGACCGAGGTCGACGTTTCCGACCATGATCTCTCGGCCTGCCTTAACAGCGTCAGAAGGATGGACATCAACCATTTTTTCCTGAAGCTTAAGGAAAGCTCGGGCGTTTTCCTCTTTGTATGCGACCTGCCTTTCGAGCCGAGCAAACGCTCCCGCGCCGCTCTTGTAGTCAGCAAGAAGAGCTTCCGAAGTCAAAACCTCAGTTGAGAGGTATTTGATCGCGCGCCGGGATTTGGAGTATTTCTCCAGCGCCTTATCCAGCAGGTTGCCCGCATCGCGAATGACGGTGCCCTTAGCCGCTTTGAAAACGGTGATACCGCTCATGGCGACGACAGCGAGATCCATGACGTAGCTCGACGTCGCGTCGTCCATGCAGGAGCCAACGGTGCGAAGCGCCTCTTCGTCCTTCTCGGAGGCTTGCAAGCGACCGATCATGAGATTGCAGCGCGCGACGGCCGACTGGTGGGCGTCGTACATGGACTTAAGCTGAGCCGCTTCGCCTCCCAGAACTGCAGCGAGCTTGATGTAGCCTGCGATGCGCCGAGCGCGTTCCACGGCCTCCAGGGTTCCTAGGGCAGTCGCCCCGCCCCTTGCGGTCGATACGAGCTCGGCCGCTTCGGCCGCAGTAGCAGCGGCCCTTCCCGCTCGAGCTACCAAGCCGACTTCGGCCAGAGCGCCCACGCCGTTAGTGATAGCGGCGAAGGCGATCCACGCCGCCGTCTCACCCAGCAGCTTAGGAACACCTTCTCTGAACTTTCCTTTGGCGATGCGCTGCTCGATGCGGCAGGTCGCAAACGGAGTGGTGGCCTTGTCTCCAAAGCCAATCCAAAGCTCGCCCAAAATATCGTCATCGCTCAGCAGATCTTCATCCGGCGGGGCTCCCGGGCGGGTCGCGCGCTCGAGCGTTTCGACACGCTCTCCGATGCTCTTTCGGACGTCGATGATGGCCTTGGCGTACCTCTCGGCCATGTCTTCATCGTCGGGCTTGAAGTCGGGATTCTTGTCGTACTCTCTGGCAATGAAGTTGAATGCGCCGTTGGCCGCAAGCGGGGCCCGCACCAGAGCCTGGGCTTTTGCGGTTTCGGCCGCTCGGAGTCGTTGGCGAAGGGACTCGCGCTGCTCATCGTTGCGCTTTACCTGCGCGGCATCCACAATGTCGGCGACCGAGCCAGTGCCGATGTTCCATGATTCTTTTTTGAGCTCATCAATCTGCTTGTCCAAAGCAACGACGAGGCGAATCGTGGCGCTCGTGCGCTGAATCTCTTGCCACATCGGCGTACCCGACTGAGGATTCGCCACGAATTCATTTACTCGGCCTAACTGCCGCTCGTAATCCTTGTCGCTTCCGCGCAATTTATCGAGGTGCTCCTTACCCGCGGCCTGGAACCACTTCCACTCCTCGGCCCGCTCGCGCGCCTCGCGCTTGGGATCGACTTGGAGGTCTTTGCGAACAGTGAGGTAATTGGTCAGAAACTCGATCTGAGCCGTCTCATTCTTTATGGCTGAGGCGAGGTCAGCCTTGCGACGCTCGCGCACTTCGAGATTACTTTCGTAGATGCGATTTCGCTGCATCTGGTGCTGGGCTCGGGAGTTGCGAAGGAAGGAGATCCGGTCCTCGACCTTTTCTTTGGTCTCGCGCTCCGTGAACGCATACAGAAAGTCCACCGCAGGCTTAACGGAATCTGGGATCGGATTGGGTGGCGGGACGTAGCAGGCGCTCATCACGGGTTCGGGAGTCGCCTCACCCATCTGGCTCTTGAGCGCTAAATCGATCCAGGCTTTGCGCTGGGGCTCTTCGATTGCGGCATGAGGGCAGCTGGATTCGTAGCCGCCCGAGATCTCGGGAAAGTTCAGCCACGCATCCTTGATGGGGCGAGACCACGAGGAACTGGCGTACGCGGGAGTAGACGGAGTGACGACGCAGAGCACAAGTGCCAGCGCGATGATGCGGTTCAAGCTGCTGCTCAGGGCGTATTTTCGCCTCTGAGGACACCCCGATCTCATACCTTTATAGTGTACTTTATTTGTCAGATATTGACAAATGGCGTTATGCTTAAATAGCTATAAATTACAAGTGCTTATGATGGACAATAATTGAACATCCCAGAAACAAGCCAAATCCTCAAATTAGCATTGCAGCGCGTTAACTGTGCCCTTTTGAGTCAAAGGCATTTCAACAGACCCCTGGTCTGCTCAATTCATCCTGAGGCGGACTCAACACACATTGAACAGACCCTTCGTCCGTTGAAAGTGCACTGACTCGCTACCCGAGTTAGACTAAAAACCCATGCTTCTTCTTCTGAGTTTCCTATTTGCCTCCTCCGTGAGCGCAGCCGAAGATCCGTGCGCCGCTCCAAGACCAGAGCTTTTTGAAGGAAGACGCCCCAGCGACTCGGATGCAGAGAGGAAAATCGGCGAAGCCTGCACAGCCTGGTCTCCAAACGCCACAGGAAGCGTGGAATTTCTGGCCGACGGAACGATCTCAAGCGCCTTTTGTTCGGTCGGCGACAAACGCGCAGGACCGATCGCGCGCTGGCATGAATCCGGAAAGCTCGCTGCCATCGGCAATATGGGACCCGAAGGACTCTGCGGCAAATGGAGCCGCTACTTTGAGAACGGCGAGCTCAGAGACGAAGGCATGTGGAAGGACGGCGAGCCTGTCGGCAAGTGGCAAACCCGCAAGGACCCTGCAGAGGAGCTCTCAGAGCGGGAATTCAAGCCTCAGGCCAAGCCCGGCAGCGAATGGTCACTGTTAGTTGGCATCCTGCTTCAGGTGCATGTGGAGGACAATGCGGCAAGGAAAATACAGGTCGCCTATGGCCCAACGCTTTCGGGAAGGTGGGGGCATCGGCTGATCGGGCCTGTGCAGATCGAGTTTCGTCTTTTCTCTTTTCGCACGATGCGGACCCCTCTCGGCACGACTAATACTCGGGAAATCGATACGATCGTTCTCTTCCCTTTTCCCTCGGTGGGCTTCTTCTACAAGTTTGAAACCATCCCGCTGCGTTTGGGCATTTGGGGAGGAGTCGCGCCCATCCTCGACATCCACCTCAACAACGTTCCCAGGGGACCGATTGGGATTGCTCCTCTTCCGTTCTTATCCGCTCAGTATCGCACGCCCCTGATGGGTGGGAAGTTTGGAAAGAACGTGATCCTGGAGCTTGATGTGACTCCGACGCTACCGGTGCTGGTAGCGGAATTCATCGTGGTTGGGAAAACGGGAATCGAGTTCTAGAGATCGGCCGCGAGCAAGCCCTGCGCGATCTGCTCGTTCGTCACGTCTGGCTGCCGGTATTTTCTGAGCTCCTCATGAATTCCCAAAAAAACCTGCGCGAGCAATTCGGTGGACTCTTCGGAGGCGAGAAAAGCCGCGGAGTCTTCTTTGAGGGCTTGCGCAATGGCGTTTCGCCGGGATTCACGAGTGGTCATCTCTATCCCTGTGTAACTCATAACTCCCAGTCCGGTGATCACGAGAGGAGCGCCCCAACCCGCGCCAGTACCGGGGCAAAAGAAACCAATCAGGAGTATCACTCCACCCAGCGCAGCGGTCCCGCCTCCTAAAAAGCTTCCGACTGCGACCACCGAGTCCCCGGACCTCGAGGATGCAAACACCGGAGTTACTAATGTGAGCGATAGAGCCATCGCAGCTAAAGCTTTCAGATTGTGAGTCATTTTACCCTCTCCCAATTCAGGTAAATTTTTATACTTCGTCGCTATCCCCACCGCGAGCCCACTGACCCGTGATGCGGGCAGTGAGATAGGCTTTGATGTAGCCCTCAAGATCCCCATCCAAAACTTTATCGGCTTGCGGTTGGACGTACCCCGTCCGGTGATCCTTAACCATCTTGTAAGGATGCAAAACGTAGGAGCGGATTTGGTGTCCCCAGGAGATATCCTTCTTAGTGGCTTCAACCGCAGCTTGCTTCTGGCGCTCTTCTTCTAGGTGACGCTCATACAGGCGAGCCTTAAGAACCTTCATGGCCAAGTCTTTGTTCTTGATCTGCGAGCGCTCCTGCTGGCAGGTCACGACGATGCCCGAAGGACCGTGCGTGATGCGAACCGCGGAGTCTGTGGTGTTGACGCCCTGACCGCCTTTGCCACCGGCGCGATACACGTCGATGCGCAAATCAGCGGGATTGATCGTGACCTCGAAATCGTCATTCACTTCGGGTGAAATGAACACGGAAGTAAACGACGTGTGCCTACGCGCGTTGCTGTCAAAGGGCGAGATGCGCACCAGACGGTGCACACCGGCTTCGCTCTTGAGCAGCCCGTAGGCGAAGTTGCCGGTGATAGAGGCCGTGACGTTCTTGATACCGGCTTCTTCGCCAGGCAACACATCGATCACGTCGAACCTAAAGCCTTGGCGTTGCGCCCAGCGTTGATACATGCGGAAGAGCATCTGCGCCCAGTCCTGCGACTCCGTTCCCCCGGCTCCCGCGTTGATCGTGAGGATCGCGTTTCGAGAGTCCGCATCCTCGGAGAGCATCTTGCGGAATTCGGCTTGCTCAAATTTTTGCGAGAGTTCGGAAACGAGGGTACCGACTTCGGTGAGCGTGCCCTCGTCTTTTTCTTGCTCCGAGAGTTCAAACAGGGTCTCTGCGTCGTTGTAGCCGCGCTCCAAGCCGCGGAACTCGCTCACTTCGGTCTCAAGCTTGGATTTTTCGGTCGTTAGCTGGCGCGCCTTGCGGTTGTCAGTCCAAAACTCGGGCTGGCCAGAGAGATCGGTCAGCTCTTGGATGCGGCGCTCTTTGTAAGCGAGGTCAAAGCGAACCTCGTAGGAAATCGAGCTTCTCTTTCATCGTCTGCAGCTGGGTACGGATCTCGTGAGGCGCTAGTGACATCGTGACTACTTCCTAAACGACAGGGCTCGCGCGATCAAGCCCGCTTTCGCGCGCGGGTTGAGCTTTTTGAGAATCTTCTTCTCGAGCAGCGCTTGGGCTTTGGCTTCTTCGGGGCCTTTTTCGTGATCCCAGCCCAACAGGTGCACCAGGCCGTGCACCATGAGTACGTCGCGCTCCACATCAGGCGAATGGCCCAGCTCTCGCGCCTGGGCCTTGAGCACGGGCGTACAGATGATGACTTCGCCTAAGAATCCAATGAAGCGCATCGCAGGAGGAGCCAGAAAACTGAGCACGTCGGTCGTGCCCTCCTTGCGGCGGTGGCGCCAATTGAGCTCCGTCATTTGGGCCGCGTTAATGAGCGTGAGCTGAGCTTGGATCTCAGCCTTCGGGGCAAGCTGGAGGCGAGCCTTGAACGCGCGACCTGAGTTGAGGATCCCTAAGGCCTTTTTGAGCCTCAGCTCGAGCTTGGATTTGGGCCTAGGCTTGCGGCCAAGCTTGCGCCGCCGTGCTGTGCGACGAGCTTTTCTCTTGGCGGGCCTTGGGCGCTTCTTGTGTTTCTTGGGGCTCATTGTGCTGCTTTAAGTGAACGACATTCCAAGGGAATCATCAAGCACCACAAATTACATGACTGTTTTAATCATGAATAGACGATAGACCCATCCTATGGTAACGAACCGCCATGACGACCCTTTCGCTCATCCTCTTAACCTTTACCCTTCCCCTCTCCAGCGCTCAGGAGGCTTCGCTCGATGCTGGCATCGTGAGCCGCGATCAAGAGTTGGCTGCCCTAGTGACCAAAATCGAGCGCCTGGGAGCCGTTCCAAAAACGGCCGAGGATCTCGCCGCGCAAGATGCGGAGATCAAGGATCTGGTTACATCGACGGAGTTTAAGCGGTTGGCCTACGAGAAGCTCGAGCGAGGCGATACCCCGCTTCATCGCGTGTTCTTGAATTCGGATCGTCACCCCCGCATGGCGGCGGCAGTCCTGGAAGCGGGCTTCGATCCCTACTCGCTTTCGCGCGGTGGCGATATGGCCGCATGCGATGCTTTCGCTCGGGTCTGCAGCCGTGAGGTGTTCGATCTGCTCAAAGCAAAGAAGGTCAACCTCAAGAAATTGACCTGCACCTACATGGAGCAACAGCCCATTTTTTCGAATCCGCCGAGTGACTTGCTCACGCTCGCTCAAATGGTGGGAATGATGCACGTCCAAAGAAAAGGTGCGGCCAAGATTTTTGCCGCATCCGACGAAGACTACATCAAGCAGCTCGACCAAGAGATCGATCGCTGCAACAAGGTCCAAGAAGCTTTGCTGGCTCCATGAAGAAAGACCTCATCCTCGCAGCTGCACTCTCGCTCTTCATGACGATCTCGGCACATGCCGAAATCATCAAGCTCGACCCCATCACAGTGGCTGAGAGTGGGGCGTGGGCCGGTGAGCTCAAGGCCCAACCTGCCGCCCTAGATCGCATCTGGTGCCGCGACCTCTCGGATATCCCACGCACCTCGGTGTGCATCTCTCAATCGGCGGAGTCCGTGAACCAAACGCTGTCACGGGCATCCGCGTTTATCGAAGGCCTCAGCGGCGGAGAGGCGGGAATCATCCACTCTTGGGATGACAAAAGAGCTAAGATCACCATGCTCTGGGGAATCGCAGGTCATGATCTGAGGTCTTCGGACATGCAACGTTTTTACGACGCACTTGAAGCCAAGTGCGTCGACGATGTCACGCTTTGCATCACTGAGCCCGAGACCGCGATGAAAACCTACTCGCAAAGCAAGACCAAGGAACTAGGCGGCGACACGACGCTCATCGCGCTTGGGCTAGATGATCGCAGCTATCTTGCGACACTGAGCCATGAGTTGATCCACGCCCAGTTTTTTCAGAGTCCTGCTTTTCACGACCTGATCCGCGGCTTTTGGGAGGCGCATAGCGCCGACGACTCCTGGCTACAGTACGTCGTTAAGGATTTAGGCCGAGACTACGACCAGAAAAACACTGAGCTGATGATGAACGAAATGGCAGCTTACGTCCTCGAGGAGCCCAATTACTCGGAGTACCTCACCGAACGAAAAAAAGAGTTTTCGGCCGAGATCCACAAACGCGCCGAATCGCTGGGCGTGAAGATCCTGAAGCCTCAAACCACTGCCACGCACTAGCTTCGCCCCCCACTCTTTGATAGCTCTTAGAGCATGTCGGACCCTCGCCTCACCGCTGCCCAAGAAGTCATCCAAACCGTGCACAGATTGCGCGCGCCAGGAGGCTGCCCCTGGGATCGCGAGCAAACACATCAATCGTTGAGACCCTTTGTCGCTGAAGAAGCCTTCGAAGTGATCGATGCGCTGGACCACGTCGATTCGCCTGCGGCTCTTAAAGATCCTGCCGTGCGAGGCCCAGTGGTCGAAGAGCTGGGAGATCTTTTGCTTCAGATCTTGCTCCACAGCGAGATGGCGTCAGAGACGGGTGCTTTTGATTTTGGAGATGTATGCCGGGCTTTGAACGAGAAGCTGATCCGCCGCCATCCCCACGTGTTTGGCGAAACCCAAGTCAGCGGCTCCGAGGAGGTCTTAAAAAATTGGGATCAAATCAAAGCCGGCGAGAAGGCTGTCAAACCCGAGAGTGTATTGGACGGTGTTCCTCGTGGAGTGCCCGCCTTGCAACGCTCGCTCAAGGTAATTCAAAAAGTAACCAAAGTAGGCTTTCAGTGGCCAGACCTCGAAGGGCCGCTTAAAAAGATCGACGAAGAGTGGTTAGAGCTCAAAGAAGCCATTCACCAAAAAGATAATGATGCCACTTCCGGTGAGATCGGCGATCTGCTGTTCTCAATCGCAAACGTGGCACATCTGCTCAAACTCGATCCCGAAGCCTCTCTTCGCTCGACGCTCTCGCGCTTCGAATCGCGCTTCAGGCACGTTGAGTCCAGGCTGCGCGAGCAAGGCCGAAAGCCCGAGCAAGCCACGCTCGACGAGATGGATCGCTACTGGGACGAAGCCAAAGCCAAGGAGCGCATAGGGTGAAACCGATTCCGCTGTGGGGGTTAACCGGGGGAGTGGGAGCAGGAAAGAGCACAGCGCTTGCCATCTTGCGAGACTTGGGCGCAGGCACGATTTCGGCTGACGAGATCTCGCGCGAGCTCACGCTTCCGGGCGGCGCCGCGGCGCCCCTGCTGATGCGCGAATTCGGGACGATTGAGCGCAAGGCGCTGAGAGCCAAGATTTTTGCCGACCCCGCAGCACGCGCCAAACTCGAGGGCATTCTCCACCCGATGATCATCCAGGAGAGCATCCGGCGCATTGAGCAGCTCAGAGTGATGCGCAAGGTTCCCGTTGTCGTTTACGAAATTCCGTTGCTCGTTGAGAAAGACCGCGGGCGAGACTTTGATGGAGTGCTCTTGATCGAAGCCCCTCAAGAAGAGCGCATCCGCCGCATCACCGCTCGCGACAAATCCACGCGCGAGCAAGCGCTCGCGATCCTCGGCGCGCAAGCCAGCGACGAGGCGCGGCGCGCCCAAGCTTCGTTTATCGTTGCCAACGAAGGAGACGAAAAAGCTCTTCGAGAGGCCCTCAAGCGATGGTATCGTCAAGCCGTCTCCGGATGAGAAAGCTTCGCGTTGTTCTCGCACTCCTAGCTTTGAGTGGCGCCATTTCGGGCTGCAATCTCTATCGCCTTTTTGACCAACCCACCAACGATGCGCAACGCCTGTCGCTTGCTCGAGGCTGCTTTGATCGAGGGGACTTTACCTGCGCGGCCCAGCAGTACGCGCTCGTTTCTTCTTTATCCGCCGACACCTCGCTGTCCGAAGGCGCCTGGTTGATTCTCGATCAAGAAGGCATCGGACTGCCCGTGATGTCCCAGGCGATTCTCTCCTCTTCAAGCGCGGCCCAAGTGGGCGGAAAGTTCATCTCGCAGCTGGCAGCCGTACTGACGACCAAAAGCCCGGGGGTCATTAAGCGCAAGGCCCTGCACACCGCTTATCTGAAGGCCCCTTCCATCGGATCTGGCTCGCTTCGCGGCTTGGTGCGATTGCTTACGGCCTCGGCGTTCATGGCCGAGTTGCTTGCGGAGACAGCGGCGACCTCAAGCCAGTTCGTGAAAGCAGACCTCGCGGCTGACGGCGTGCCCTCTTGCACCACCACAGCAGGCGCATGCTCCATTACACCTGTTTGCACGGTTCCCGGTGGATATCGCTTCAACGATGGCGCGGCGCCGTTTTCGCTCGATACCGCTACGACAACGGATATCGACGGAACGCCCTCGGGCATTGCATCTCTTTATATGATCGATGCCGCCGCCAATGCGATCGCAACGGCGCTTAGCGGATCGGAGCTGGGCTCCACCGGAAGCTTTGGGGGCGGCGTAAGCCAGCTTGCAGCTGCCATCATCGCAGCCGGCGGGCAAATCGGAATTGCGGGGCTCTCGGGCGAGTCCCCCTGCTACCGCGCAGCCTTGCTTGAAGCGGGGGTCGGAAATTGAGAATACGCGCCGCGAGCTGTTTGATTACCGCGATCGCACTGGGTAGCGCCACCCGTCTTTGGGCTTCAGAGGCCATTACCCACGGATACGTCAGCCCCCGCGTATCAGCGATGGGCGGAGTGATGTACACGACCGGCCTTTGGGACGATAATTTTTACGGCAACCCGGCGCGCGCAGCCGGCAACCCTTGGTTCAAGTTTCGAATGGTCGATGTTTTGCCGATGATCGAAACAACCATTCCTACGATCATGGCTATTCCGGCCATTTTGGGAAGCTCAGATCCGGTCGCCGCTGTGGGCACGCAAGCCGGAAATCAACTGCACTTTAGGATCCAAACCGCGTTTCCTTCGGTTTTTATTCCCGCGCGCGGAGAGCGGAAGTGGGCTTTCGCATTCGGACTCACCACGCAAACCACCATCGATGGGATGCTCAGGCGCAGCTACCAGACTGATTTTAGCGCGCAGGTGGATGCCGCGTTTCATTTTACGGTGGCGCGAAAGCTCCTGCCCGATGACATGCTTGCGCTGGGCTTGACCGCTCGCGTGGCTCACCGACTCTCTGGAAACCCAGCGTATAGCTTGGTGGATTATTTCCAGGGCCGGCCCCTGTCGCTCTTAGCTACGGCGGGCGACGGAATGATGGTGGACGGAGACGCTGGCTTTACCTTCACCCTGCCCTGGAAGCCCAAGCAGTTTGAGTTTAGCGTCGGCGGCGCGATCACGAATATCCTGGGCGGAGGATATGCGAACATACCTCTTTCGATCACGCGCACGGGAGTGCTGCCAGTAGCCCAGCCACGCTCTTTAGGCGGAGGCTTTG
The DNA here is from genome assembly GCA_044227445.1 of Bdellovibrionia bacterium. Classification (GTDB taxonomy): domain Bacteria; phylum Bdellovibrionota; class UBA1018; order UBA1018; family UBA1018; genus JBGAWT01. Next base: position 4,768 of record JBGAWT010000047.1, on the reverse strand, counting down.
CCGTAAGGCGCGCGCTGTGGGGCCCTTTTAAGGACAGCACGCTGGCCCTGGAGGTCTCGGATATCCTGAACTCGGGCTATGGGAGCTTTTGGCGCCTCATTAATATGGGCGCGGAGTCGCGCTGGCGGTTTTTCGTGGCCCGCGTGGGCTTACACCAAGGCTATTTAACGGCCGGCTTGGGCCTTTATTTCAGGTTTTTTACGATGGACGTCACGACCTACGGCGAGGAAATGGGCCTGACTGCAGGAGCTCTTGAAAGCCGCCGTTTTGCCCTTCGTATGGGCCTTCAAATAGTAAACTAATACTGTTTAGGGTTAACTATTAACCCGTTTAATTCTTAGGGGATTACGGAGCAGGCTTAACTGACTGTTTTCATTACACTTAATAAGCAAGGAATCTTTCGAAACTTTACAATTGAATGTGTCCGCCACCTCCCCTTTTCGGGCCCTTACGTCAGAATTAAATCTAATATGTGGCAGGGAGGAAATGCTCCAAACGCCGCAAAAGGGAAACCGAATATCGTGGGCACGCGGCGTAAGTCGCGGTCCAGGCAGAAAAAGCCGTTTCACCTCAAGCGCGTCGGAGCCGAAATTAAGTTGCTGCACCGCGGGAGCCAAACCCAGGCCCCCAGCGAGCCGAGCGTCGTTGCGCAAGGCCGCCTCGTGCTCAATGACATGTCCGCCAAAGGCGTGGGCATATTCGCTTCCAATCCCCTCAATACCGGATTTGAAATCTTGATCTCTCTGAACGACCCCAAACGCGTAGACCTGCATGGCCGCGTCACCTGGTGTCAGCAATACAATCTCAACGCCGCCGTCATCAGCGACGGCCCTCAGTTCAAGTATCGCGTCGGAATCGAATTCGTTTTCGACAACGCCGACGAAGAAAAGATCATCGCCGAGTTCTGCGACGAGCTCTGCAAGAAGTACCTCTACGCAAATAGCGCGGCTCCCGGAGAGGAAGCTGCGGCCGCTGCAATGGCTCCTGCCGCTCCTGCCGCTGGAAGCTCAGCTGCAGCGGATTTCGCGGCTCTAGCTGCCGCTTCGGATGGGGAGATCGATCCCACCGACGGCGCCGGCGATAGCGACGGCACGCCTCAAGCAGCTTAGATTTGGCCCTTGCTGTTCACTCCCCCTTCCTATATTCCCGCTCACCTCGATGCAAAGAATGCTTTTTCCCGCGATATTTGCCCTTATTTACGCCTCTGGAGCGCGTGCGGAGGATTGCCTCCGGATCCTAGGAGCCTCCGAAGAGCGTCTGGAAGCCGTTGGGCGACTCAACGGGCTAGGGCGTGGGATAGATGAGGCTCGATTTGCAGACGTGGTTTCACTTGTCGCGGACTTTGAAGGCGGCAAAGCGACGCTCGAAGCACGAGGCAAGGAACTTGAGTTCAAGGGCAGGCTCGAAAAGAACGAAGGCCAGCTCACCGTGATCGTCACGCACGTATCGCAAATCGCGCTAGTAGGAACCCTCAAGCCACGAGCGAGGCGTGAGCTTTGGAACTTTATCCGCGCACTTTTATTGGGGGTCTCCCGGCACGTCGAGCGCGACGCGAGCGTTCGCGCGGTGCGAGTCGTGGGTGAGCTCGTGGTCAATCCCAAGCTCGCCGTAACGCTTGAGACTCTGGGCTTGGCCCCGATCAATAAGAGACGCAATTCCTGGGCAGCGCTCCTGAAGTGGGCGCTGGTCGACTCCAAAGGAGCGATGGTGGCCGGAGGCGAGCTTCCCCCTCCTTCGATGGCTGAGCATGCCTATATCGCTGCCGCGCGCGCAAGCGGGCTCATGGACCATGAAGCGAAGTTCTTCGTGGCCAGGACGACGCAAGGGACGCTCTTGGTTCTAGAGTAACCGCCCAGCTTAAGTACAGACGCGGACGCGGCTTGAGCGCTACCCGACTCCCGACTCCCGACTCCCGACTCCCGACTCCCGACTCCCGACTCCCGACTCCCGACTCCCGACTCCCGACTCCCGACTCCCGACTCCCGACTCCCGACTCCCGACTCCCGACTCCCGACTTCATCGGGAGAACAAAAAAACACAACTATTCAACAAAAATACCATTGCCCCATTGAAATATTAACGAAATTAAAATAAATACCATCTCTGTGAGACAGCAATCCTTCCTCCCCGGTTTTGATCGAAAAGTGGGAATGGCATTCGGCGGAAATCTCAACAAAGGTCGCCGCAAAAACGCACGCCCCTTCTCCCACCGCCTTCCCATTCACGTGATTTTGAAGTCCTCGCGCGCCAAAGGGCGCTGGTCGATGCAGGCGCACAGCAATCGCGTCGAAAAACTTCTCAAGAGATTCTCCAAACTTTACGACATTCAGATTTTTTACCACGCCAACGTGGGCAACCATCTGCACCTGCTGCTCAAGACGCGCTCCAAGAGCTACCCGCAGGCCCAGGCGCAATTCCGCGCCTTCCTCAGGCGTTTTTCGGGAGAGCTTGCTTTCCAGATCATGGGCGCCAAAAAGGGCGCACCCAAAGGCCGTTTCTGGGATGCCATCCCCTTTTCCCGCCTCATCAACTGGGGACGGGATTTTGCCGGCGCAAAAACCTACCTGTTCAAAAACCTGTTCGAAGCGGCAGGCCTCTGGAATCGCAAAGCCCACCCCGAATGGGAAATGGAGCTTGCCCACGACTGACCCTCCGAGATAAGCCCCAAGGCCATGAACGAAACCCAAGAGCTGCGCGCCGAAGTCGAACGACTCAAAGCCGCCATCCGCACCCACCGCGACAAAACGGGCCACGAGCTGTGCTGGCTCAATGACTTGGAGCTTTGGGAAGTACTGGGCGAGCCCACTCGCGCGCCGCACGAAACACTTCCAGTGCGCGAAGAATTCCTCAAACAGTGCGGGCGGTATCATGAGTCCAGACTCAAAGGGACGAAGTATGAAGAGCACGCGACCAAGGCCCGCTTGACAAAATCGTACTAAATAAGTACGGAATTTAAAAAATAAGGACGGATACTCATGCAAACGAAAAGCTGGCTCCGAATGATCGCTTTGTTGGCCCTGATTTCGGCGCCTATCCTGGCCGTGGCTCAGGATGCCCAAACCCCTGATGCAGGAACGCCGCCATTGAACGCAACCGAGTTGAAAGTCATTTCGCAGCCTAGCATCGAAGCCTTGATGACCGTTCTGAACCAAAAACATGCAGGCCAGTGCAAACTGCCGAGCGAGTCCAGTCAGATCCAATGGCGTTGCGGCGGACTCGTCCTCCCGGTTGAAGAACCCGAGATGACCCCCTCTAGCTGCGGATTCATCTATGTGATCGATTGCCCCACCGAAAAAGTGAATGTGTACGGAGCAAAGACTTCTTATTTCGTGAATCTCGGTAAGAAGCACCCGATGACACAGATCGATCTGTCGACCCCTGAAATCATCACTTATGGGTCGTTTAAGTTCGAAGCGAAGTAGCCCCTAACTAAACAACGTCACGAAGTCGTCGAAATGGCCTTTGAGCTTGGCCTTGAGGCGCAGGATCGCTTGCGTGTGCAGCTGGCTCACGCGGCTTTCGGTCACGTCCAGGACGCGTCCGATTTCCTTGAGATTGAGATCCTCATAGTAATAGAGCGAAAGCACGAGGCGTTGTTTCTCAGGCAGATCCTGAATCGCGTCGGCCACCATCTTCTTTACATAGGCGGTGTTTACTTCTGAGAACGGATTGGGCGACTTGGACCCCGCATCGCCGTGACCATGCAAGGCGCGTTTATCTGCCTTGGAGAAGTGCGAAAGGTCGTCGTACGAGAGCAGCGACACACTGCGAACCTGGTTGAGGAGATCGTGGTACTCCTCTTGGTTAATGCCCAGCTCGGAGCAAACTTCTTCGTCCGTAGCTTGGCGACCCAGGGTCTGCTCGATCTTGGAGTACGCGCGCTCAAGCATCTTGGCTTTTTCGCGCACCGAACGGGGTACCCAGTCCTGCGCGCGAAGCTCATCGAGGATCGCGCCGCGGATGCGGAATTCGGCGTAGGTTTTGAACTTGTTGTCGCGCGACGAATCGTACTTGTCGATGGCGTCCATCAAGCCGATCACGCCGCTGCTGATAAGGTCGTCAAGCTCGATGTTCGCGGGTAAGCGCGCTGCGATTTTTTGCGCAATGTACTTAATGAGCGGCGAGTATTCCAGAATCAGTCGATCGCGCGTGGAGTTGGTCGGATTGAAATCTTCTTTGACCAGAAGCGATGTCTGGGCCGAATCCCGGATCAGCTCAGCGGCAATCTCCGTCTGAAGCGCAGCCTCTTCTTTAGCTTTTGCTTCGGCTTCGGTGATCTCCTCCACCATCTTGGCAACGTGCTCAGCGCTCTTGGCTTGAGCGGCCTTAGCAGAGATCTTCTTCTTCTCAGTAGTCGTGCCCTTTTGAGAATCACGATACTTTTGAATGCCTTGATTCAGCCCCATGCGATCATCCCCTCATCCTTGGCGCAACTCGCGCCGGCATCTTCCTGAAACCGTCGCCCAGATAACGACCCCGTCCAAACCTTCCATCGCAAGTAGGTTTGAGCTACTCGGTCGACGCTTCCCGGAGGAAGCCCTTTGAAAAAGTTTATCAGAACAGAAACGACTTTGTTCCCCGCGGACCTAAAAATTTCGAACTGGGAAAAATCCGACCGGCGAAGCGTTCCTAACGCCGTGGTGCCTGAGAGCGATCCCGCTCGCTCACCCAGCCAAATGACAGCCGATCCCTCGGCCATGCGGGCGAAGTCCGCCGTATCGACCGAAAAAAAAACGACGCTCCCGGGCTCCGGGTTTTCGATCCAGCG
>JBGAWT010000046.1:7785-16511 GCA_044227445.1 Bdellovibrionia bacterium | reverse complement strand
AATAGGAATTTTAATGACTTTGGGTTGGCACGTCCGCTGCATTACCTAGATGTAACAAACGGATTGGTTAGCCACCCTATCCCCCACACCCCCTAAGTCCCCCTAGGCTAACTAATCCGTTTGTTGCTTTTTACCCCCTCATTCACGTAAAAAATGGCTACAAATTAAATCAGTTTAGAAATCCTTTTTTTAATTTAATTATCCAACGGTTTGTTAAAACCCTTTTGTTTCATGGCCTTATAACTGAACAATATTGTTTCCTTTTTGTCGGAAATAAGATAAGACCGCACTCGTTCCTTCGGGTAGTAGAGATGGTTTCAGTCGGAAAAGAACTCCGACAGCGCAGGGTTGACCTCGAAGAACACTAAATCTTTTCAGAAGGTTTGAAGAGGAAGGGTGAGCGAGGAATGTCTTATTTGAGCGCGAAACAAATTCGCATCGTTATTTTGGGGTGTGCTTTATCGGGGATCGTCGGCACGGTTCGAGCCGAGTTGATTTTGGATCAGCCTCCAACAGCACCGGTTGTTAACCCAGCTCCGGCGGCACCAGTTCCAGTAGCTCCCGCTCCGATCGCACCAGTTGCAGCAGCACCTGCTCCTGCGCAAGTCGCACCCGCTGCTCAAGCTCCGACGGTTGTCGTCGTTCAACAGCCGATGGCTCCTGTAGCTCCTCAAGCACAAGCTGCCCCAGTTCAAGTCGCTCCAGCGGCTCAAGCTCCTTTGGCTCCCTTGGCTCCGGCCACTCAAGCTCCAGTCGTAGCGGCTGAGCAAGATGATCTGCTCCCAGGCGAAGAAGCCGGGGATACGCGCATGAATCGCGCTGAGATCTACCGCCGTGCACGCATGCGCCGCGAGATCCGTAACGAAGATTACCTCCGTTCACGCCTCGAAGAGCTTCGCCTGCGCGAAGAAGAGCGCCTCACCAAGCAGATCTTGGGCGCACAAGGCACGGACGCGGTTCCTGCTGCTCAAGCGGCTCCACAACCTGCTGCTCAACCCATGCCCGTTCAAACGGTCGTGGTTACCCCTCCTGCGGCTCCGACTGACGGCGACCAAGCCGCTGGTTCCTCCTCGAGCTTCTTGCACGTGGGTGAAGGCGGCATCGATCATGTGACGTTCTCGTTCTCGCCAGCAGCCGGCGTAGCGTTTGCCACCCAGGCTCAAGGCTTTGAAGTGACCCCCCGTTTCGCAACGGGTGGCATGCTCATGGTCAACCTCAATCAGCATTTCTCGATCGAAGCGGGCTATCAGTACAGCCTCATGGGCGCAGCGTTCAGCAGCAACCTCTTCGTCAATAACTACCGCAATTGGGCAATGGCCACGGGAATGAACCCCACGATGGACACCCTGCTCATGCAGCAACACACCGCTGAAGGCGGCGTCCGCGTGTATTTCACTAAGAGCGATTTCCGTTTCCGTCCGTTCGTTATCGGTGGAGCGGGTTACTCTTGGGGCATCACGGGTTATACCCCCCAGATCCAAACCTACCTGCGCTCCCAAGGCTTGACCCTCGGAGCTAACAACTACACCTCGCAAACCGTGCAAGGCGTTGTGGGTGGTGGCTTGGATGTTCAGATCACGCGCTCCATCGCGGTGGGCATCCAAACCAAGCTGTACATCCCGATTTACACCCAGGACAACTACAACCTGTACCAAGGCAACTCGCCTTACACGTACGGGCCATACAATCCGTTCGTGGCCTACAACAACACGGACCAACGTTACGTCGGCAGTGCAATGGCCAACGCACCGTTGATCAGTGTTCTGCTCGGCACGACGTTTACGTTCTAAAGACCAGTTTTAGACTGAAAACCGGAACTGACTGGGTCTGAAACTGGACTCAAACTCAAACTGCAACTGCGTCTGATCTTTGCTATGCTCCCCCTCGTTCATCTAAGGGGGCCTTCATATGGCGAGTGCATTTGCATTGGATCGGCGAAAAGACGGCGTTTGGGTTCTCACGTTTGATACCCCCGGCGAAAAGGTCAATAAGCTCAGCCAGCAAGTGATGACCGATTTTGGTCGCGTGCTCGATGAGCTCGAAAAGGAACTGGCCTCAGGCTCCTCGGGCTGCAAAGCTCTCGTTCTCAAATCTGGCAAAAAAAATAACTTCATCGCGGGTGCGGACCTGGACATGCTCCAAGCCGCCAAGACTGCAGCAGACGCGCAAGCGCTCTCCGCCGGCGGTCATGCGCTTATGAATCGTTGGGAAGATCTGCCCGTTCCGACCGTTGCAGCAATTGACGGTCCGGCGCTGGGCGGCGGATGCGAATTCGCTCTCGCTTGCACCGCCATCGTCATGTCCCAAGATCCCGCGGCCCGAATCGGGTTGCCCGAGGTGCTTCTGGGCATCGTTCCTGGGATGGGTGGCTGCGTGAGGCTTCCTCGTAAGATCGGGATCGCAGGCGCTTTGGACATGATCTTAACGGGCAAGAATCTTACTGCGGACAAGGCATTCAAATCCGGAGTCGCTGAGGCCTCCGTCGCTGCTCAAGACTTCGAGGGCAACGCGCTTGCGTGGGTGAATAAGAATCTCGATGCCCTGACTCGGGGTCAGCGCCTAGCGCGCGAGCCTAAGCTAGGCGGAATGGGTGGAATGGCGGGGACACTGCTTGAGAAGACCCCTCCCGGGCGCATGGTCGTGTACAAGCAGGCGCGCGCCGGAGTGATGGCTCAGACCAAGGGCAAGTATCCAGCGCCCCTGGCAGCGATCCGGATCTTAGAGGCGACCTCCGCAGGCTATGGGCCCAAGCTCAAGGGCAAGGCTCGCGAAAAGGCTCTAGCTGTTGAGGCGCGTACTTTCGGCGAGCTTGCGGTTTCTGAAGTTTCGCACAACCTCGTCAGGCTGTTTTTCATGACCGAGGCCGTCAAGAAAACCAACGGCCTGCCCGTGGGCAACTCGACGCAACCTAAGCGTATCGGTCACGGAGGTGTTTTAGGGGCGGGCATCATGGGCGGAGGGATCGCTCAGCTCATGGCCGACAAGGGTATCGCGGCTCGCATGAAAGACGTCACGCCCCAGGCCCTGGCCCTAGGCGTCCAAGCGGCGACCAAGCTTTTCGATAAGCAGGTCAAACGCCGCAAGATCTCCAGGCGTGAGTTCATTCAGAAGCTCAATCTGATCGCACCGGTTTTAGATTATGAGGGCTTCCGCGGCGTGGATGTCGTTGTCGAGGCCATCGTCGAGAACATCGACATCAAGAAAAAGGTTTTCGCTGAGCTTGAGACCCAGGTTTCGGATACGTGCATCATCGCTTCTAATACCTCTTCGCTTTCGATCTCTAAGATGCAAGAAGCTCTGAAAAGGCCCGAGCGTTTTGTGGGAATGCACTTTTTCAATCCTGTGCACCGCATGCCGCTAGTCGAAGTCATTCGAGGTCAAAAGACATCGGACGAAGCCGTTGCAACGATCTTTCAATTGAGCAAGTCGTTGGGAAAAACGCCGATCGTCGTGAAGGACTCGGCGGGATTCTTGGTCAATCGCATCCTAGGCCCGTACTTGAATGAAGCGACCTACTTGCTTGCCGATGGAGTGGGCGTCGAGGAGATGGATCGCGTGCTTTTGGATTTCGGGATGCCCATGGGTCCGATGGAGCTTGTCGATGAGGTCGGCATCGATGTGGGGGCGAAGGTCGCTCACATCCTAAACGACGCTTTTGGTCCGCGCATGCAAGCCTGCACGCTCAATCAGAAGCTGCTCGATTCAAAGCGCCTGGGGCGCAAGAACAGCAAAGGGCTTTACGATTACACGGACCCCAAGAATCCAAAAAAGAAGCATGTGGACCCTGCGGTGTATGGGATCCTGGGCGTGACTCCGCAAAAAGGCGCGCTGCCCGCCGAGGAGATCCTTGAGCGATGCGTGCTTCCGATGATCAACGAGGCCAGTCGCTGTTTGGATGAGGGCGTTGTGGCGGCCTCAAGCGAAGTGGATTTGGGCATGATTATGGGCACGGGATTCCCTCCGTTTCGTGGAGGACTACTGCGATATGCCGATAGCCTAGGTGCCAAGCATATCGTCGAGCGATTGGGCAAGTATCAGGGGCGATTCGGCGCGCGCTTTGAGCCGTCGGCAAAACTCGTGACCATGGCTCAACACGATCAACGCTTTTATCCTGCGTGATAGCGATGCGTTGGATTCCTTGGGTTGGGCTCAGGTACCTGAAGTCCAAAAAGAACTCTCGCTTCCTGAGTTTCATCACCCTGCTCTCCGTCATGGGAGTCGGTGTGGGCGTCACGGCATTGATCGTCGTGCTCTCCGTGATGGATGGATTCGAAGCGCAGATGAAGCGCAGGCTTTTTACTTCGGATTTGCATGTGCTCGTTCAACCCAAGCCTGAGCTCATGGGCACGGCAGGGATTGATTCTCAGGGTTGGGTCGAAAACGCCGAGCTGTCGGCCGAAAAAATCGCTGAGCTTCGGAAGAAAGAACCTGCAGTCGTGAATTTTTGGCCCGTGATCTCAGCTGAGGCGATCTTGCGGCATGCTCGAAAGGTCAAAGGCGTAGTGATCAAAGGAATTACGCCCGAGCGCCTGGAGCGCATGAAACCTCAGATTGTCGAATGGGCTGAGCCACTGCTGCTCAAGCAAGGCGCTGAGGGTGGGGGAACCCCGCTGCCAGGAGTCTTCGTCGGCCAGGAGCTTGCCATTGAGATGCGCATCCAGCCCGGGGATCAAGTCTCCATTGTTTCGCCCACGGAGAGCGAGGGCATCGCCGGAGTTCCTAGGCTGAAGCGCTTTGTCGTTGAGGGAATCTACCATTCGGGGATGGCCGAGCAGGAGATCCATACTCTTTTCGCTAGGGATACGGCTGTGCGCTCTTACGTCAGGCGCGCGGGAGTCTGGAGCCAATGGGAAGTGACGCTTTCGAACCTGGATCAAGCCCAAGGAGTGGCGGATCGTCTGCGCTCTCAGCTGCCCAAGTTTCAGGTCTTGGACTGGCGACAGCTCAACGCTCATCTGTTTGCGTCGCTGAAGCTTGAGCGCTTGGCGATGTTCGTCATTCTTATTTTCATCGTCGTGGTGGCTTCTTTTAATATCGTTACGACCCTGACGCTCATGGTGCTGGAAAAAACGAGAGACATCTCTATCTTGAAAGCCATGGGTGCCAATAACCGGCAGGTGGCTGGCGTGTTTTTATGGGAAGGATTGTTCATCGGCGCCGGCGGCGTGGGTGGCGGGCTCGTGCTTGGAGCGCTCATCTGTTTGGGATTGAAGCGCTACGAGCTGAACTTGCCTGACATCTACTACGACCGCACGCTGCCCGTGACATTCGATCCGAAGTACTACGCGCTCATCGCGTGCAGCGCGGTAATCATCGTGCTCGTCGCATGTTTTTATCCCAGCCGGCGAGCGGCTCGCATGCATCCGCTTCAAGGAATTCGATTGGGCTGATGGCCTGGCTCGCGTTGCTCTTTTCCTTAGTGAGCGCGTCTTGGGCTAAGGAGCCCGAGTCCTTTTGTGTTGTTTGGGTTCCAGGCGCGGTGGAGTCTTTGGGGTCTTCGCGCACTTTTTTTATTTCCTGGGATGAGATGTTCTCGGGATGGCAGGAAGAGTTCTTGCGTCAGGGCGTGAGCTGCCAAAAAAAGCTCAAGCTTCCGCTAGACGCGACGATTGAGGAGCGCGCATGGGTCATCAAGGAGTCCCTGCGTTCGTGGAAAGAGGGCGCGGGAAAACCGTGGATCCTCATCGCTCAAAGCCAAGGTGGATTGGATGTCCGCTATGCCGTTAAGTCGCTTCAACTCAGCGGCGTCAGAGGCATCTTGACCTTAGGCACCCCTCATCATGGCAGCGATGTTGCGCGCTGGGCCTTGGATCATCGCGAGCGAGGCTCTTGGCTAGCAACTCTGGTTAAGCTCTTTGGCTATGACATGCGGGCTCTGCGTTCTTTGTCTGAATTGGCGCCGGGCTTTGTGGATTCTAGGAAGGATTACTTCTTGGCCGCTCATGAGCCCTGCACGGCCTGGGCGGAGCTAAAAGGGGGCGAGCGGGGTTGGCGTGAGCGCGCTGCGCTGACGCTGGGGCGCATCGTCGGGATGCCGCAGGTGGGTGGAGATGGATTGGTTTCGTCGAGCGACCAGGCTTGGGGGTGGCGCTTAGGGAGCTACGAGCTTTCGCATCTTACCTCTGTGAATGCGCAGCGTTATGGACACGTGGAGCGCGAGCGTCTTTGGAAAGATGCTCTTTCTTGGGCCCGCGGCCTCTTGCGCCCGGCTGCTCCTCGCTGTATGCCTTAAGAAACAAGCAGTTTTTCAACCACGGACTTGGGGGAAAAATGAGTAACTTCTTTCGGAAGTGTGCTGTATCGGCCACGGTCGTAGCCGTCTGGTTTTCTGGATCAATCACCAACATCTCTGTGGCCGGCGAAAAATCGAATGCCCCCATCTACTTGGATGGCGAGACGCTCGCTTACTACATTGGATCTGCGAGCAAAGGGGATAAGAACCCCGTCTTAGAAAAGATCGCGACTTCCATTCAATTTGCGTGGATTTACCCTGGCGAAAAGCAAACTCGCGTCGAGGTGCATCTCAAAGAGCGCATTCACGTCGAATTTAAGCCTCGCAAGTCCGTGAAGATGGGCCAGGTTTATGGTTTGGAGCTTCCCCCTGTTGTAGAGTTTTTTATCGAGGGCAACGACGGCGATATCCTGGCGACTCGTTTAGAGTCCATCGTGCTCTTGGCTAAGGTGCCTCTGGCTTCGGACAAGGTTCAGCTCTCCACGCTTCGATTGGATCTGGCTAGCGGGAGCCTCAAAGTCGAGGCCCTGGCTATCTCAGGTTGGGTCAAGCTCATCGCCGAAGCTCATTTTGAGAAGACCAACGGCGCTTCAGGCCCGCAAACCAAGATGGAGTGGTGGGAAACGATCGTAGCGAATATTCCTACGGCTCTTTACGTCGGAAGCTTTGGGACGATGCCGCCTTACATGATCCGGTGGATTACTAAGGGATTCGTCAAAATCGTTCCGAAGAACCCCGGGCAATTCATTTTGCTTCAGTGATCTTCGAGGAGCTTGCGGACGGTTTGTTCAGCGCTCTTGACGCGGATCTTGATTTCCACGCGGCGTGAGCGGTCGGCATTGTATTCGGTGCCTTCAAAGACGGGACTGCGAGAGCCTCTGCCGCTGGCTGAGGCGAGCTTCAGCAAGCATTCGTAGAGCTCTGGCTTGCCCTGGACGCTCTTGAGGGCCTGCTCGAGCACTGAGTAGGAGCGTTTTTGGCTCAGGGCGATGTTGAACTTCACGCCCTCAGGAGTGCGCTCGCCGGATCGATCCGTGTGGCCCTCGACGGTGATCGAATCGATCTGCTCACGCGTCTTGGGCGCGCAGAGCTGCTCGGAGAACTTCAAGAAAAACGAATCCACGAATTGTACGCCACCGGTGGAGAGCGCGGCGCTTCCCAATGAGAACCTCAGGACATCCTCGCCCACGCGCACCGCGAGTTTGAGGGGATCGTCGGGGTCTTGAGCCAGGTTGAGGCTCTTTTCCTTGAGGATCTCAGCAAGTTGGTTTTCGATCTGCTCTTTAGCCCTACGGCTTTGATCGTTAGCTTGCTTGAGAAATACGACCAGAAGCAGAATGAAGATCACCGCGAGCGAAGTCATCAAGTCCGTCAGCGAGCTCGTCAGAGCCTGGCTGCGATCGGATTGATTCTTAGAGCCACCCCAAGATGCCACGAATTATCCTTTTTTGAGCGCGTGCTTGATGTCCAAAAGCAGTTGCGAGGCGCTGCGCGCAGGCACGCGCTGCTGCAAGAAACGCAAGATCCGCGCGTGAGTGCGTTCGGCATTTCTCAGCAGGATACGCTCCGCTAAGGTGAATCCCACGGCGCCTAGGATTGCTACGATCGAAGAAAAGAACTTTCCCGAAAGCCCATTAATCAGGCCTGCGATGCCCTTGACGTCCATGTTCGCCCCAACGCTGACGTGCGAAAGACCATCTAAGATGGCGATAAACGTCATGAGCAAGCCCAGGCCCGTGAGCGTGGCCGGAACGATGGCGTAAAGCCCTTGGTTGAGATGGTGCGAAAAAAGCCGTTCCTTTGAGAACAAGGCGCTCAGAGGTTCTGGAGAGGAGAGCGGTTCACGCGCCGTCTCGCCCACGAGAAGATCGCAGAACTCGCTCCAGGTGCCTACGACCACAGATTTTTTGAGCATCTCGCGTGTTTCTTGAAGCTCTGCCCGGTGAATCGACTCGCCCTTGCAGTGTTTCTCAAGAGCGTGCTCGATCTCGCCTAAGCCTGCGGCAAGCACTCGGCTTTCGCGCCAGAGCTGAAACTTGGCGAAGATCGCAAACAGCAGCAGTCCGATGGATGCCGCGAAGATAAACGCAGGCATCTCGTAGCCCAGAGCGCGGCAGACTGTCATCCAGTCGCCCCCGCCCACATCACGGAACTGGCAAAAAGCTCCGCTCACCGCTGCGCCCGCTCCAGGCGTCGCGCTCAGCGAAGTCTGTTGCGCGGAGGAGGAGAAAAGGGCCGTGAAAATCATCCAAGGCTTCACCAAAAATTCGTAGAACGAGGGCATGACTGCGTATCGGCGTCAAAACGCCTAAATGTTAGTCGTTGAGCAGGGAGTGAAGCGAAGCGTTATTTCTTTTTCTTACCTGCGAAAAACCACCAGGAACCCGCAAAAACGAGGGCTGCTATCAAATGAAGCCGCGCCGCCCAAAAATTAAGCCCCGAGCGTTCGGGATCAGCGCACCACAGCACGACGCCCAAGATCCCAAAAAAGATG
>JBGAWT010000046.1:0-7747 GCA_044227445.1 Bdellovibrionia bacterium | reverse complement strand
AAAAGATGGCAAGCACCACGCGCAGGTCTTCGAGAGCCGAAGCGACGCGCTGGATCAGTGAATTCTTTGAGCTCATCGAAACCTCCAATTGAGAAACAAGGTGAGGATCAAGACCAAGATCGCGATCGGAACGGGTCGCGACCACGCGGGGCCCTGAGTGGATTTGGGGTAGGGCGTTAGTCCAAAGACCAGCCCTTTTAGGGAGGCATCCGATTTGGGTTTTTGCGCAAAGCTAATGAGGATCGTTCCAACAAAGCAGGCGCTCCAAGCGACGATGGCGATGGAGAATGCTTGGGCCATGCCCGAGTCAAACGCATAGAGCGTATGTCCCATCCATCCGCCTTTGCCTTCGGCGGTAGTCATTCCATGGGTAAGCGCGGCTCCCAGGGTTCCTAGCGCCAATCCCCAAAATGCCCCGTGACCCGTAGCTCGCTTCCAAAACATTCCCAGCAGGAACGTCGCAAAAAGCGGGGCATTGACGAATCCAAACACGAGCTGCAGCAGGTCCATGATGTTGTTGAAGCTACGAGCCAAATAAGCCGTGGCGATCGACACGAGGATTCCGAAGAGCGTCGCTGCTTTTCCCATCCACAAAAGCGTACGGTCGTTGGCCTTGGGGTTGATGTAGGACTGATAGATGTCGTAGGTCCAAACCGAATTGAAGGCCGTCACGTTGCCCGCCATGCCTGCCATGAACGACGCGAGCAGCGCAGTGAGGCCCACGCCCAAAAGCCCGTTAGGATACAGCGCTGTGAGCAAAGTGGGCAGAGTCATATCGAAATCGGTGCGACCATCGGGCTTAAGCGGAAGCGAGAAGCCGGGAAGCAGGTCCGGACGCGCAGCAAGAGCTAACGCGATGAGCCCGGGAAAAATAACGACGAACGGCATGAAGAGCTTGGGAAGCGCCGCTACGAGTGGAGTGGATTGGCTTTCTTGCATGGACTTGGCGGCCATCGCACGCTGGATCACCAAAAAGTCTGTGCACCAGTAGCCAAATGAGAGGACGAATCCCAGACCTAAGACCATGTTCATCCAAGTGACGCCCATTTTGTTCTGGCTTGCAGCTCCCAGTGTTGTCCATGCGTGCGTGTAGACTTGGGGAACCGCTTGCACAATGCCATCCCATCCGCCCACTCGCTCCAGTCCCGCCCAAACCAACGGGAAGATCCCTAGAGTGATGAGGAAGAACTGCAGCACCTCGTTATAGATCGCGCCAGTGAGGCCACCTGAGAGCGTGTAGGCCAAAACGATACCGGCTGAAAGAGCGATAGAGATCTCAAAACTCCAGCCTAGAAGCGATTGCAGCAGCAGAGCCAGCGCGTAAAGCGAAACGCCCGAGGAGAACACCGTCATTGTGGCAAACGAGAGCGCGTTAAAGCCGCGCGTTTTTTCGTCAAAGCGCAGCGCCAAGTACTCCGGCACCGAGCGGGCTTTGCTGCCAAAGTAAAAGGGCATCATGAACAGGCCCAGGAACACCATCGCTGGGATCGCCCCAACCCAGTAAAAATGAGCGGTTGTGATGCCGTATTTGGCGCCGCTCGCGGCCATTCCGAGCACCTCTTGCGCGCCTAGGTTAGCTGAGATGAACGCAAGGGAAGTGATCCACAGCGGCAAGCCCTTACCCGAAAGAAAATCTTCGTGGGATTTGATGTTGCGGCGCCTGAGAAATCCGACTCCCAGCACAAAAGCGAAGTACAAAGCCACGATCGCGTAGTCGAGTGTGTGAAGTTTCATGTTATTTAATTTTTTCCTCAAAAGCCCCCTTTGACAAGCGCGGAATCGCACACAGCTTTTTTGCATAAGTGAGGAAAAAAAAATGAACGACATGCTTCAAACAATGCGTTGGGCGCACCCAGTCCGAGATCTGATGAACGTGCAGCGTCAAATCGACCGATTTTTAGACGAATGGCCGACTCGCGACGCGCATGGAGCCTCTGGCAGCGGAATGACGCGCGCCGTGCAATGCGAGTTGGCGGAGAGCGATAAGAACTATGATGTCTGGGCCGAGCTTCCGGGCATACCGAAGGACGCGATCAAGGTTGAAGTCGACGACAATGTCCTGACGATTTCGGCTGAGCGCAAGGAAGAGAAGCGGGATGCTGCGACCAAGCGCCATATCTCGGAGCTTCACTATGGATTGTTTCAACGAAGCTTCGAGCTTCCGACGGCGGTGGACGCGGAGAGGGTGCAGGCCACGTTTGAAAACGGCGTATTGCACGTGAGCGTCCCGAAGAAGGAAGTCGCTGCTAAGTCCCGGCGAATTCCGATTCGCTAGGAGTAAACCATTCACGGGCCAAACACCCTACACGGGCTCGTGGATGAAGGAGGCCCCCAGCTGGAGAGCTCGGGGGCCTCGTTTCATTTGGGGCGTAGGGGTTGCCCCAGGGGTAGGCGAAAGGGAGCAATCCACATAAGCCGCTCGACAAGATGAGGCTCACGATGCGCAAGCAGCCTATGTGGAAGGGTCCGCTAGGGACTCTCCAAGGGTTGCAGTTCTTAAGTAAATATTAAATGGCGGGTGTGTAAAACTACTGCGCGTAGATTTTTACAATCCTACTTGCCGCGCTTAAAGAGCAGACCCACAAGTCCAGTCGCCACGACGATCGCAGCAGTCAGACACATGGAGTAGTTCACGTACCAAGGATCCGCGGGAGAGCGCGGCCAGAGCATGTTGATGACCGCTCCGCTTCCATAGACGAGAGCTGCGAGGTTCACGGGCCATCCCAGCGCCCCTAACGTAAATTTTCCTTTGGGCTTCCAGCCTCGAGCGCGCGCGATCACCGCTCCAGCTACCACCATCTGAAATGCGATGTAGATGCCGATGGCAGCGAAGCTGATGATTGTATTGACGGCGTCTTGCAGGAAGTACCCAAGGCCTGCGATTGCAGCCGGAATGATGCCGGTTAGCAAAAGCGCGTTGGCCGGAACCTTGGCTCGGGCCGAAATCTGGCTCAATGCTCCACTTGCAGGAATGATCCCGTCGCGTGCGAACGCGAAAATGAGCCGGCTTGTGGCAGCTTGTAGGCTCAACAAGCAAGAAAGAAACGAGATCATAACGACGCCGATAACGAGCCTGTAGCCCCCTTCGCCCATTGCCGCGGTGAGCGTCGTTGTCACGGGATCTTTGTCCACGCCCGAGATCGCAGCTTTGAGGTCAGGCACGGCAAGTAGAAGTGCCAAGCAGACAAATGATGCGGCACCGCCGCCCACGTAAATCGTCATGCGCATGGACTTAGGAATGGCTACCGAAGCGTTGGGAGTTTCTTCGGCCACATCGCCGCAGGCTTCGAAGCCGTAGTAGCAAAACATCGCAGCGACAGAAGATGCGAGGAACGCTGGAGCATAGGACATGCCGCTTCCGAATCCGCTCGTGTCAAAGAGGATGCTCAGAGGCTGATGCCTGGCTTTGAGTAAAAGATATCCGCCCACGCAGATCGCTCCGATGAGCTCGCAAGCGAATCCAAAGAGCGCGACGCGCGCGAGAAGTCGTGTTCCGCTGAGATTGAGAACGGTGGCGGACGCGATCATCGCGACTGCGATCCAGACCGAAGTGGCCCCAGAGATTTGGATACCCAAGAGCTGAGCTAGAAAGGGAGCGCCGCCCACGGCGACCGCGGCAACCGTGGTGAATAGAGCGCATGCGTAGATCCATCCTGCCATCCAAGCCCAACGGCGGCCTACGAGCTTAAGCGACCAAGGGTAGATGCCGCCTGAGATCGGATATTGAGAGACGACTTCGCCAAACACGAGGCAGACGAGCAGCTGTCCCAGTCCGACGAGCAAGTAGTTCCAGAACATTGGGGGGCCACCTGCTTTAAGCGCCATGGCAAACACCGAGTACACGCCTACGACGGGTGAGAGGTAGGTGAAGCCTAGGGAGAAGTTCTCCCAAAAGCTCATCGAGCGATCGAATTTAGAGGAATACCCCAGGGCTTTGAGTTGCTCAGCATCGGTAGTCATGATTTCGAGGGGTAGGCGGAGAGGAATTTTTCGTCAAGCGAATATCAGATTTAGTGCGACGTAAAAGCTCCCCTGCGCTCCAGATCGCGAATCGCTTGGAGCGTTCGAGCGAGCTGCCTGGGGTTTTCGTGGGCAAGCCAGACGTCGCCCACGGAGCTTGCCATATCGATGGTCTTGCTCATCGGCTCGCCTGGTTTGAACTGAAACGAATGATGCACGTAACCCGGAAGTCCGGTGACGAGCGCCGCCGCTTCGGGCCTCAGTAGGCCTCCTTCGACGTAGTTAGCGATGCTCACCATCATGGCGTGCTTCTTGATCGTGTAGCCCGACCTGACGGATTTAAACGCAGGCAGATTTTGGATCGAAAGCACGGTGCGATCCACCTGGCTGTGGCCCGTGGCGATCTCTTCGAGCGAGGGTTGGCCTGAGCCCATCATGCGCGCGTTCATCTCGACTGCGACGTTTCCGCGCTTGGGCACTCGCTTGACCTCGAGGTGGAAGTTGGAGTTGTTCATGCCCAAGGCGCCTAAAACCCTGAGCGAGTAGTCGACGAGCGAGGCTTGGATCTTGCCTTCGAAAGGAAGCAGAACATCGTGATCGTAGATCAAACGATGTCCTTCGGCGCTCATACGCTTGGTGTACTGCCAAATTCCGGTGATCACGACGTGCCCATCCGAGACGCGGCCGTTGATGACGTACTCGATGCCCTCGAGGTACTCCGAGAGCAGGACCTCGTGGTTGATTTGCCCGAACTCATCGGGTTTGCCGATGAGGTTGGCGAAAGCTTTCTTGAGTTCAAGCTCCTGAGCAGCAAAATGCACTCCGTCGGTGCCTCCGCTGAGCATGGGTTTGACGACGACTTTTCCGGCGTGGCTTTCGAATAGGTTTTGCTCAAGCGTCCATGCGAGCGCTTCGTTGAAGCGTCCGGTCTTGAGCTGAAGCGCCGAGTCTACGCCATGACGGGCAAGCTCCTCGTTTTGGAAGAACTTGTGCTTGCGTGCAATATTAATTCCATCGTTCGGTAGACTCGGGAAGCGTGATTGCAGCGCGTAGCGCAGCTCGTCCGTAAAGAGCACGCCCGAGTCTGCCCCCGTTTCGACCGCTCGGATATCGGTCAAAGGAGAGAGAGCGCGCAGAGTTTCGGCTATATTGCCGCGATGGGGGATGTCCAAAGTAAAATTGCCTGGAAAAAAAGTCTGAACGAAGCCAGAGATTGCAGGAACGCCGGCACTATGAATGTGAATGACTTGATAGCCCGCGTCGTAAAACGCGGGCGCAAGGAAACGGCCCGACGAATAGGCATCGACGATCACGATCGTCGGTTTGTTGATGTCCAGAGCCGGCGCCTGAGAGCCTAGGAGGTCGCGGCAAGGCTTGGCCCAGGCTTGCGCTAAAGCGAGCCATGCCGTGAGAGCGACGAGAATGCGGAAAAAAAATGTTTCCCCAAACACGGCTGGCTTTCTAACTCCTTTATCAGACGGAATCAATCCGGAATTTGACATAAACGCCGAAAACAGAAAAAATCTAGGAATGCCCACATTTCTTGCTGTGTTTATGCTCGCGGGGTTTTTGTGCCTCCCGGGGCAGGCAGCAGCGCCCCTTTTGGTGGCCGAGCCATGGGGAGTCGCGCTGGAGCAAGTGAGGGACTCGGATTACTTCGGACCTGAGGGGCAGGGCCGGTTGCTGCGCGTTCGCGATCGAGGGCATTGGGGTGATGAGGTTCCGGATTTCTCCAACGGCGTGACGGTTTTTGTGCACGGGATGGGAGGGAGTATCGCCCATTGGAAGGCGCTTCTTGAGGAGAGTCTGGAGCAGGGAGTTCCTTCGTATGGATTCGTGTATCGGGATAAATCCCGCTCCTTGAAGTCCAGCGGGCAGGACCTGGCCTTTGAGATTTTGCGACTCATCAATGGGCATGAAGGCACCACAGTTCGTATCGCTGCTACAAGCGCGGGGGCTTTGGTGGCGCGTTCAGCCCTCAACGACCTAGCTTTTTCGGGAGAGTTTGCGGCCGGGGGGCATAGCGTGAGCCTCTATGCCGTGGACGCCCCTTGGACCGGTTACACAGGGCCCAGCGACCGGGGCTTTGATGCGTTCATGATGTTTTGGGTGCGCCCGTTCATGGGAGACGGGGTGGCCGATGTGCGAGCGGCTTCGGATTTTTTCGTGGGAACGCGCCCGACGTGCTGCGCGCCTGCGATGCCTGGGTTGCTCGAAGTCAAACTGCCTGCGAACTTTAGGGTGGATCCCGTGTTTGCGATGCAGGGTTCGGAGGCATTGGATTACACTGAAGGGGAACTTTCAGTGATGCCGACGCTTTGGGCTCGTTCCCTGAATGAGGGTGTGGAGATGTCGGCTCTCGGGCTGAATCTCAGGCAGGGGCATTTTTGGAGGGCACTTGAGAGCGCGGGCAACATGCCAAGCGCACGAGCTCAAGCTTTGGCTCTAGCGGAACGCAAAGAGCTTACGCCTCTCGCGGCGCTGGGTATCTGGAGCGAGGAGTTTCCAAGGTTTCCAGGAAATCACGTGGGTGTTCTCGATGCGCCTTCGCTGCGCGCGGCGTTCTCTGACTGGATGCGCAAGCGGTAGTTTGATTTTTTCTTTTTTAAATAGATTTGTTTAATTACCATAATAGGAAGTGAAACGAAGCAAAGGATTGCTCGTAGCCGGCACCGGAGTGTGCCTTTTGCTCTTGTCGGGGCTATTTCAGGGCGCCAGCGCGTCCCAGCGCTCGGATGATTTTTCTTGGGAGCGTATTCCTGCGGTAAGCGGAACCGGGATTTTCCTCATCCTCGACAATCCTCCGTTTAATTGGTTTTCTAAGAACTTCGTCGTCGGCCTCGCGGGAAGCTATGAGGAGTCAGGCATCTTAGAGGAGCGCGATCGGCGCAACTGGGGGGAGGGACACCCAGCTTTTATCGAGCAGATCTCGGGCATGCTCAACCACATGGCGGCGGTGGATATCTTCATTTTCTCGCACACCAACAGTTACTACAGCCTCATCAATCAAATCGATCCCAAGCTGAGGAAGCGAATTCGACTTGTCTACAATGCCGGCTGCTACAACGCACTGGATGCGCCACGGTGGCTAGCGCTAGGAATCGGCGCCTACGTTGGTCACCCGGGAACGAGCTGCTCGCCGCTGTTCGTCTATCACTTCAAGCATTACTGGTTTTGGGGCTATACCGTGCGAGGGGCTACGGACGTGGCCAACGACAAGACGGCGAACGATATTCGTAGCGCAGGCTTCGGTCCTTTGTGCCAGCTCATGTCGTTTCAAGGAAAAGAAGAAGCCATCAAAGCCACCCATGCTGAGGTTTTCGGAAATGCGCACTTGAGCAATCGCTCCAAGTGGCGTGGTCCTTAGCCTGGATCTTTTGTTCGCACCAATCGAAAGCCGATCTTATCGCGCCCGTGACCTCCGGGGTTAAGGCTCAGCGAGCTGCCCGTTCTTCGTATGGGCTGCGAGTTGTGAGAGTCGTTGACCACCGTGAAATCCACGCCTTGACCCACATCGCGTGCCCTTCCCGTCGGGTCGATGCCTGATGGAGCCTTGTTATCGAAGCGGTCGCTCACCCATTCGAGCGTGTAGGCCGGTACTTCAATGGTGCGCGGACCCAGAGGGAAGCGGGCTTTTTGTTTGATCACGTACCACTCGGCTTCGGTTGGCAGACGGAAGCCCTCTGCACGGTAGATATTCCCTTCGGGGGCGTTGATCTTCAGTTTGCGAGCATCCGTCATCGTCGCGGGCACGAGCGTGCCGTAGTCCGCGCTGCCCTTGAACTTC